>JAZNHI010000189.1:0-11881 GCA_045576895.1 Clostridia bacterium | reverse complement strand
TGCCCGAAGACCTTCGAGCGTATTCAGAAACTCATCACACTTGTCGATGGTGATGACCAAAAGCTGCATTTTTGTACCCCTTTCAGAATGATTCTCCGAACATCCATTATAGCCGACTTTTCCGGAAAGTCAATCCAAAAGATAGGATAGCGCTTCGCCGATTTTTTCATGCACGCAAAGCGTCGCTTCCCGGTCGCGCGGGGTGGGGGAAAGGTTGATGACGATCAGCGTATCGCCGCGGAAATAGTCGATCAGACCTGCCGCCGGATAGACCGCCAGCGAAGTTCCGCCGACGATCATCGTGTCCGCCTCGCGGATCGAGCGGATCGCGTCGGTCACGACGGAATTGTCGAGCCCCTCGCCGTACAGCACGACGTCCGGCTTGATGATGCCGCCGCATTCGCAGGTGGGCACGCCCTTCATCTGCATGATCTGTTCGAGGGAATAGTACCGGCGGCATTTGGTGCAGTGGTTCCGGTAGACGCTGCCGTGCAGTTCGCAGACGTGCCTGCTGCCCGCCGCCTGATGCAGCCCGTCGATGTTCTGCGTTACGACCGCGTTGAGCTTGCCGATCTCTTCGAGCTTTGCAAGCGCTTTGTGCGCTTTATTGGGCTTGGCCTCCGGATAGATCAGAAACTTTTTGTAATAATCGTAAAAGATCTTGGGATAGTCCTCGAAAAAGTCGATCGACAGCAGCGTTTCCGGCGGCACGCCGTACGCCCGGATCGCCTTGAAAACGCCGTCGCTCGAACGGAAATCGGGGATGCCGCTTTCGGTGCTCAGCCCCGCGCCGCCCAGAAATACGATTTTCTTTGCCTTGTCGATATACTCCCGAAGCGTATTCATATCAGATGTTCCTCCTTGTATCGTTGAAATATCGGTTTTTCTTTGTTATACTGTCGGTATGACAGAGAACAGACCGTGGTTTCATACACGCCCCATGGCGGGCGCGGCACTGGGCGCGATCCTCGCGGCGATCCTCGGATCGCTTGCGCCGGATTGGGTCCTGCTTGCCGTTTCGGCGGTGCTGATCCCCGTTTCGGTCTTTTTGTTCCGTAGAAGAAGCGCGTTCTTCCTTTTGCCGATCGCCGCATTCTTCGTACTCGTGCGCATCGTTCTTCTGCCGACCGCGCTTCCGGAAAACAGCGGGCTCGCCGCCTTTCTCGGGAATATGCGCCGATCCCTTTCGGAAAATGCCGACGTCCTGTTCCGGGACGAAGCCGCTGCGGCAAGGGGAATCCTGCTCGGCGACAAAAGCCTGATGGATCATGCCGCCTATGCGCAGTACGAAAGGGCGGGACTTCTGCACCTGTTCGCCGTCTCCGGTCTGCACGTCACGGTGCTGGTCGGAATGCTCGGAAAGATCGTTCGCACCGGAAACAAGGCACTGTCATTTTCATTGCTTGCGCTGTTCCTGCTGTTTCTCTGCGCGATCACCGAGTTTTCCGCCTCCGTGCTGCGCGCGTCGTTCGTGCTGATCGGACTGCGGCTCATAGCCATGCGGGAACGGAAGGCGGACCTGCCGTCCGTGTTCTGCTTTGCGCTTGTGCTGACGCTTTTGTGCGAGCCGTTCGGATACCGGGAGATCGGCTTTCAGCTGTCGTTTGCCGCAATGGGCGGGATGGTGCTGTTTTCAAGGCAGTTCCGAAAATGCCTGCCGGAATCGCTTCGCAGCACGCTGATCGCGCGGGCGGTTTTCGGTGCGCTTGCCGCAACGGTTGGCATGCTGCCGCTCATGGCATACTATTTCGGGACGCTCACATGGATCTCGATCCCGCTTTCGATCCTGCTGATCCCGACGATGCCGGTCATTCTGCTCTGCGGATTCCTTTCCGTGCTGCTGTACGGGGTGTTGCCGCAATTTGCGACGATCCTGTCCTATCCCGCGTACGGCGCGATCAGGCTGATCTCGCTGGTAACGGAGACGCTGAACGTGTCCGGGCTGCAGCTTCCGGCGCCGCATCCCGCGGTGATCGCCCTATATTACGCGGCGCTGCTTCTGTGTTCGCCGCTGTTTCTGCCGAACCGAAAGCACCCGCGGTGGATCGGACTCGGCGCTTTGGCTGTTGCGGTCGTGCTCTGGTTCTTCCTGTAACGGCACAACAAAAAACGGACAGATGAGGTTTATCATCTGTCCGTTTTCTTGCTTACTTGCGAAGGAAAGCGGGGATATCCAGCTTGTTGGACGGCCGCTCGTTGTAGTCCTTGCGAAGTCCTGCGGAAGGGTCGCGGTACAGCGGCTGTTCCTGACGCGGTTCCGGCTCATTCATGACGGGATCCGGCGCCTTTTCGGGCTCCGCATAGGTGCGGGCGGAGAAGGCGTTCGCCGCGGAGGCGGGGCCGGAAGGTGCATTCATTCCGCCGAACGGACGCGCCTCGGTAAAGCCGCGCTTTGCTGCGGTGCCGCCCATCTGCAGGTCGTTTGCCTTGCCGGGCTCGACACGGTCAAAGCCGGTTGCAATGACGGTGATGCGAAGCGCATCGCCCATGCTCTCGTCGATGTCCGCACCGAAGATGATGTTCGCTTCGGGATCCGCGTTCTCCGCAATGATCTCGGCCGCTTCGTTGACCTCAAGCAGCGACAGATCGCCGCCGCCGGTGATGTTCATCAGGATGCCCTTCGCACCCTTGATGGAGGTTTCGAGGAGCGGGCTTTCAACCGCCTGCCGCGCCGCTTCGCTTGCGCGCTTCTCGCCGACTGCGGAACCGATACCCATGTGCGCCATGCCCTTTTCCTTCATGATCGTCTTGACGTCCGCAAAGTCGAGGTTGATCATCGCCGGGACAGCGATCAGGTCGGAAATGCCCTGGATGCCCTGACGGAGCACGTCGTCCGCGACGCGCAGCGCATCGGGAAGGCTGGACTTGCCGACGAGCGAGATCAGCTTGTCGATCGGGATCGTGATCAGCGTGTCGACCGCGGGCTTCAGGTTTGCGATGCCCTGTTCGGCGTTGCGCATACGAACGCGGCCCTCGAACGTGAACGGCTTCGTGACGACGCCGACGGTGAGGATTCCGAGCTCCTTCGCGCATTCCGCGATTACGGAAGCTGCGCGGGTGCCCGTGCCGCCGCCCATGCCGGCGGTGATGAAGATCATGTCCGCGCCCTTCAGCGCTTCGATGATGGAATCACGGCTTTCGTCCGCCGCCTTGCGTCCGATCTCGGGATCTGCGCCCGCGCCGAGACCCTTGGTCAGCTTTTCGCCGATCTGGATCTTTTTCTGGCCTGCGCTCAATGCGAGCGCCTGCTTGTCTGTGTTGACGGCGATGAATTCAACGCCCTGCAGACCGTACTGAACCATGCGGTTGACTGCGTTGCAGCCTGCGCCGCCGACACCGACGACACGGATCTGAGCAAAGTTGGTGCTGTCTAAATTGTTTTCAAGCATGGATGGTGGTTCCCCCTTTGTTTATTTCGTGAAGAAGTCCTTCAATTTTTGCAGAAAGTTCTTTTCGTCCGGCTTTTGCTGTTCCGGCCGATCCTCGGCGCGGTTTGCGCGAAGGACGAAGTTGAGCGCGCCGAACGCGCTGCAGTAGTTGGGAGAGGACAGCCGCGGCGTCCACGGCATGTCCCGCTTGATCGGAAAGCCCAATGCTTTCTTGAGAAAGTCGAGCGATCCGCGCATCATCAGAAGTCCGCCGCCGGAAAGATACACGATCGGGCGCGACTCCAGATTGACCTGCAGACGGTCCAGCTCCTCGCGGATATGCGCCGCAAGATCGTTGGCACGCGCCTCGATGATGTAGGCGATCGTGCTGTTTTCGACGCGCTTCGACGCGGTTTCGGAACGGAGGATCTCCGTTTTGTTGCCGTAATCGAGTGAGAAGACGAACCGGCGCTTTGCCTGCTCGGCGGACTGCTGTGTGACCTCAAGCCCGAACGCAAGATCCGAAGCAAACTGATAGCCGCCCATCGGGATCGTGGCGACGCCGGTCAGCGCGGCGTTCTCGATCACGCAGATGTCCGTCTGCCGGTAGCCGACGTCGATCAGCACGGCGGGGCGGACGCGTTCCTCCTCGGGAATCAGCATCGTTGCTTCGCCGAGCGCCGAACTGATGCACATCGAGATCTCGATACCGAGATCGTCCAGAACGTTCTGGATCGTCTCGATATAGTCTTCCCGCACGAACATGTGCGCAAACAGACCCGAAATCTCCTCGGTCACGATGCCCTGCGGCATTTCGGAGGACGACACGCCGTCGACCAGAAAAAACACGGGCGTGCTGTGCATGAGCACGTGTCCCTCGGGCGTTTCGATCTTCTGAAACGAAAGCTCGATCAGCCGGTCGACGTCCGAAGGATCGACGACGCGGGCGTGTTCGCCGAGCGTCATCGTCATATCCGAAAGCACCAGTTTCGAGAACGAAACGGGTACCGTGAGCGCGATATCGCGGATGCGGGAATGGGATTCCTGTTCGGCTTTCTGGATCGCGTCGATGATTGCGTCGTGCAGACTCTGCTTGTCCAGAAACTGATCCTCAAGATATCCGTCGCAGCCGGAAACGCCGGCACCGTGAATGACGATGCCGCCTTTATCTAAAACGTTGCCCGAAAGACAGACGACCTTCGAGCTGCCGATGTCCAAAATCGCAGCAGGCTTCATGACAATCCTCCGCAAAGATAACTATATTATAGCAAAGGATTTTCAAAGTCGCAATATATTTCGCGCCCGATTCTGAATCGTTTTGAAAATTTTAACATGCAAATGTGACAAAAATGTATTATTTTTAAGTACAATCAGCCTTTTACGAAATAAAAAGAACTTGTTTTTCGCTCGAAACAACGGTAAAATACCCGCATGTGGGTTTTGGATCTCGATCTGGATTTCTTTCTCGATAACTGCTGTCCGCTTGCGGCGAAGGGGGAACGCCCCGTTTCGTCGTGCGCAAGCCCGTGGACAGAGCAGTCGGTCATCACATTTTTGGAAAACGGTCTCGGACTCGATCGACAGCATCCGATCCCCGGCCGCATCACCGAAACGCACGACGGCGCGCTTGCGTTCTGGAAGGAACGGATGGATGCGGGACGGCTCAATAAGCCCTTTTCGGTCGTGCACGTCGATGCGCACGCCGACCTCGGTATCGGAAAACCCGGTCCCGGCTTTGTGCTGAACAATGTCCTCGGCATCCCGCCGAAGGAGCGCGACGGCTTTTCCCGATACTATGCGCAAAAGCAGCTTGACGAGGCGAACTACCTCTTGTTTTCGCTTTCGTTCCGGTGGATCGATGCGCTGACGCTGGTGCGCGATCCGTTTTCCCGCCCGGACCTGCCGCCGTTCTGCGAGCGGGAGGGAGAGGGCTTTCGCCCGATCCGTTTGGAGTCCTTCGTTTCAAGGCTGTTCGAGAACCGATACGGCAGGGAACCGGAGATTCCGCTTACGGTGTATAACGATCCCGCTTCGGTCTGCATCCGCGAACCGTTCGCTTGCATGAACCTTGCGCTTTCCCCGCGCTATGCGCCGAAGGAAGCGGATGCGCTCGTACCGACGATCGCACGGTATATGACGCCGGTTTAGGCGACGCGGTTGAATTCCGTTTTTCGTGCCGTTTCTTGCCGAACAGCATACCGTATGATCCGAATACGGATCGGAGGCGTTGGCAACAGAATCGGCTGTCTTAAAAATGACAGTTAAAAATGACAGAAAGATGCGGCTCCGCTCGGAACCGCATCTTTTTAATTGCTTGCTGTTGATCGGCAGTTTACCGTTTCTTGCCGTTGGATATCACGATGTCCGCGAACTTCGAGTAGCGGTAGACCGCGATCGCCGCGTTGATCGCCACATTGTTGCCTTCGTACGCCTTCAGCATCATCTTCACAAAGCTCAGACCGGAGCCGGTCAGCGTGTAGCTTCCGCCATCTTCCGTCCCGATCACGATCGTGTGTTTCTTGCTCAGCTGATGCGCCTGCACGTTCTTGATCTCGACCGCGTACTTCGCGCCGAGTGTCTTGACCTCGGCTGCTTTGCCGTCCACAGTCGCCGTGAACGTGCCCGTGAAGCCCGTCACCGGAACGATCGTCACGCGAATCGTCATCTCGCTGTCCATAAGCAGAGCGTAGTTCAGGCTCTTGATGTCAGAGCATCCGCCTGTTACATTAAGCGCATGGCTCGCCACCGCTGTCGTCGCTTCCTCAAGGTACGCATCGATGCCTGTCGTGTAGACCTTATCCATCGCTGCATGATCGCCATTCGCAATGCTCCACTCGGAACGCGCTTCATCCAGATATGCCTGGACATAGTGACCGAGGTCTGCGGTCGCCTTGATCAGGTTTACGATATCATCGCTGTACAGCTCCGGATGCGCTGCATAATTCGCGTCGAACGCTTCGAAGTACTCTTTGACCGAGTAGGTCTTTTCAAGCGTCTGCGCTTCGCCGTCCACCGTGTAGTTCAGCGTCGCCGTGATGGTATCCGCCATCTGGATCGTACCTACATAGTACGTGAAGCCGTACCAGCCATGGCTGTTCGTTTGCATTTCAGGATCGAACGCTTCGCTTGTCGCGCAGTCCTCGCCACCCTTGCCGCTGATTGTGAAGGCAACGTTCTGATACTCGTAGCCGTCAATCTCCGGCAGATAGACGTAGAATCTGACGCCGATCTTGCCTTCGAGCAGCAGCGACTGCGTCATGAACGCCGGCTCTTCAACGGTGACGACGGGATTCGTCGTATAGTAGGTCGCATCGCCGTTGGTCTCCTTCCAGAAGCGGACGTAGAGCGCGGCAGTGTTGTTGTTGCTGCCCGCCCAGAAATACGGACCGTCGATGTACATTGAAATGAGCGGATAGCTGCTGCTCTTGGCAACCTTCGCGCTGCTGGCGTTGGTCTTGACACCGGGCGTCCAGTCGCAGTTGCCGGACGTGTAGGTCTTATAGCCTGCCAGATAATCGTTGCCGTTTATTCCGAGATACATGCCCGTCGCGACGTTCTGCATGGAATAATAGCTGCCGTGCGGTTCCATCGTAAACAAGTACGTATCCGAAACGTCCGTCAGCGTCGTGCCGTCCAGAACGGCGCCGGTCACAGCATACTGATCGCAGTTATAATTGCCCTCGATCGCCGTTCCGTTGGAGCTGACCGATATGCCCTTCATGACGTACATGGGCATACTGGAGGAGTTTGTCGTACGGTACGTGATCACGTAATTACCGGACCAGTCGGACGGCGCGGAAGAGATCAGGTTATAGACGGGAGCGCCGACGCCCTCCTCGATGCGGGAATAGACCGCGTACAGCGTGACGTTATCGGTCACTGTGTAGTCTGCGCCGGGCGCGAAGTACGAGGGCTTCGATTCCGTCTCTTCGGGGATCTCGGCCTCCGTCCAGCCGATGAACGTCCAATCGTCTGGATTGACAGTCACGGAGGAGGGCAGGGTGATCGTATCGCCGTGCAGCGCGGTCGCCTGACCCTGCGCGGAGCCGGAAGCCTTGTAGGTTACCGTATAGCTGGGTTTCGCCGCGAAGATGACCTTGATCGTGCAGTCGCTCTCCGGATTCACGCGGACGATATTGCCGCGGATCGTTGCGGTCGCCGTGCCGCTCATGACCTCATAGTCAGCCACGTAGTAGCCTTCTGCGGGCACGCAGGTGATCTTGGTATCTTCGACCGACACGGCGCCCCACGCTTCGTTGTTGGAGATTGCAGTCACGGTATAGGGAGAGGCGAGCTTGATGCCGATATACTGCAGATTGCTGTCGGCGCTCGACGGCGGATTGAACACGCCGTCGACCGGCTTGACGGTGATCGCGCCGCCGCCTTTGATCGCAGCAGCATTTCCGGTAAAGACGATCGGGGACAGCAGATCCCACGGATTCTGCACATTGTTGTATTGGGAAGGATCGTAGCCGTTCTGCGCCTTGAAACCGTAGATGCCTCCGTACTGATCCTGCGCGGCATTGGCAGTCACCGCGACGCGGAATGCCTTGACGAGTTCCGCACAGCTCACGCCGGTCGCGTTGGTGATCGCATTGACCTCGCTGGAGGTATACTTGCTCGAGATCTGCTTATAGATCGTATTGCCGAACCGCGTGTAAAGGTACTGCGCAAAGAACGAAACCTGCGCATAGAGCGCGAGAACGTCGGAGATGCTGTTGCTCCAGTTATACATGGAATAGCCGTTGTGAAGCTCGAAGCTGCTCTGATACTCGAACTCCGCGGGCGGATTCAGCCAGTCGTTGTTGGAGGAATAGTAATAGTTTTCCCAGGACTGGATGCGGTCGATGACGGAGCTGCCGGGATAGCAGATTTCCTCTGCTGCGGCGGAGAAGCACTCGTTGAGCCAGGTATCCATGCTGCTGGTGTTGGAGTAGTTGATCAGATGCTGATACTCGTGCACCATGGTGTTGTAGGTATCGTCCATCCGCTTATAGACGTTCCCACTGTTCGGGTTCTTGTAGTAGACGCCCGGATAGGTGTCAATGTTCAGGATGGGCAGATTGTTGTAATACAGATCGTATGCATAGAAGAAGCCGGCAACGTAGCCGCCGGAGCCGTTCCAGCCCTCGTCGATGTTGTAGTACAGCATGTGGAGCTTGCCGTCGCCTTCGCCGTTTTCATGGTCGCCGAAGGAGGACTGCATGAGATCGAACTTGGAGTCGAATTCGTCCGCCGCCATCTTGGCATAGGTGGAGTCGATCTCGTCCAGCGGATAGGTATTGTTCGCGGAGGAGACGGGCGTCCAGATATAGCAGTGCTCGCCGACGTAGAGACATTTGAATTCCATGCTGTCGCTGCCGGTCGGAGAGTATTGCCCAAGGATCTCGAACGTCTTGGTATCGCCGACGCTGAAAGACGACACCTTCAGGAGCGACGGGTCGCGCTTGTACGGCTCTTTCGGCTTTTCAAGCTGCGAATCGATGTCGATCTTCCAGAACGGCAGTTCGGACTCCGGCAGTTCGTGCATATCCGGATTCGGAACGATGTTCGGCTCGACGGTCGTCTCGATGAGACCGCTGAGGTTGCCGGTGGAGATGGAGTTGGAGGCGGTCGTGGAAGGATTGTAGATCACGACGTAATCGCCCTCATAGCCGTCGGTCGGATCATCGTCGATGATGATCGTGTTGTGTACGCCGCGAACGACCGGGCTTTCGCTGACAGCGGCAGCCGGTTCGGAAGGCGTTTCCGTTTCTTCCGGATCCGTTTCCGCTCCCGCAAGTCCGGGCAGCAGCGAAAGAACCATCAGAAGGCTCAGAATCAGGCAGAACAGTTTCTTTTTCATGGAACCCCTTTCCTGTCCGTATGTCGGACAAAGACGTGATACTGACGAATTGCAGTTCACAATTCTGTCATATTATACCTTGCCGAAAGATCGGAAACAAGCATATTTTCCCTATATATTATTGTATATGATTTCCGCCTGCGCGCCCGGACAACATGCAGGGCAATACCGTATTGCATCCGATCCCGCTGCAGAAGGCGCTTGTATAAAGCGAATGGCTGTGGTATACTGTCCGAAAGAACAGTCGGGGGAACACGAACGAATGAAATGGCTGGAGCTGACGGTCTACACGACCGACGCGGGGATCGACACGGTCTGCGCTGCGCTGAACGGCGCGGGCATCATGGGACTTTCCATTGAGGAGAGCCATGAAAAGGCGTACGCGTTTTTGCGCGAGGCGGCGATCTTCTGGGACTTTGCTGATAAGGAAAAGATCGGCACGGACACGCCCTGCGTCAAGGGCTACGTCGCGGACTGTCCGGAAAATCTTCCGATCATCGAAGCCGCAAAGGCGGCGATCGGACGGCTCAGAACGCTCGACTTTCCGTTCGATCTCGGCACGCTGCTCGTGACCGTGGTGTCGGTCGACGAGGAGGACTGGGCGAACAACTGGAAAAAGTACTATAAACCGCTTCCGATCGGCAGCCGGCTGCTCGTGCTGCCCTCGTGGGAGGAGCGCCCCGAAACGGACCGCATCGTGCTGAAGCTCGATCCCGGCATGGCGTTCGGCACCGGCGCGCATCACACGACGCGGATGTGTCTCGAATTCCTTGAAAAGACCGTCAAGCCCGGCGATACGATGCTCGATCTCGGCTGCGGCAGCGGGATTCTTTCGATCGCGGCACGTCTTTTGGGCGCGGTCGACGCAACCGCGGTGGACATCGATCCGATCGCGGAGTCGATCGCCTATGAAAACGCCGAAATGAACGGTATCGGCAAAGAGCATTATACGGTTTTGATCGGCAACGTGCTTTCGGACACGCGGCTTCAGAAGAAGATCGCGGGGCAGTATCCGGTCGTCGCGGCGAACATCGTCGCGGACGTCATCATCGCGCTCGCGCCGATCGCGCGTCCGCTCGTCGCACCGGGCGGCGTGTTCCTCGTTTCCGGCATCATCGACGAGCGCGTCGACGAGGTCGTCGCGGCATTACAGAACAGCGGTTTTACGGTTTCGGAGCATAGCCGCGCGGAGGGCTGGAACGCCTTCCTTTGCAAATAAGATGCATCGCTTTTTTACGACAGAGATCCAAGAGAATACCGCCGTCGTTCGCGGCGACGACGTGAAGCACATCGCAAAGGTCCTGCGCCTTCGCGCGGGCGATTGTGTGCAGCTTTGCGACGGGCGGGGGAACGAATGCGACGCTGCGATCGCGTCCGTTTCGTCCGACGCCGTGACGTTCGATACGCAGCTGTGGCATGCGGCGGTCACGGAACCGGACACGAAGGTGACGCTGTTCCAGTGCCTTCCCAAAGCGGGCAAGATGGAAACGATCATCCAGAAATGCGTGGAGCTCGGCATCTCGGCGTTTGTGCCCGTTCAGTCGGAACGCTGCGTCGTCGTGCTGAAACCGCCGTACGAGGGACGGATCGAGCGCTGGCAGCGTGTGAGCGAGGAGGCGGCGAAGCAGAGCCGCCGAGGCGTGATCCCGCAGGTAAATCTGCCGGTTGCTCTCGACAGGCTTGATTTTTCCGCGTTTGATACGATCCTTGTCGCATTTGAAAACGAGCGTGCCGTTTCGCTGAAAGCTGTGCTCAGAGAAGGCTGCGGAACGCGGATTGCGATCGTGATCGGTCCCGAGGGCGGCTTTTCCGACGCGGAGATCGAAACGCTGACGGGGAAAGGCGCGCGGTCCGTCTCGCTCGGCACGCGCATTCTGCGCACGGAGACCGCGGGCATGGCGATGCTGGCGCAGATCATGTACGAGGTGGAGCCGTGAAAGTCGCATTCTATACGCTCGGCTGCAAGGTCAATCATTACGAAACGCAGGCGATGGAGGAGCTGTTCCGAAAAGCGGGACATGAGATCGTTCCGTTTGAGGACGCCGCCGACGCCTATATCGTCAATACGTGCACGGTCACAAGCATCGGCGACAAGAAATCGCGGCAGATCCTTTCGCAGGCGCACCGCCGAAATCCGGATGCGCTGATTGCGGCAGTCGGCTGTTACGCCGAGGTTGCAAAGGAAACGGTCGCGGCGCTGCCCGGCGTCTCGCTGGTGCTCGGCACCGAGGGCAGAAAGGACATTGTGCGCCTTGTGGAGCAGGCGGCGGACCGGGTTTGCGTCCCGTCATATCCCGCGCCGTTCGAACGCCGCTCGTTTGAAGAGCTTTCCGCGCAGTGCGACAGCCGTACCCGCGCGACGCTCAAAG
Organism: Clostridia bacterium; assembly: GCA_045576895.1. Lineage (GTDB taxonomy): Bacteria > Bacillota > Clostridia > Christensenellales > CAG-138 > UBA3792. The sequence goes on along the minus strand of JAZNHI010000189.1, from coordinate 299 downwards.
TGCAGGACGGCTGCGTCAGCTTCTGCAGCTACTGCATCATTCCATTTGCCCGCGGCGCGCTGCGTTCGCGCACGCTCGAAAGCACCGAACACGAACTTCGCTCGCTTGCCGAATGCGGCTACCGCGAAGTCGTTCTGACCGGGATCCAGCTTTCGGCGTACGGCTTCGATCTTCCGGACAAGCCGGAATTAAGCGATCTGATCGTGCTTGCCGACCGCATACCGGGTCTGGAGCGGCTGCGCCTCGGCTCTCTGGAGCCGCGCGTCATCACCGACCGGTTCCTTGCCGTCGCCAGGGAC
>JAZNHI010000188.1:0-19784 GCA_045576895.1 Clostridia bacterium | reverse complement strand
CGCGACGAGCACGGGCAGCAGCGCGAACGCGGTGTTCGCAACAAGGTCGAGGAAGGAATACCAGTCGGAATCACCGAACGCCGGCGCAAACTTCGGGATCGCTTCGACGATACCCATCATCAAGCCGGATGCGACGATTGCGGGGAGGATCGGGACGAAGATATCGCCCGGGGTCTTCAGGATCTTCTTCCACCACGGCATCTTGGATGCCGCAGCCGCCTTGACGTCCGCCTTCGTTGCAGCGGACACGCCGGTGACGGCGAGGAACTCGTCGTACACCTTGTTGACCGTACCTGTTCCGATGATCAGCTGGAGCTGACCGTTCGACTCGAACATACCCTTGACGCCTTCGACGTCTTCGAGTGCTTTCTTGTCGAGCTTACTGTTGTCTGCGATGACCAGACGAAGTCGGGTCGCGCAGTGTGCCGCGCTGATGACGTTCGAGCCGCCGCCTATATATTTGGCGATCTCTTCAGCGCACTTGCGGTAATCCAGTGCCATATTCGGTACTACCCCCTTTTTTTATCAGGTTCCGGTCAAGCCTGAAAAGAACCTGTATTCTTATACATTATACCGTATGTTTTCGCAAAACGCAAATACTATTTCAGATTTGTGCAAAGATATCTTTTTTGCCGCGTTTCCGCTTTTCTTTTCCCCGATGCCGTGCTATACTGAAAGCCGAAAGGAGCGCGCATGGAAAACCGACCGGACAGCTTCACACGATGGCATATCCTGTTCGAAGGCGAGGTACAGTTCGTCGGCTTCCGCTATACCGCGCGGCTTCTGGCAAAGAAGCTCGGCCTTACCGGCTGGGTCCGAAATCTTCCCGACGGACGCGTGGAGGCGGAGACGCAGGGACCTGTTTCGGACCTTCGCAGATTCGTTCTGCAGCTCAAAAGTCAGCCGCACATCCGGATCACGCACTGCGCGATCACGCCGATCGCGCCGGATCCCTCGGAACGGCGTTTCTCCGTTCGCGATACCATGGAATAGCAAAAGGACTGCAAGGTGCAGTCCTTTCGTTTTTCAGATCAATCCCAGCTGTGCAAACGCGATCGCAAGCCCGTCCTCGTCCACCGCGGGGCAGACGATATCGCTGATCTCCTTCAGTTTCGGGCTGCCGTTGTCCATGCACACGGAGGTCCCGACCGTCTCGATCATCTCGAGATCGTTCATGCTGTCGCCGAACCCGATCGTGTCCTCGATCGCGATCCCGTACGCGTCCGCCACGATGCGCACGCCCCTGCCCTTGTCGAAGCTCCGGTTGATGAGTTCTCCGTTCAGGCAGTGATGCGCCGCGACGTCCTGCACGACAAACTTGAAATCCTTTTCCAGCGCTTCCCTTGCGGGCACGAGCTGGCTTGCTTCGGTGCACATAAACACGATCTTATAGACCGGTCTGCCGTCGTACGCGTGCATCGGCAAGATATTGAGCTCCTCCGCGAGCGCCTTGCGCCACCGCACGAGCTCGCTGTTGCCCTCGCCCGCGCTTGCCAAAAAGTCGCCGAGGTCCTCGTCGCCCCAGGTCGCGTCCTTCGCCTCGATCGTGCGGAACACGCCGTTTTCCTTCAGAAGGCGCATGCCGGTCTCGAGCTGTTCCTGCGTCATCGGACAGTCAAAGAGCACCTTGTCGCCCGCAAAGACGTAGCCGCCCGCCGCCGCGACGGCGCCCTCAAACCCGAGCGCAAGCACCGGGGCGAGCATGGCGGGATTGCGTCCCGTGCAGAGAAAGACCTTGTGCCCGTTCTTCTGCGCCGCCCTGATCGCCTGCATCGCGCTTTCGGGGGGCGTATTGCTGCCCGCAGGGGTCAGCGTGCCGTCGATGTCCAGAAAGATCAGTTTTGTGTTCATGCGTTTCCCTCCGTTCAAAGCGTTTGCCAAAGCCAGATATACCCGCCCGCAGGCAGCTGTACCGCGCCTGCGTCGCGCCGCTCGCCGGTGATCAGGTCGGTGAACAGGGAGAGGTCCTGCACCCAAGCAACCTGCGGTTCATCGGAGAAATTGAACAGCGCGAGCAGCTTTTCCTTTTGATAATAGCGTCCGATCCCGAGCACGTGATCGTTGTGCGTGTCGAGCGTCCACGTGTCCGCCTCGTCGTCGAATACACGATACTGCGCGCGAAGCTCCTCCTGCCGCTTGATCGCACGGAAGACCTTCCCCTCGGTCGACGTCTTCAGTTCTCTGCGTTTCGCCTTTGTCCAATCGAGATTGCCGCGGTGCAGGTACCGGCTATCCTCCGCCTTTAAAGGATCGTCGTGATAGCCGTAATCGTTCTCCGCCGCGATCTCGTCGCCGCTGTACAGCACCGGCACGCCGCTCATCGTGAACATCAGCGCATGGAGCATGTTGTCCCTGCGGATCGCATCCGACAGCGCCGCCTTGTCGCCGCTCCGCTCCGCCGCTTCAATGCCGCACAGCGAAGCCGTCGTTCCGCACAGCCGCGCGTCGCCGAGACGCGGATCGTCGTTATAGAGCTCGCCGCGCGCAAAGCTGCCCATCCACTTGCCGGTCAGATAGTCGTTGAGATACTTCTTATGCGGGATCTCCTCCTGTCCGAACTGCCGGAGGAAGTCGTAATCCAGTCCCCAGCCGATGTCGTCGTGGCAGCGGAGATAGTTCAAAAACGTGTACTGTTTGGGAAGCGAGAACACCTGCTCCATCTGATGCCGGAGAAGCCGGACGTCCTTCGTGGCGACCGTGTGCCAGATCGACGCCATCGTCGTGACGTTGTACAGAAGATGGCATTCGGGCTTTTCGACCGTGCCGAAATACGGAACGACCTTGGAGGGCTCCATCACGACCTCGCCCAGAAGCAGCGTGCCCGGGCAGACGATCTCGCACACCATGCGCATGATGCGCACGAGCGTGTGGACCTCCTTGAGGTTGCGGCACTGCGTACCGAGCGCTTTCCAGATATACGGGACCGCATCGAGCCGGATGATGTCCACGCCGTGGTTGCACAGGTACAGCATGTTGTCCGTCATGTCGTTGAAGACGGTCGGGTTCGCATAGTTCAGATCCCACTGATAGGGATAGAACGTCGTCATTACGACCTTTTTCGCTTCCTCGCACCAGGTGAAGTTGCCCGGCGCGGTCGTGGGGAACACCTGCGGCACGGTCTGTTCGTAGGCGTTCGGGATCTCCCAGCTGTCGTAGAAGAAATACCGGTCCTGATACTCCTTCTCGCCGGCGCGGGCACGCTTCGCCCACGCATGATCCTCGCTCGTATGGTTTATGACGAAGTCGAGACAGACGGCGATGCCGCGCTCGTGACACGCCTCCGACAGTGCAAGCAGGTCGTCCATCGTGCCGAGCTCGGGCTGCACCCTGCGGAAATCGCTGACCGCGTAGCCGCCGTCGCTTCTGCCCTTCGGGCTTTCGTGCAGCGGCATCAGATGCAGGTAATTCACGCCGCAGTCGGTGATGTAGTCGATCTTCTTCTGCACGCCCTTCAGCGTTCCCGCAAACGCGTTGACATACATCAGCAAGCCGACAAGATCGTGTCCGCGGTACCAGTCCGGGTACGCCTCCCGCGCGCGGTCCATGTTTTTCAGGGATTCGGGACGCGCCTCATAGGCGCGGTACAGCATATCGACAAAGTACCGGTATGCCTTCATGTCGTTGTGGTACAGTTCGCAGTAAAGCCACTTCATCTCGTCCTCATACCGGACGTATCGCGCGATAAACTCCTGCGCCCAATGCTCGCGTTCCATCATTTGCTTATTCCTCCGTAAGTTCGTCTTCGGTCGGCATGGCGGGGATCGCGCCGGGTCGGCTCGCGGTGATCGACGCCGCGCGGTTCGCGTAACGCACATAGCATCCGATCCGTTCAGGCGTCAAATCATGCAGCCCGCCGTGTTTTGCAATGCGGCTTAAAAACGCGCCGAAGAACGTGTCGCCCGCGCCGTTCGTGTCCGCAACCTTTACTCTGAATCCCGGGACCGTGCCGGATTCCTTGCCGTATCTCCAGTAGGCGCCGTTTGCGCCGAGCGTCACGACCGCAAGCTTCACACCGCGATCCATCAGCACCTCGGCGGCTTCCTCCGGCGCTTCGCGTCCCGTCAGCAGCAGGGTCTCCTCCTCGCTGATCTTCACGATATCGCAGAGCGGCAGAACCGACCGCATGATCCCGATCGCATCCCCTTCGCTGTTCCAGAGCGAAGCGCGGTAGTTCGGGTCGTACGTGATCAGCGCGCCGTCCGCCTTTGCCTGCTTCACCGCGGCGATGATCGTTTCACGGCAGGCGGTCGAAGCCAGCGAAACGCTGCCGAAATGCAGGATGTCCGTATGCCGGACCGCCGCAAGCGCCTTTCTGCGGCCGATCTGCGTGTCCGCGCCGGGTTTTCTGCAGAACGCAAAGCTGCGCTCGCCGTGCGGATCGACGGTCACGACGGCGAGCGTCGTGTCGGCATGGTCGGTGACCTGCAGCCCGCTCGTATCGACGTTGTACTGCAGCAGCGTCCGTTTCAGGATCTCGCCAAACGGATCGTTGCCCACGCAGCCGACAAAGGCGGTCTCCACGCCGAGCTTACGCGCGGCAACCGCAAGATTCGCCGGCGCGCCGCCCGGGATCGCGGCAAAAACCGCGTTTCCGTTCGCGTCCGTTCCCGTCTGCGTCATGTCGATGAGGATCTCACCGATGGTCGTGATTCTCATATTTATGCTTTCCCCTCCTTCAAAGCTATTGCCTCGTCCGTTCCGGAGCGGCGCCTTTGACAATTCAGTATATCGTATCATGGGTATGAATGCAAGAAAAAAACGAAAATTCCGGATAATCGCACATGCTTTGCCTGTTTAGCACTCTCATGTTTCGATTGACAACGACAGGATTCTCTGATAGTATATATTCATACTGGTAAATAAATATACAGAAGGGGGTTCTTGTTATGACCGGTATATGGCTCATTATTGCGTTCATCGTGGCGATCGTCGCGATGATCCTGCTGATCTCGAAGCTGAAGGTACATCCGTTCTTCGCGATCATGTTAGTCTCTTTGGTTCTCGCACTTTTGGCGGGGATCCCGCTGACGGATATTCCGGGCGTCATCGGTGCAGGCTTCTCCGGAACGTTCTCTTCCATCGGTATCGTCATTATTCTCGGGGCGTTTATCGGTACCGTGCTTGAGAAAACCGGCGCGGCGCTGAAGCTCGCCGACATGGTCATCAAGGTCGTCGGCGAAAAGCATCCGGAGCTTGCGATCGGTCTGATGGGCTGGGTTGTTTCCATTCCGGTCTTCTGCGACAGCGGCTTCGTCATTCTGAACCCGATTCGCAAAGCGCTCGTCAAGCGCACGAAGGTATCGAGCGTCACCCTGACGATCTGTCTCTCCTGCGGTCTGTACATCGCACACGTCTTCATTCCGCCGACACCCGGTCCGATCGCTGCGGCAAACACGCTGTTTGAGACGGCATTCGGCGCGAACAACGTCAACCTGCTTCTGGTCATCGGCATCGGCGTACTGTGCTCGATCTTCCCGCTGATCGCCGGTATTCTCTATGCGAAATACATCGGCAAGAAGATCAAGAGCGCGGATGAAGTGACCGACAACGGCGAAGTCGTCAAGACCTACGAAGAGCTGAAAGCCGAATTCGGCAAGCTCCCGAACGGCTTCAACGCGATCGCTCCGCTGATCATCCCGATCCTTCTGATGGCAGCGTCTTCCGTCGTCACCATGGTGCACTGGGAAGGCTTCTTTGCAGATCTTTTGAAGTTCCTCGGCACGCCGATCATGGCGCTTTCCGTCGGTACCGTCTTCGCGATCATCCAGCTCCTTACCGCGAAGAAGGGCAAGGATCTCTATAACCTGACCAATGAAACGCTGAAGACCGTCGGCCCGATCCTGTTCGTCACCGCAGCCGGCGGCGTGCTGGGCAAGGTCATTGCTACGTCCGATATGGTGAACTTCATCACCGAGCATGCGAACGTCCTGCAGGTTCTCGGCATCTTCTTCCCGTTCCTGCTCGCCGCGATCCTCAAGAGCGCGCAGGGTTCCTCCACCGTCGCGATCACCACGACCGCCGGTATCGTTGCGCCGCTGCTTTCGGTGCTCGGCTTTACAACGCCGATTCAGCTTGCGCTCGTCGTTATGGCGATCGGCGCCGGCGCAATGACGGTTTCCCACGCGAACGACAGCTACTTCTGGGTCGTCACCAACTTCGGCGATATGACGCCGGAACAGGGCTATAAGACGCAGACGCTGATGACGCTGATCATCGGTATTGCGGCAATGATTGAGATCTTCATCATCAACCTGATCGTCGGTCTTATTCACTGATCTCAACGGACTGCGCGCTGTCACCCCGGCAGCGCGCTCTTTTTACAGGAGGATACTATGAATCAGGAATTACGTTCCCACGCAAACCAAATCATTAAGGAAGCGATCGCCGCCGTACAGCCCGACGCCGCTGTGCAGCGCGCGCTGAAGCGGATGACGTTTTCGGGACGCGTTCTGCTCGTTTCCGCAGGCAAAGCGGCATGGCAGATGGCAAAGGCTGCGTCCGACGCACTCGGCGACCGCATCGAAAAGGGCGTGGTCGTGACCAAGTACGAACATGTCATGGGTCCGATCGCAAACTTCGACTGCTTCGAAGCTGGTCATCCCGTTCCCGACGAAAACTCGTTCAAGGGCACGCAGGCGGCGCTGGATCTCGTCGCCGATCTCAAGGAGGAGGACACCGTTCTGTTCCTGCTTTCGGGCGGCGGCAGCGCACTCTTTGAAAAGCCGCTCGTTCCTGCCGCGGAGCTGCAGGACGTCACCGGTCAGCTTCTTGCCTGCGGCGCGGACATCACAGAGATCAACACGATCCGCAAACGTCTGTCCGCCGTCAAGGGCGGTCGCTTTGCGCAGTTTGTGTGGCCCGCGCGGGTCGAAGCCGTGATCCTTTCGGACATCCTTGGCGATCCGCTGGACATGATCGCGTCCGGACCCGCCTGCCCCGATTCCACCACGGCGGAGGACGCGCAGCGCATTGCAAAGAAATACGATCTCAAAATGAGCGACGCGGCGCGTGCCCTGCTTTCGATCGAAACGCCGAAGGTGCTCAACAACGTCCGCTCGCAGATCAACGGCAGCGTGCGCGAGCTTTGCGCCGCAGCGGAAAAAACGTGCACGGCGCTTGGCTATACGCCGATCCTGCTGACCGATCAGCTGTGCTGTCAGGCAAAGGAAGCCGGCAGCTTCCTTGCCTCGATCCTGAAAACGCATGCTTCCGACAATCGCTCGCTCGCGTTCATCGCAGGCGGCGAAACCGTCGTGAAGCTCGTCGGAAAGGGACTCGGCGGACGCAACCAGGAGCTGGCGCTTGCCGCCGCCGCAGGCATTGCGGATATGCCGAACGCCGCCGTCTTCTCGGTCGGCAGCGACGGAACCGACGGACCGACCGACGCCGCTGGCGGCTATGCCGACGGCGATACCGTGCGGGAACTGAAGGCGCACGGGCTGACCGTTGACGCAGTCCTTTCAAACAACGACGCCTATCACGCGCTCGAAAAGACCGGCGGTCTCATCATGACCGGTCCCACGGGCACGAACGTCAACGACGTTGCGGTCGCGCTGCTGCGCAGTCAGCTCTGATCAAACCGTCAAAAAAGCACGCGGAAGGCGGATAGGTTTGACCGAAATGAAAAGGGTATCTGTCTGACAAGGTTGGCTAACAAAGAGAACCGGACTGTTGTGATGAACAGTCCGGTTTTTGTATTGCCTTTGATAAGGTATAATATGGGACACTGTTGTATATTGGAGATCAGTAATGAAATCCACCATATTCTTTTTCAAAATAGTCTGATGGTACAAACCAGGTTGGAGTAATATCAAAGCATGAATCTAATTCTGGCAGTAACGTTTTTTCAAATATGTCAACAACTGAATAAGCCTCATTAATACGATTTATAATAGCACCTCTATCTCGAGGAATATTCATATCACAATAAAGTTCGTGCTTAAAGCCCACGCCTTGGAAAGAAATAATCAGACATATGCCCTGCCAAGAAATACCCTGATTTGCATAGGGTTCTGGATTTGCGGTAATTGACAATTCTGCATATATCACAGCATTGCTGCTTGTTCGTTTTGCCGCTTTATAATCACCATTTCCTGCCCTTGTAAACGAAAAGCCATGAGATTCGGAAATCTTTCTCATCATTTTAGCGACACCAGAACATTCATGTTCTTCTGACAATGAATACTCTGCTGGCATATATTCAGAAAATAGTTTTTTGCATTTTTCAAGAACAGGAATCGCTTTTTGATTATTACTGTCGATCACTTCCTTTTCTTCCTTCGTCGGGCAAAGAATAGACTCATGATACGATCTCATCTTTGGGAGCTCAGCGCGAAGTGCAGTGTAAAACCGTGTTGTATCCCGAAGTTCACCATCAAACAAGGCATCGACAGATAACGAGATATAATTATCCGAAGTGAGACAGCACCTGTAAATCGCAATTCCGGAATTAGCCACATTATTGCCCCAATAGAAGAATTGGTCAAAAGAGTCCGCATTCTGATCGTCTTTTGCAGAAGCAGACGGCTCGTAAGGAATTGTTTTCCCGAAAAAATCTATATCACTGTAATACAGGTACGTTGAAAAGAATCCATATCTTTTGTGAATCTTTTTCATCAGTGGAAGAATCTTGTCCTCAGGAAAAGGCTCTCCGTCCAGATTAGTCAGGAAAGAAAAATTGTCATACTTTGTACGCCTATACCTGGTATTTCCCAGTTCTGGACAATCTTTTATGATCCTTTCACAACCATGTGTTGAAAAATCATGTTTGGGTTCTGTAGAATCATTATTGTCTGCGACGATGTCTTCAAAATAGTACATGAACCGTTCGCTTTTCAGGCCTTGGCTACGTAAGAATCTGTAAATACGGTCCGGTATTTCCGATAATGGAATCTTTGTCCCAAAGTAAAATGTATATGTACTGATAAGTCTCATGTCCATTCCATTAACTAAGCCAAGTTAGTCAATCTCCTTTCTTGATCCCATTTTGACTATTCATTTCATTCCGTGAAAAGTATAACATCACGAAGGCTTGTTTTCAACATTTCGGAAAATCTGGGAATACAACAATTGTATCTAATATGCTGTCAAGCGATAGAACAGGCAGTTAATGTTTTTTATTTGTTCGTATTTGAATCATTCGATCCTGAAATCGTCCGTGACCGCGCGCTCAAGCTCCCACAGATGGATCGAAGCGTCGCCGTGGGTGAACAGGCGTTTTTCGCCCGCCGTCGGGAAGATGCGCGACGAGAACACCGCGTCGCCGTCGTTGACAAAGATCTCGATCGAGCTGCGGTCGATGAAGATCCGCAGGTGGAACAGCCCCTTCGGCAGCGGACGCACGCGCGCCTCCCCCTGCTCTGTGTTGAAGCGCCGCGCCATTTCGGAACGGTCGACCGTGATCGTCTTTTCCGTGTCGTCATAGTCGATGCGAAGCCCGCCCGTGCCGTCCGCTTTCGCAAAGAGCCTCAGGTTCAGATCGCCGCCGCGGCTGATCAGCTCCAGTTCGCACACGCGCGGAAGGAGGTCTGTGGTCTCGAGGTCGATCTTTTTGCCGCGAAGCGCCCGAAGCACGTCGAGCGGCTGCTGGATCAGGCGGCGATCCCGCACTCTGAGCTCGCGCGGCAGCGTCAGGCAGCCGGACCAATCCTCCTCGTCGGTCGGATAGGACGCATCCGGCAATCCCATCCATGCAACGAGCGTTGCCTTGTTCTTATCGTTCGGATTCGCGGCGCATTCCGCGGCGTAGGAATCGAAGCCGAAGTCGAGCACATGGAAGCGGGTATTGTCCGGAGTGAAGGTCAGCGTGTCCCAGTTCATGTGTCCCAGAAGGTACCCGTTGTGATGCACGCTGTCGCCCCTGCCGGGCAGCTTCAGGTGCTGCGGGCAGAAGATCAGCACGTCGTACCCGCTGATCGTTTCGATCGACGGGCATTCCCACATGTCGCCGAAGTCCTCAAAGCCCGGGACCTTGAGCTGTCCCGCAAACTGCCAGCCCTCCGTCGGATTGTCGGAACTGTACACGATGACGCAGCCCTTCTTCTCCCTTGTCTGTGCGCCGATGACGAGATAGTACCTGCCGTTTTGCTCGTTATGGATGATCTTCGGATCGCGCTGATGTTCGGTGTAATCCGGATTCGGACCGAACAGCGGCGGCAGCTTATCCGCCGTGCCGTCATCCTTCAGCTTCACAAGGCAGGTATAGGGCCTGCGCGTCCAGTCCTCGTCCCGGTGATTGCCCGTATAGTACAGCCATACGGAATCCTCCCTGGGCAGCGCGGATCCGGAATACGCACCCTTGTTGTCGAATTCCGTATCCGGACGGATGCAGACGCCCGCGTTTTTCCAGGTCACAAGATCCTTTGAAACGGTATGGTACCAGTATTTCAGCCCGTGCACCGCGCCCCACGGACACCACTGATAAAACAGGTGCCATACCCCGTTGTGAAAGACGAAGCCGTTCGGGTCGTTCAGAAGCCCGGTGACCGGCTGAATATGATACTGCTGACGGTAATCCGACTGTGCAATCCGTTCATGGAGATCACGGACTTCCTCTGCGCTTTTCAGCACGCGATAGCGTTCTTCCTTGGTCCACGTTTTCATATCCGTCATCCTTTCATGCGGTTTTTGTATATTATTTTACATCATTTTCTTCCGCGGCGCAAGTCCGAAGCGCGATCGAAGGCCGAAAACCGCGTGAATTCTCCGCGCATCCCGCGGAGAAAGGAACGTCTTCAGACACAGAAGCCGTTTCGAGCCCTGCGCGGAGGACTTCGCGGGTACTTTGTTTGAGTTCATCGGAACGTGCGGAAACATGATCCGCAATCACAACGACTGTAATTTGCGGTATTGACCTATTTCGCAAAATGCAGTACAATAAATATGTAATCGTGTTCATTTTCCCGGATCCCAAAAGAACCGGCGCCGTGCGCGCTCCGTCAGGCAGCTCGCCTTGCGCTAAAAAGAGAGGTAAAAAGCGGAATGAATTCCAAAACGATGTTCTACATCCTGAAGAGAATCCTGTTGGCGATCCTGACCGTGTGGATCGTCATCACCGTGACGTTCTTCGTCATGCACGCGGTGCCCGGCGGTCCGTTCCTCAGCGAGAAAGCGATCTCCGCTTCCGCACAGGCGGCGCTGGAAGCCAAGTACGGCCTTGACAAGCCGCTGATCGTTCAGTACGGCACATACCTCAAGGACATTGTGACGAAGTTTGACTTCGGTCCGTCGCTGAAGCAGAGAGGCCGCATGGTTATCGACATCATTGCCGACGGCATGAAGACCTCCGTCAAGCTCGGTCTGATCGCAGCCGCGATCGCAGGCTTCTTCGGCATCATTCTCGGCGCGGTCGCCGCGCTGCGCAGGAACAAGCTGATCGACAAGATCATCATGGTCGTAACGACGGCGTTCGTGTCCATGCCCTCGTTCATCATGGGAACGCTGCTGCTGATCTTTTTCGCGATCACGCTGGGAATTCTCCCGGCGAACGGCGCTGCGAAAGGCGGCCTGATCTTACCGATCATCACGCTTTCGCTCTATCCGATGGCATACATCACGCGACTGACGCGATCCTCCATGCTGGACGTGCTCGGGCAGGACTACATCCGTACCGCCAAAGCCAAGGGCGTTTCCGGCGTAAAGATCATCTTCGGACATGCGCTGAAAAACTCGCTGATTCCGGTCATCACCTACTTCGGACCGATGCTTGCGTATATCGTCACTGGTTCTTTGGTGGTGGAGAAGATCTTTGCCGTGCCGGGCATCGGCCGCGCATTCGTCAAGAGCATCACCGACCGCGACTACCCGATGGTCATGGGCACCACAATCGTGCTCGCGGTGCTGATCGTGGTGATGAACCTCGTCAGCGATATCCTCTATAAAATCGTCGATCCGCGGATCAATCTGGAATGAGGGGAGGTTCGGACATGAAAGATCTGAAAGACATTCGGAAAAAGTTCTCCATGCACGTGGACCTCGACGCCTTTATTCCCGCGACCGACGAAGAAAAGGCGTACATGGTGCAGATGCGTCCGTCGTCGACGTTCTTCCGCGACGGCGTCAAGCGTCTTCTGAAAAACAAAGTCGCAACGATCAGCCTGATCGTGATCATCATCATCACGCTGTCCTCGGTTTTTATCCCGTTCTTCTGGCCGTACGCGTTCGGCGAACAGCTCGGCATTCAGCCCGGCAAACCGGTCGACAGCTCCTACGGCAACCTTGCGCCGTTTGAATACGGCAAGACCGAAAAGGAACGCATCGCCGCGGGCGAAAAGGTCTTCCCACACATCTTCGGAACCGACGAGCGCGGACGCGACTACTTCATCCGCGTTGTCTACGGCACGCGCATCTCCCTCGCCGTCGGCTTCTTCGCATCCATCATCGTTCTGATCATCGGCATGACGATCGGCTCCATCGCCGGCTACTGCGGCGGCGCGGTCGACCTTGTGATCATGCGCATCGTCGACATCATCTACTCGCTGCCGGATATGCTGATGGTTATTCTGCTTGCATCCGTTCTGAGAAAGACGCTCGGCAGCGCGCTGGAAGGCACGGCGCTCGAAAAGATCGGCACGAACATCATCAGCCTGTTCATCGTCTTCGGCGTGCTGTACTGGGTCAGCATGTCGCGTCTGATCCGCGGACAGATCCTTTCGCTGAGAGAGCAGGAATACGTTCTTGCGTCGCGCGCCGCAGGCGCAAAGGGCAGATGGATCATCCGCAAGCACCTGCTGCCGAACAGCATCAGCGTGGTCATCATCTCCACCGCACTGCAGATCCCGAACGCGATCTTTACGGAGAGCTTCCTCTCCTTCCTCGGTCTCGGCGTCAACGCGCCGATGCCGTCGCTGGGATCGCTTGCGTCGGATGCGCTCAACGGTCTGACCACATATCCGTACCGTCTGATCATTCCCGCGATCGTCATTTCGCTGATCGTTCTGTCGCTGAACCTGTTCGGCGACGGATTGAGAGATGCGTTCGATCCGAAGCTGAGAAACTGAGAAGGAGGCAGAACCATGGAAAACGAACCGTTATTGAAAGTACGCGATCTGCACACCTCCTTCTTCACCCCGGCAGGCGAAGTCAAAGCCGTCAACGGCGTCTCCTTCAATCTTGACCGCGGCAAGGTGCTCGGCATCGTCGGTGAATCCGGCTCCGGAAAATCCGTAACCGCCTATTCGATCATGCAGATCCTTGCCTCGACCGGAAAGATCGTTTCCGGCTCCATCAAGCTGGATGGACAGGAGCTTGTCGGCGCGGGCGAATCCGTGATGAAGACCGTTCGCGGCAACAAGGTTTCGATCATCTTCCAGGATCCGATGACCTCGCTGAATCCGACCTATACTATCGGGCATCAGCTGATGGAAGCGATCATGCTCCATACCAACCGCACCAAGGCGCAGGCCAAGGAGCGCGCGATCGAAATGCTGCGGCTGGTCAACGTCAATGAACCGGAAAAGCGCATCAAGCAGTATCCGTTCGAGTTCTCAGGCGGCATGCGGCAGCGCGTTATGATTGCAATGGCGCTCGCCTGCGAACCGGATATCCTGATCGCGGACGAACCGACCACCGCGCTGGACGTGACCATTCAGGCGCAGATCCTCGAATTGATGAAGTCCCTGCAGGAAGAGCTCGGCATGGCGATCATCATGATCACGCACGACCTCGGCGTCGTGGCGCAGATGTGCGATGAAGTCATCGTCATGTACGCCGGATCGATCTGCGAGCAGGGCACGGCGGAAGAAATCTTCTACAACCCCAAGCACGAATACACCAAAGGTCTGATGCGCTCGATCCCGACGGCGGACACCGCCGGTCACAAGCTTCAACCGATCACCGGCACGCCGATCGACCTTCTCAACATGCCGGAAGGCTGTCCGTTCGCGCCGCGCTGCGACAACGCAATGAAGATCTGCATCAAGCAGCATTGCGAGCGCATGCAGATCAACGATGAACATTTCGCCGCATGCTGGATGAACGTCAAAGAGGGCATCGAAAACGGCACGATCGTACGAGACGAGAAAGGCGGTGAAGACGCATGAGCGAACGCATCGAAAAGAACAACGAGATTCTGGTCGACGTCCGTCATCTGAAGCAATACTTCAACATCAACGTCGGTTGGCTGCAGACCAAGCCTTTGAAGGCAGTCGACGATGTATCGTTCTCGATCCGCCGCGGCGAAACGCTGGGTCTTGTCGGTGAATCCGGCTGCGGCAAAACGACGGTCGGACGCTCGATCCTGCATCTGTATAAGCCCACCGCCGGCGAGGTCATTTTCAACGGTCGTCCGGTGAAGGGCAAAGCGGAGATCCACGAGCTGCGCCAAAAGGCGACGATGGTCTTTCAGGATCCCTATTCCTCGCTGAACCCGCGCATGACGGTTTCCGATATCATCGGCGAACCGCTGGACATTCACAAGATGTACGCTAACAAGGCGGACCGCATGAACCGGGTCCTTGAGCTGATGGATCAGGTCGGCCTGAACAGCGAACACGCGTCGCGCTATGCGCACGAGTTTTCCGGCGGTCAGCGTCAGCGTATCGGCATTGCCCGCGCGCTTGCCCTGAAGCCCGAATTCATTGTCTGCGACGAGCCGGTCTCCGCGCTGGACGTGTCGATTCAGGCGCAGGTTATCAATATGTTCGTCGAGCTGCAGGAAAAGATGAACCTGACCTACCTCTTTATCGCGCACGATATTCTGGTGGTCCGGCACATCAGCGACCGTATCGCCGTCATGTACCTCGGCAAGATGGTCGAGCTTGCGGACGCGGCGGAGATCTATGACCAGCCCCTGCATCCCTATACGAGATCCCTGATGTCTGCGGTCCCGCAGCCGGATCCGAAAATTGCAAAGGCGAACAGGCGCATCGTCCTTTCGGGCGATATCCCGAGCCCCCTGAACGCGCCGTCCGGCTGCCCGTTCCGGACCCGCTGTCCGAATGCCGTCCCCGCCTGTGCGGAGAGCATGCCGGAATTCAAGGAGATCAAGCCCGGCCACTTCGTTGCATGTCACCGGGTCAACGAACTGTAATCCGTTCATAATGTGCGGCATACACGCCGTACGTTTTGATAAAAAAAAGAAGGGAAGGAAATCAAATGAAGAAACTTATCGCACTGCTCCTGGTCTTGACGATGGCGGTTGCTCTGGTTGCCTGCGGCGGAAATAAAGAAGCTGCAGCGTCCAGCAGCATTGCTGTCTGTCTCGCCTCCGAGCCCGACACGCTCGACCCCGCACTGAACTCCGCAGTCGACGGCGCAACCCTGATCGCGCATCTGTTCTCCGGCCTCGCAAAGTGGGCGCAGGACGACAGCGGCAAGCTGGTCATCGTTGCCGATGCAGCGAAGGAACTGGTGAAGGGCGTTGAGAATGCCGACGGCACCGTGACCTATACGTACACCCTGCGTGACGGTCTCAAATGGTCCGACGGTAAGGACGTCACCGCAAATGACTTTGAATTTGCATGGAAGCGCGCTGCATCCGAGGAACTCGGTGCGGACTACGGCTACATGTTCGAGGTCGTCGACGGTTACAACGAGGGCAAGCTGAACGTCGAAGCGGTTGACGCAAAGACGCTCAAGGTCACCCTCTACAATCCCGTTGCTTACTGGGATGAGCTCCTCGCGTTCCCGACCTATTTCCCGGTTCGCGAAGATGTTGTTGCAAACGAGAGCTGGGCGACCGATCCGTCGACCTACGTCTGCAACGGCGCGTACACCATGACCGGTTGGGAGCACAACAGCGTCATCACCCTTGAGAAGAACAAGAATTACGTCGATGCGGACAAGATCCTCATGGGCAAGATCGAGTTCTATCTCTCCGACGATGCGAACAACATGGTCGCCAACTTCAAGAACGGCACCTGGCAGCTGATCGACGACGTTCCCACCAACGAGATGGCAACGCTGAAGGCGGACTATCCGGATGAGTACAAAGTCGCAGGTCAGATCGGTACCTACTATGTCTGCTGGAACATCAACGAGGACATCCTCCCCGCGGATTCCGGTCTCACCGGTGTCGAAGCGGAAATGGCGCGTGCAGAGATTCGCAACGCGATCAGCCTCCTGTTCGACCGCAACTACATCGTCAATGACATCGCTCAGGGCGGTCAGGTCCCGGCATCGTCCTTCGTTGCCATGGGTATGACCAACCCGGACGGCACCGAGTTCTATAAGACCGCAGGCCACAACGACGGCTTCTACGGCTTCTACAATGTCGATGCTTCCGCAGTTGAGAGCAACTACAACCAGGCGATCGAAGTGCTCAAGAAGTACTATGCGTTCGACGATGCTTCCGGCAAGTTCACGAACTTCCCGAGCATGACGTACCTCTACAACACCTCCGAAGGTCATAAGGCGATCGGCGAATACCTCCAGGCACAGCTCGCCACCATCGGCATCACGATGAACATGGAGAACCAGGAATGGGCAACGTTCCTCCAGACTCGTAAGAACGGCGATTACTCCATCGCGCGTAACGGCTGGGTCGCGGACTACAATGACCCGATCTGCTTCCTCGACATGTGGACCACGATCTCCGGCAACAACGACGTTCAGTTCGGCAAGGGCAATCATGTTGACGTAGCATGCTACAACCTGGACCTCACCGACCTCGGCTATGACATCAAGGTCGAGAACGGCACCTGGGCGCAGACCTACGACGTCCTCATCAAGACGATCAAGAACTGCACCGACAACAATGTCCGTTATGAGCTCATGCACCGCGCAGAGGACCTCCTCATGTCCACCGGCTGCATCTGCCCGATCTACTACTACACCGATACCTACATGATCAACAAGGACGTCCACGGCTTCTTCTCGAACCCGCTGGGCTACAAGTACTTCATGTACTGCACCATCGGCTGAGCCGAGTAAACCCGACAAAAAAGCCCGCCGCCGGCGGGCTTTTTCATATGCGTTCGATGCTCTTAAAAATTTTTGATCAGCGTGTCGTCGAGCGTGCGGATGACCTCCATCGCAAGACGGACCGTCTCCTCGTAATCGAATACGGATGCAATGCAGGTCGGCGTGTGGATATACCGCACCGGAATGCTGAGCACGATCGCCGGCGCGCCGTTCAATGCCTGAATCACCGCCGCGTCGTTGCCGCCGCCTTCGCGCACGGACGCCTGCGCCGCGATCCCCTTCCGCTCCGCAAGATCCAGTGCAAACCGTTGATAACGCGGATTGATGATGACCGAGACGTCCATGAACCGCAGCATCGGTCCGCGCTTCAGCGCAGTCTGGATCGCGTACGGTTCCGTAAATGTGTCGTCCGCGGGACAGCCCTCAAACACGATCGCGATATCGGGACGGATGCGGTTCACGGCCGCCTTTGCGCCGCGTTCCCCGACCTCCTCCTGACTCGAAAGCGAAGCGACGACGTCGACGTTCAGGTCCTCGTCCGCGATCCTCCGCATCACCTCCGCCATGGCGGCACAGCCGATCCGGCAGTCAAACGCTTTGCCGAACAGCAGACCGTTCTTCTCATCGGTCAAAAAATGCGGCGCGGGCACGACCGGCTCGCCGATGCGGATGCCGAACGTCTTCTCCGCCTCCTCCGGCGACGCTGCGCCGATGTCCAGCGAAAGGTCGCGGATCTCCGCAGCCCCCATGCGCTCCTTCTCCGCCGCGCTCATAAAGTGCGGCGGCTTTGCCGCAATGCAGCCGGGGATCCATTCGCCGAAGCGGTTCCGCACCAGAACGCGCGTGCCCGGCAGCGTCGCCTTGTTCCAGCCGCCCAGCCCTACGAGGCGCAGCGTGCCGTTCGGGCGAATCGAATGCACCATGAACCCGACCTCGTCGCTGTGCGCGTCCAGCATCAGCACCGGCTTGCTGCCGGTGTTTCTGCGGCGGCGAATGAAAAGATTGCGCAGTCCGTCCTCCTCGAAATCGCAGATATCGCGAAGCGCTTCCCGCAGGATCGCAACCGTTTCGTCCTCAAATCCGCTCGGCGCTTTGGCGTTTGACAGCGCTTCGATCAGCTTTCGTTCCCGTTCCGTCATCTTCGTTCTTTCCTCCGTATGAATTCCGATATTTATGCGCGTGCCCGAAGCTCCGGCAGGCGGTCGATCAGCGCGGCGATCGCGTGTTCGTCGTTCGACGGCAGAAACACGTCGGAGATCGCGCGGATCGCATCATTTGCATTCTTAGGGCATGCGGCGATATCCGCCTCCTGCAGCAGTGCAAGGTCGTTGTTGTAATCGCCGGCGGCGATCAGGGTACGGTTCCTGTAGCAATCGAGTCCGCGGCAGATATGCAGCGCAGTCCCTTTGTTGACGTTTTTCGGAAGCAGTTCAAGGTATTCGGAATTGGGAACGATGTCGGTTGTGGCATAGACGCGGTCAAACCGGTCCGCAAGTCCGTTTTTGTTGATAAACGCTTCCGTATCGCAAAGCGCGTCCCGATCGCCGAACAGCAGCGATTTGAACCACGGCGATCGCTCCGCTTCCTCGATGCTCACAAACTGGCTCGTCCGGTGCAGTTCCCAGAACGGACGGTTGACCGTTTCCTCCGGCGAGACATACAGGATGCTCGCCTCGGTATAGATCTGCAGATCCAGCGACGGATGACGCTCCCTGCAGTACCGCAGAACGGCGGCGATCGCCTCCCGGTCGGCAAACTGCGTGTAGAGGAACCGCTCTGCAGCACGGTCGTACACGCCCGCGCCGTTCAGCACGATGCTCGGCGCATTGAACGCGACGCCTTCGAGAAACTCCAGCATGTTGTCGGGGCAGCGCCCTGTGGCGATGGCAAACAGCCCGCCTGCCTGCGTATAGCGTTTGATCGCGTTCCGGTTTTGTTCGGAAACCGCGCCGGTATGATCGAACAGCGTGCCGTCCAGATCGCAGAAGATTGCCGTTTCGTTCGGTTTCATAGGACCCTCTTGTTTCTTAGTATCAGATTTCTTTACGATCTCAGTATACCATGCCGCAGACAGATTGGCAATCACTGAAAGAAACTGCGGCAAAAAGACAGTTTTATATATAAATATTTGTTTTTCCTGTTGATTCCGATTCATTTTTCTGTTACAATGATAGACACGGAATCATATCCGTGAAGTATCAATCAGGAGGGAAATCATGAAAAAGTTTGTTGCAATGATGCTTGCTCTTGTGATGGTCCTCGGTCTCGTTGCCTGCGGCGGTTCCACCCAGGCAAACACTGACGCCAAGGACTCTGCCGTGAAGCAGGTCATCAAAGAGGCGCAGGGTCTGACGCTTGAAGAGCTCTGCAAGAAAGCAATCGAAGAATCCAACGGCGCGACCTTCTACGGCGTGGGCAACTCCAGCCGCGGCAAGTCCGCTCTGCCGCTGTTCATCGAGTATCTCCAGACGCTCGATCCGAACTACACCCTGAATTTCGAATGGCAGCAGCCGAAGAACAACAAGATCTTCGATCAGCTGACCGCCGACTCCATGAAGGAAAAGGGCACCTTTGCGGTCACCTTGATCCAGGACGGCAACCAGATCGAAAGCAAGATGGTCAAGACGGGCATCCTCGACACGTTCATTCCGCTCGACTGGGCGAATGCAAACGGCGTCAAGGCGGATGACTACAAGGGCTACCTGCCGCTGCAGACCCTGAACAAGGTCTTCGAGTACAACTGCACGGGCAGCAAGACCTACACCAACTGCTGGGACTTCGTCGCGGAAGGCGAACACGGTCTGTTCATGGACATCGACTCCGAGATCGTCGGCAAGAACTTCCTCTACATGCTCACGAAGGATGAGTATGCCGGCTATCTGAAGGAAGCGTTTGACAAGCTCGACGCAACGAAGCAGGCTTAT
>JAZNHI010000187.1:0-26685 GCA_045576895.1 Clostridia bacterium | reverse complement strand
CGTCCGCCGTCAGATACGGCGCGGGGTAGTGCTTGTCCCGATATGCTTTGAGAAATTCCTGTTCCGTCAGTCCGTTTGCATCGCGCAGTTCCATAACCGTACCTCCGTTGTGTCTTGTCATTCTATTATAGTACGGATCGTGTTTCGCGTCCATCGTTTTTTCATGCCTTGAAAACACGGAAATGATTGAAAATCGGAAAGCCGCATGATATAATAAAAAATACGAGTGAAATCTTCGAAAGGAGAAACGATATGAAATTCAGGAAACTGCTTGCGATCCTGCTCACGGCGCTTCTGGCGCTGCCGCTTTGCGTGTTTCCGCTGCCGGAAAAGGCAGTTGCGGACGGCGAAACGAATGTCGCGGAAACGCGTTCCGCAAATTCCGGAGACGACCTCTGGGTCCGGATCGAGCGGTATGAGGACGAACGGCTTGCGGAAAACGGCGTGACCGTTTCGACCGCTTCCGCAAACGATTACATGAGCATGACGGACGGGATCGTTGCGCTCGTCGAAGCGCACGAAAGCTATGCGCCGGGCACGCTCTACCTGAACGGACAGTCTGTGTTCTGGCACGACACGGAAGGCTTGGGCAACGGCTGGGTACCGAACGCGCGGCAGAAGCAGCGCGCCAACCTGACCGGCAAAACGCCCGAAGAAGCCGCTTCGGTCGAGACGATCTCGTATGCATCGAAGGGCGGCTATCCGTATTCCTCGGACGTCGCGCTGATAGGTCCGTATTACGGTTCGGATTCGAGCTTCACCAATCAGTACCGGAACGAAGCGAACTCGATCGCGCAGGCGACCGGCGGCGCCTGCAGGATCTATTCCGGCAGCGCGGCGACGATCGACGCAATCGCGCGCGAGCTCGGGACCTGCGGCACGGTCATCTTCGACTCGCACGGCAACACCGATTACAGCTCGGCGTCCGGCGACTACACGTCCAAAGCGAACACATCCTATCTCTGCCTCACCAGCTACGAGGGCTTGACGAGCGCGGATACCGCCACGGTGCAGGGGACGTACGGCAATTATCAGCACGCGTTCCGGAGCGGCAGCGGCGCCTTCGTCGACGGTACGGCGATCAAAAACCACATGACCGAAACCGCGCCGAACAGTTTCCTGTGGATGGCGATCTGTCTCGGCATGGCGACCGACGGCATGGAAGCCCCGCTGCGCGAACAGGGCGTCGAGGTCGTCTACGGTTATTCCCAGTCCGTTACCTTTGCCGGCGATTATAATTGGGAAACATATTTCTGGAACAAGATGAAGGACGGCGCCGACATTGCGGAAGCGGTTGCATACATGAAGACGATGGGCGGCTACATGGATCCGTATACGAGCGTTTATCCCGCATACCCGATCGTCGTTTCGTCCGAGGACGAGTATCCCGGACAGGGCAACGTCGACGCGCGGCAGAACGTGTATTCCTCGTGGACGCTGTTTCCGCAGTTCCGTGTGACGGCGGTTCCGAACGATGCGAGTCTCGGCACGGTCGAAATCTCCGGCACGACGATCGTCGCCGTGCCGAATTCCGGCGTTGCGGTCATCGGGTACGAAGTGCTTTCCGGTGAGGCGACGGTCAGACAGACCGGCGACGGGCTTTCGAGAACGCTGTTCTCGGTCCGCGCGCAGAGCGACTGCACGATCCGGATCGATTTTGCAAGACGCACGCCGGTGCAGGTAACGTTCGTGACCCCTGCGGGCGTAAGCTGTTCCGCGATCAACGGCTACGTTGCCGACGTCGTGACGCTGCCGGCGCCCACGGGCACGCCGACGGCGAATGCGAGACCCTATGCGTTCTACGCCTGGGTCGATGCGCGTGTCGAGGACACGAATACGCGTCCCGACTGCCTGTTCGCGGGCGACGCCTTCACGCTGACAGATGACCATACCTTCTACGCGCTGTATTTCTACGCGGTGCAGGACGGCGCATCCGTACCTGCGGGCACCTATCAGAAGCTGTTTGCGCCGCCGTCCGACTGGGCGGGCAAGGCGGTCCTGACCTATGACGGCGAGGTCGTGCTGTCCGCGAACACCACCGCGAGCGGCGTTTCGTCCGCTTCCGGTGCGGTCGCGATCGGCAGTACCGGCATCCGGGTCATCGGCGATACGCTGACGGACGTTCCGGACAACTGCCTGTACGAGATCGAATCCGTCGAAACCGGCGTTTATACGATCCGCATGACGAGCGGGGACGGTCTTTACCTCTGCTATAACGCGAGCAGCAACAAGCTCTCCGCAACGAACAAGGTCATCGTTTCCGGCGGCAAGAGCGCGGCATACTGGACGCTCGGCTGGGAGAAGGATCATCCGGTGATCCGCAGTCAGCAGACGACGTCCGCAACGCTGTGCTTCGACACGGAAAAGCAGTGCTTCACCTGCAAGAAGAACAACACCGGCGAATCGCTGACGGTCTTTACCGTTCCGGACTGCAGCCTGTATTACACGACGGAGCTGGAGAACGGGTCCGAACCGTCCCCGACGGCAAGCGCAACCGCGACGCCGACGGCAACATCCAAACCGACTGCGACGCCGACCGTAAAGCCGACCGCGACACCGACTGCAGCGCCTACGACCGCACCCACGCCGGAAGCGATCGACGCAAAGGTAGAATGGAACGCGGAGGACGTGCAGTTCAAGGGCGACACGCCGTATGTGATCGCAAACGGCAGCGCGCAGACGCCGCGATTCACCGTGATCAACACGGCGGACAACAGCGTGATCGATTCCGAATACTACGATTACGCATACGCGGAGAACACCGAAGCCGGCACAGGCTACGTGCTTGTGACGCTCAAGGGCAGATATACGGGCAGCGTCCGCGGCTGGTTCAAGATCTATCTGCCGCCGACGGCGCAAACTGCCGTCGAGAACGTGCGGGACGGCATCAGGGTCACGTGGACGCCGGTCGAAGGCGCCGCGGGCTACGTCATCTACCGCCGCGCGTGGAGCACCACGACGAACGGCTGGACGGCGTTCTCGCGTTGGGACAACACGACGGGAACGGAATACCTCGACGGGCACGACGCGTCGCATAAGGTCTATGCTGGCACGCGCTACCAGTACGGCGTCAAGGCATACTTTGCGCAGCGCGTCGATCCGGTCTCCGGGACGTTGATCGGCGGCAACGTCGGCGACAACTTCAACCTCGGCGAGGTCGGTCCGTTGAAAACGACCGTGCGCATCACCACGCGCGAACTGAAGACGGTCACGGGCGGCGTGAACATGCTGACGGTCAAATGGGCGCCGTCGAAGAACTTCACCGGCTACCAGATCCAGTACGCGACCGACGAACAGTTCCGAAGGGACGTCGTCGCCTTCAAGATCGAAGATCCCGCAGCGGCGGAGACGGTCATCCGGAATCTTTCCGCCGGCACGACCTACTATGTGCGTCTGCGCTCGTACCATGTGTTCAACGGCATGACGTATTTCGGCGAGTGGTCGAACGTCCTTTCTGCGAAAACAAAATGACGCAAACCGTCATTGCGGTGCGGTCCCGATTGAATCGGGGCTGCACTTTTTTGCTTTCGGTCCCGGAATCCTGCGCGGCGACGACAAGATTTTCTTGATTCGACAGCGCGAAGATGATATACTTAAAAATACGAATGAGCATTGAAGAGGGGATCCCATGAAGAAAAGACGCGCGTTTCGGTTTCTTGCGTTTGCGGCATGCCTGATTTTCTGCGCTTTGCTGCTTCCGGGCGTACGCGCGGAGGAGGAACCCGCGAAGGAAATGACCCGCAGCTGCAGGTTTCAGAAGAACGGAAACGACACGCCGGCGCTGTACGCTTTTGACCGAAAACCGAATACCGTCTGTCCGCTGGGCGAGAAGGATGTGCTGAGCATCCAGCCGAAGAACCGGAACGAAACGATGGGCGCGCTGTATTTTTCGCTGGACCGGCAGGAGGCGGGACTGACGGTGCGGCAGTATGACCGGGAAGGAACGCTGCTCGGCACTTCGACGCCCGCAACGGACGTTTACCGCTTGACCGTTCCGCTCGAGGAAGGCTGTGTGCGCGCGGAGATCACCGGGGAAGCCGGCGACGTCGGGATCTGCGAGGTGAGCGTCTGGAGCACAGGCACGCTGCCGAAGACGCTTGCGATGCCGCAGCTTCCGGTCGAACGGACGGATTTTCTGATCGTCACCACGCACCCGGACGACGAATGGATCTTTTTAGGCGCGATCTATCCCATCTACGGCGCAGAGCAGGGGTATACCGGGACCTTCGCCTATGTGACGCGGCCGAACATCGGCAGAGTGCACGAGGCGATCAACAGCGTCTGGGCGGCGGGCATGACCACGCTGCCGTACTTTCTGGGCTTCCCCGACGTGGACCGGTCCGCGCCGAAGGAGCAGAAGGACAAGTTCCGTGAAGACGACGTCACGCTTGCGTTGGTCCGGCTGTACCGGAAGATCAAACCGCTGGTGGTGGTGAGTCAGGACCCCGTGAACGGCGAGTACGGACACTGGCAGCACATCATCACTGCGCGCGCGGCGCTTGAAGCGGCGAATCTGGCGGAGGATGAAAGCTTCGATCCGGAGTCCGTCGCGGAATACGGGACATGGTCGGTCAGGAAGGTGTATCAGCACCTTGCGGAAGAGAATCCGATCACGCTGGACGTGAACGCGCCGCTCACGGCTTACGGCGGCGAGACCGCGCTGCAGGTGGCGAAGCGGGCATTCGAAGAGCATAAGTCCCAGAAGAAGTACGTGTTCCGGCCGTCGATCGGAAACAGCTCGGAGGGGGACATCCGCTTTTTCGGGCTGACCCGGACCACGGTGGGATTGGACACGGGAAACGATATGTTCGAGCACATCGGGGAAAACGAGTTGGCAGAGGTCATCCTGCATGCGACGCCCACACCGGAGCCGACGCCGGAGCCTACGCCGACGCCGGAACCGACGCCGACGCCGGAACCGACCGAAGCGCCGACCGAGCAGCCGACCCCGAAGCCCACGCCGGAGCCGACCGAAGCGCCCGTGCCGGAACCCACGCCGACGCCTGCGCCGGACAACGCCGGAACGCGCCGGACCGGACTGATCTGCGGACTTTCGGGCGCGGCGGTGCTGATCGGCGCCGCGGTATTCTTCAGTCTGCGCCGCAGAAAAAAGAGCATGCTGCAGAAGGAAACTGAGACATGATAAAGCGAACGGTCATTTTCATACTGTTGATCATCCTGACGATCGCGACGCTCGCTTCCGTTCCGGCGGAGGATGCTTCGCCGTATCTTCCGTGCGAGATCATCGCCCCGGAGGGACGCGAAGACGCCGTCGGGAATCTGACGGACGACAACGACGCCACACGGTTCACGCTGAAGGACGGTCAGACGCTGACCGTGACGTGGACGGGAAAGGCGTCGGGCGTGCTGCTGCGGTGGTACGACACGAATTTCCGCGCAACCGTCAATTTCTATGCGCCGACGGGGGAGCAGATCTCGTCGACGCTCTTCCCCACGGTGGATTACCGGATGTTCCTGCCCGCCGAAGGCGCGAACCGGATGGAGATCGTCTGCGCCCGCGGCGCGGTCTATCTGGCGAGCCTGTGCGAACTGCGGGTCTGCGCAGCGGGCTATGAGCCGCCGCTGCTTACCAGGAGAGAGCCGGTGGATCTGATGCTGGTGCTGTCCGGCGTCAGCGAGGAAACGGACCTTCTCGGCGGGCTGCTGCCCGTCTATGCGGTCGAGCACGGGATCCGGACCGCGGTCGTGTACGTCGGAAAGGACGACGGCAACCGCGTGCAGGAAGGATTCCGCGCACTGGAATCCATGGGCGCGGACGTGATCCCCGTATTCTTGCTGCAGGACGATCAGGCGACCTGCAGCATCGACCGGATGGTCTCCTATTGGAAAGAAAACAATCTGCTCGGAACGCTGACGGATCTGATCGAGGCGTATCAGCCGCGGGTGATCGTGACCTGCGACCCGCAGGACACCTTTTCCATGGTGCGCACGCCCTTTACCGCACGGCTGATGCTGAAGATCATGGACGGAAACAAGCCGGGTACCCGCTCGGTGCAGAAGTTCTATCACCTGTCCGCGGACGGCGAAACGGTGCTGGACTGGAATGTGCCGCTTGTGACATACGGCGGACGGACGGCGCGGGAGGCGGCGGAGACCGCCTATGCCTGCTACCGGTCCGAGGAATGCTACGGCACGGTCATTCCGGAAAGCAGCCGGTTTACGCTTGCCTATACGCGGGTTGGTGAGGACGAAGCCCGCAACGATCTGTTCGAACACATCGATCCCGCCGGACTGATGCGCTACATGACGCCGATGGCGACGCCCGCGCCGACGGAGGTTCCCGAGGAGACGGAGCCGCCGACGCCCGAAGCCGCTGCGACGGAACAGCCGACGGTCCTGCCGACACCCGCACCGCAGGAAACGCCCGTACCCGCACAAACCGAAGCGTCCGAAGGGACGCATTCCGGCGTCGGGGGATGGGCGATCGCGCTGTTCGTTCTGAGCGGCGTTTTGATCTGTGCCGCGCTGTGCCTGCTCAAACGGAAACGGATCGCCGCGTTTATCCTGTTCGGCGCTGCGGCTGTGCTGCTGATCGTCGGTCTGCTGCTGCCGCATCCCGCGCTTCCGGAAAAACAGACGGAGCTGCCGGAGACGCCGATCGCTTCCGCAACGCCGACCGAAGCGCCCACGGAGGAGCCGACGCCGGAGCCCACGGAGGAACCGACACCGGAGCCCACTGCGGAGCCCACGCCCGTGCCGGACCCGAACGACCGATACTTCCGACAGGAAGGGGAGCCGGCGGAGGTCGTCGTGCAGGATTACGAGAACGGGTATTGGGAATACCGTTCGGACATCCTTTCCGTCATCATCGAGCGGCAGGCGTTCCGGAAGAACAACCATCCGTACTGTCAGTATATCGCCCACATCCGCATGCGGAAGATCAACAGCTTCCGTTCCATCGTTTCCTCGCACTATGACGTCGCGACCGCGTCCGAACCGCCGTGGCGGCTTTCGCGGAATTACCGCGCCGTGTTTGCGATCACGGGGGACAACATCAACAATGCGGATCTGGAATACAAGGGGATCCTGCTGCGGCGCGGCATTCTGTATTCGGACCGCGGCGGCGAGGATACGCTGGTCATGCGGGATGATTTTACGATGCAGATCCTGCACCGGAACGAAGTATCCGGCATCGATCTGATGGACAGCGGCGTGCTGAACACCTACAGCTTCGGACCGACGCTGGTGGAGAATTACAAGGTCAATCCGGACGTCTCGAAGCATCGCGTTTCGAAGGAGAACCCGCGCTGCGGGATCGGCATGATCGAGCCGGGACACTTTGTGGCGATCGTCACGGACGGACGCGACGAGAGGAGAGCGTTCGGCTACACGATGGAGCAGTTCGCGGAACTGTTCGTGGAGCAGGGCGTGCAGGTTGCCTACAACCTGGACGGCGGGAACTCTTCCGCCATGGTGTTTATGGGCGAGCACGTGAACTGGCATTCGAGAGGTCCGCAGCGGACCTGGGCGGACGCCCTTGCATGGGGCTTTTCGCGGCTGGTGCCGGATCCGACGATCATTGCGACACATAGGGGAGAAGGTGTGATCTATTGAAAACGAGAATCATTCTGACGGCGATCGGGCTCGGCATGCTGCTGATGCTGTCGGGCTGTTCCAAAGACAGTGAAACGGAGGCTTCCGGTTCGCCGGAACCGTCCGCCGCAGCGTCTTCCGCGGCTGTGACGCCGGAGCCGACCGAACAACCCACGCCGGAACCGACGCCCGTTTCCGAACTTGCCCTGACCGGCGCAGCGGAATGGGCGGACGTGGAGCAGGCGGTCAAAGACTGTCCCGCGCTGCGGAAGCTGGACCTGACCGAAAGCGGTCTGGACATCCGGGCAAACGCCGCCGCGCTTTCGGCGCTGGAGCTCGACGAGCTGCTTTTCCGTACGGAGCTGTGCGGGACAGAGATCACGCAGGATACCGAGACCTTTGCGCCGACGACCGTGCCGGGCGAGGAAGACCTTCCGGTCCTGAAGCTGCTGAAGCGGCTTTCGGTGATCGACCTCCGGTCGGCGCCGTGCGAGCCGGAGCAGATCCGCTTCATCCGGGACGCATTCCCGGAGCAGGAGCTCCTTTGGCAGGCAGAACTGTGCGGCGTCACGGTCGGACCCGACACCGAAACGCTGAACTACAACGACGTTCCGATCGATTCGCTGGAGCCGTTCTACCGGATGCTGCCGCTGCTTTCGAAGCTCTCCTCGCTTGAGATGTGCGGATGCGGCGTCGGGAACGAGGAAATGGACGCGCTGCGCGCGGCGTTCCCCGACGCGGGCATCGTCTGGTCCATCAAGTCGCGGCACTGGACGGTGCGCACCGACGCGGATCATTTTGCGACGTGGCGGATCGACCGCGTGGACGAGAACGGATTGATCCTCGAGGCGTACAACATCCATTTCAATACGAACGAGGATCTGGACTGGCTCAAGTACTGTCACGATATGGTTGCGCTGGACGTCGGACACAACCTGCTGACGAACTGCGAATTCGTGCGGAACATGCCCAAGCTCAAGTACCTGATCATCGCGGACAACAAGATCACCGATCTTTCGCCGCTCGCCGATCTTCAGGAGCTCATCTATCTGGAGATCTTCGTGAACCCCATCACGGACATCTCGCCGCTTGCAGGGCTCAAAAACCTCCTGGACATCAATATGTGCAGCTGCGGGATCACGGACCTGACGCCGCTGTACGGGCTGCCGCTGGAGCGCGTGTGGATGACGCCTTACGAGCTGAAGGACCCGAACGGGGCGGCGGAGGCGTTCCGCGCGGCGGTGCCGAACTGCGATCTTGAGTACATCGTCAGAACGCATTCCACCGGAGACGGCTGGCGTCAGCACGAGCGCTACCGCGAGATGCGGCTTGCTTTGGGCCGCGCCAAGCCGTAACAGGCAAAAACAGAGTACGGAAAAAGGAGCCGCAAGGCTCCTTTTTGCACAGGTCGTTTTTCAGTTCAGCACGTCCGCAGAATACGCCGTGCAGCCGTCCGTGGCGGAACATGCCGTGCAGGCGGCGCAGCCGAGCGTGCAGGCAGCACAGCCGAGGGCACAGGAGCCGCAGTCGGAGCAGCCGCTGCGTTCCGACGCGTACCTTCCGCTGCAGGCGACAAGCGCCGCGATCAGCAGAATGCTGACGGTCAGCAAAGCCAAAAATCCTCTTTTCATGCTTGTTCCCTCCTTTGCGGTTTCGGTCCCGCGCCGCGATGCGGACGCGATCGACCTTCTTGCTTTTACAGGTACAGGATAGCATGTCCGCGCTCGTTTCGCCAGTGCGGCAGGTCCGAATTGGCGGCGGTCATTGCCGCATCCGGAACGAAATAGCGCCGGTTATTTGCGGGATCGCGCGCTTTTGTCAGTACAGCCAGCGGTGCAGCAGAAAGTCCGCAAAAGCTTCCATCTCCTCGGGCTTCATCGGCTCGCCCGGCTCGATGATCCAGAGATCGCCGAACAGATTCTTTTCATACAGCACACCGGGACTGCTTTCCGGCGCACGGTAGCGGCAGGTCTGCAGCTCCTGATCGAGCTGCGTCCAGGTTCCGGACGCGGTCAGCGTATCGAACAGCGCCTCGCCGCCCTTCACGATCGTCACGCGGTACGAAACCTTGTCCTGCACGAAGGTCAGAAGATACGCCGGAAAGTCCTCGTACTGCGTTTCCTCGATGTGCAGATCCTCGGCTTCGCCCTCCGCAAAATGGAAATAAACGCCGGTCCGGTGTCCGAGCGATTCGACCGAGAGCCCCGCCGCGCGGTTTGCGATCTCCTCCGGGACCTCCTTCGGCACGGAATAGCTGAACACGTAATAGTCGTTTTTCGCGCCGTTGCTGAGCGAAACGACGCCTTCGCCCGTCCAGTAGTTTTGCCAGAAGGTCGTGCCGCCGTTCGATTCCACGTACGGCTCCTCGCCCTCGGCATACGGCTCGCCGTACCGCACCTCGAGCGCGGACTCGGTCACCTGCATGTTTTCGATCCCGTCGGTCAGCCAGATCTCCGAAACGCGCTGCGCACGGTCCGGATCCTCGTAATCGGTCAGAAGATACGCCGTTCCCGTGACCGTGTGTCCGAACAGGTCGCCGGAAAAGGCGATGTTGCCGGAATGATCGAAGTACGTTCCGTCGACGCCGAGCTCCTTCGCCGTTTTTCCGATCCACGCGAACGTGTCGGTCACCTCGTTCACCGCAAAGTATGACAAGGGACGCTCCGACTGTGCGGCTGCTTCCGGCGCATTCTGCTCCTGCGTCGGATTCGTGCATGCGCAAAGCAACAGTATCAGGACCAGTGCGATCCGTCTGCGCATATGCAACACCTCGCTTTCACCGGTATTATAACGGATGACCGCCGCCGTTTCAACCGATTTTCACGCGGCGTTGACGGTTTTCGCGCCGAATGGTATAATAAAACAAAGAAACGCAGGCAGAGGAAACGCAATGAGGGAACCGTTTTTGACATGGAACGCGGCGATCGCGCCGCAGGATACGGCGGCGACGGCGCGCGCCAAGGCGCATTGGGACGGGATCGCAAAGCCTTTGGACGGGCTCGGCAAGCTCGAGACCGCGGTGATCCGCATCGCGGGGATCACGGGCAGAGAGAACGTTTCGCTCGACCGGCGCACGGTGCTGGTGCTGTGCGCGGACAACGGGATCGTCGAGGAGGGCGTCACGCAGACCGATGCGTCCGTCACCGCGACAATGGCGCGCCGCATCCGTGAACACCGTTCCTCGGTGTGCCTCATGGCAAAGACCGCGCGTGCCGACGTGATTCCGGTCGACCTCGGAATGCTTTCCCGCGTGCCGGGCGTGTACGATCTGCACGTCGCCTCCGGCACGGCGAACATGACGAAGGGTCCCGCCATGACGGAGCAGCAGGCGCTGCAGGCGATCGAAGCCGGCGTCCGTCTTGCAAAGGAGCGCAAGGCGGCGGGGGACTCGATCCTCGTCACCGGCGAGATGGGCATCGGAAACACCTCGACGTCCTCGGCGATCGCGGCGGTGCTGCTGAACCTTCCGGTCGAGACCGTCACGGGACGCGGCGCGGGGCTTTCCGACGCGGGACTTCTGCGCAAGCGCGACGCGATCCGCCGCGCGATCGAGGTGAACCGTCCCGATCCATCCGACGCGTTCGACGTGCTTATGAAGCTCGGCGGATTCGATCTTGCGGGGCTTGCGGGACTCTATATCGGCGCGGCGGCGGTTCGTCTGCCGATCCTGATCGACGGATTGATCAGCTCCGTTGCGGCGCTCGTCGCCGCACGGCTGGCGCCGAACTGCGTTACCGCCATGCTGGCGAGCCATTGCTCGAAGGAGCCTGTCGCGCAGGCGATCCTCAGCGAGCTCGGGCTTGAGCCGATCCTGTTTGCGGACATGAAGCTCGGCGAGGGGACCGGCGCGGTGTGCATGCTGCCGCTTCTCGACATGGCGCTGTCGGTCTATCACGGCTCGGTCTCGTTTTCGGAGACCGGCATCGAACAGTATGTGCCGCAGGGAGGGAACGGGTGCTGATCCTCGTCACCGGCGGCTCCGCCTCCGGAAAAAGCGAATTTGCCGAATCCCTGTGCCTCGGGCATGCGCCGCGGTTCTACCTTGCCTGCATGCAGCCGTTCGGCGCGGAGGGCGAGGCGCGGATCGCGCGCCATCGCGCCATGCGAAAGGACAAGGGCTTTGCGACCGTCGAGCGGTATACGGACCTTGCGTCGCTGACGCTTCCGGAACGCGGCTGCGTGCTTCTGGAGGACCTCGGGAACCTTGCCGCCAATGAAATGTTTTCGACCGGGTCCCCGCGCGATCCGTTCGACGCCGTGCTGCGCGGGATCGAAGCGCTTGCGGCGCAGTGCAGCCGGCTGGTCGTCGTGACCGACGAGATCGGAAACGACGGCGTTCTGTACGATCCCGCAACGACCGCGTACCTTGCCGCGCTCGGCGCGCTGAACCGCGCGGTCGCGGCGCGCGCCGACGCCGTTTTCGAAGTCGTCGCGGGGATTCCGATTCCGTTGAAAGGAGAGTTGTCCGTATGAAAGCGCTTTGGACCGCGATCGCAGCGGCATTTTCCACCTTTTCGGTCCTGCCGGCGCCGCGGATCGAGTGGAACGAATACAGCCTGAAAAACGTCCTGTCCGCGCTGCCGCTCGTAGGCTGTGCGATCGGCGGATTCCTGTGCCTCTGGTACTGGCTTTCGTCGCTTCTGCAGCTTCCGGCGATCCTCACCGCGGTTGTCTTCACCGTGCTGCCGATCGCGCTGTCCGGCGGCATCCATATGGACGGCTTTGCGGACATGACCGACGCGCTTTCAAGCCATGCCGCGCCCGAGAAGAAGCGCGCGATCCTCAAGGATCCGCACTGCGGCGCGTTTGCCGTGATCGCCGTCGGCTGTTATCTGCTGCTGTATTTCGGGCTGTGCGCCGCGCTGCCGCTCGACTGGAAGACGGTGGGGCTTCTCGGTATTACGCATGTTCTGTCCCGCGCTTTGGGTTCGCTTTTAAGCCTGCTGCCCTCCGGCGGCGAAAACGGCATGCAGCGCGCGTTCCGCGATTCCGCGTCGAAAAGCGCTCTCTGGGTGCTGATCGCGTGGACCGTGCTCGCGCTCGGCGGCGCGGCGGTGCTGTCGCCGCTTGCGGCGGGCGGCATGCTGCTTGCAGGACTCTGCGTCTTCTTCTATAGTAAGCATACGGCAAGGAAGCAGTTCGGCGGCATGTCGGGCGATCTGGCGGGCGCGGGGATTACGCTCTCGGCAGGCGCGATGCTGCTGGCGCTGGTCCTTGCGGAAAGGGCGGTGAGCTTATGGTTCTGATCCTCGGAGGCTTCGGCGCGGGCAAGAAAAGCTATGCGAAGGCGCTCGGCTATACGGAAGCGGATATGACGGAGGACGCGCACGCGGACCGTCCGGTGCTCGTGAATCTCGAAGCGATCGTGCGCAGCGATCCGGAACACGCGCCCGATCTTCTTCCGCTGCTGCGCAACAAGGCGCTCGTTCTCTGCTGCGAAGTCGGCAGCGGCGTCGTGCCGCTCGATCCGAAGGAGCGCGCATGGCGCGAGACGGTCGGAAGGCTGACCTGCGCACTTGCAAAGGAAGCGGCTTCGGTTGTGCGCGTCACGGCGGGCATCCCGGTCGCGCTGAAAGGAGAATTGCCATGCGCGTGCGATTGATCCGGCACGGCACGACGGCGGGCAACGCCGCGCGCCGCTATGTCGGCAGAAGCGACGAGCCGCTCTGTCCGGAGGGACGGGAGGCGGCGGAACGGCATGAGAAGGATCCTGCGCAAAAAAGCGTCTTCGTTTCGCCGCTGAAGCGCGCGCGGGAGACGGCGGCGATCCTGTTCCCGAACGCGGAGCAGATCATTGTCGACGGGCTTATGGAGATGGACTTCGGCGATTTCGAAGGGCGTACCGCCGACGAGATGGCGAACGATCCCGTCTATCGCGCGTGGGTCGACGACCTCTGCCGCGGCGCGTGTCCGAACGGCGAATCGCAGGCGGCGTTTCATGCGCGCGTGGGCGCTGCGTTCACGGAGACGGTGCGCGCCGTCCGCCAAGACGCGACGTTCGTCGTGCACGGCGGGGTCATCATGTCGGTTCTCTGGCAGTTTGCCGAACCGAAGAAGGATTTTTACGACTGGTATGCGCCGAACCTCGGCGGGTACGAAGCGGACTGCGACGCGGAGAACGGCGCCGTCGTTCTCACAAACGTCCGCCCGATCGTCTGACGCGCAGACGGAAAAGCCACGGAGCTGTTCCAAAAACGGATTCGCGTTTTCGGAACAGCTTCCTTTTTTATAAATGTGAACAGAACTTGAACAAAAATGCCGATATTTGCTTGCAAGATACGCGCAGTAAGTGTATACTATATACGATATTCACGATCCGCATGACCTCATCGAATGCGTCTGCCGAAAACCGGCGACGCGCACATGTTTCTTTTTTCGACAGGATCCCATGACCCATACAGACCAGACAATTCACAAGGGGGAGCAAACAATGAAAACCGGTTTCTTGAAAAAGGTCCTCGCGCTGGCACTTTGCCTGTGCATGTGCGTCTCTCTGTTGCCGAGCAGATTCGCTTCGGCGGAGAGCGTCGACGAGCCGCCTAAACCGGACGGCGAAACGCCCGGCGTGATCGTAACGCAGGACGGAGAAATCACGCCGGACGAGGACTGGAACGAGGTCTATCCGTTCGGTACGTTCGCCTTCGGCAACTATCAGGCGGATATCGCCGAACCCGGCGCGAAGACCGCGGACGGACACGAGATCCCGCAGACGATCCTGATCCCGATGTACCGTCTCGGCGGCACGGTGGGCAAGGCGACCGTCCGGATCCACTACACGCCGGTGATCACGAAGGACGAATACGGCAGGGAAGCGGTCTATGATTATGCCGCGTCCGGCAGGCAGGACGTTCGGATCGAATACGAAAACCCGAATCCGATCGCCGCGTATCAGCAGTTCGGCGTCCCGCAGAAGGAGCTCGATACGGCGGCGTCCGAGATTTTCGTGACGCTTCCGGAGATGCCGGAGAACGTTGAGGAGGCGTCCGAGCTGAATCTGCGCCTGTCTGCACCGGTGGATGCGGACGCATACCGCTGGCAGGTCAAGGAATTGGGCGAATGGCGGACCGTGGACGGCGTCAAAGCGGACGAGCTGCCTATTCGCTGGGGCGATCTCTGGAATTTCGACATCGACGAATGGACCGGGCTGGATTTCCGCTGCATCTATGAGAAGGACAATGCACTGTTCGGCACCGTGTCGCTGCTCGGCGAGGTTTACGAATCCCCCTACAGGGATCCGGAGCCCCTTCCGGACGATCTGGTGATCCCGGACGAGTTCGGCTTTACCGCGCTCGAATTTGAGGACGACTTCCTCTCCTGCGAGTTTGAACTGACCTTTGCCGACGGCGAGACGGTCAAATACATCCGCGTCACGGCGCTGGACGACGAGATCCCCGAGCTCCCCGAGATGGGGCTGTTCACGATTCTGCGCTGCGAGGGCGGCGCGGCGTCCGACACCTGCAACACGCTGACGCTGATGGTATCGGACAACGACAGGGGCGAACCCTCCGAGCTCGGGTTTACAGCCGAAACGGTTTCGGCGGATCGCGCGGAGGGCGTCGCAAAGGTGAAGGTCGCGCGCACCGGCGGCAAGACCTACCCCGTGACGGTGCATTACATGACCGAGGACGGCACAGCGCTTGCCGGTATCGATTACGCGAAGACTGAAGGCGAGCTCGCCTTTGCCGGATCGATCGACGAGATCGAGATCGCCGTTCCGCTGATCACAAACTACAGCACGGGGGAGAAGGGCTTCTCCGTCGTGCTGTCCGACGTGCGCGGCGGCGGCACCGACGACCTCTGCACCCTTTCGATCGGACGCGCGGACGTAACGATCTTCGGCAGCTGCCATGAGCCGGAGGACAAGGACGCAGGCGTCAATCTTGCGACCCTGCTGACAAGGAACAATGCCGCGCATTCTGCCACCCACGTTACGCAGGGAAAGAATGCGCTGATCGATATCGAAA
The DNA here is from genome assembly GCA_045576895.1 of Clostridia bacterium. Classification (GTDB taxonomy): domain Bacteria; phylum Bacillota; class Clostridia; order Christensenellales; family CAG-138; genus UBA3792. The sequence continues at coordinate 11,167 of JAZNHI010000187.1, read as the reverse complement.
CTGAGCCGACCGTTGTGTCGAACGCCGTCATGCCCGAGCCGCAGCCGGTGGTTGCGTCGCTGACAAGACCGGAGCCGACCCGTTCGTACGACGTCGATCCGGATCTTCTGAAGTATTCGTTCAGCCGCGACAGCATCTATCAGGCGGAGCAGGCGAACGACGGAACGGACTACTGGCGCGACTGGGACGACATCATGGGCGATCTTGCCAACTCCTACGACGGAATGGATCACGCCAGATCGTCAAAGGATCCGATCGGCTGGATCAAGTCCTGCGACGAGGGATATTTCGATACGGTTTACGGTCAGCGCGATTACGGCGGCACGTATAACGTAACAAGGCTCGATACCAACTATTGCGGCAAAGCCATAAGCGTATGGAATGATGAGAACGAGCCGGGCGACTATTACGATCAGCTTCTGATGTCCTTCGGCTGGGTTCGTCCCGGCTTGTACAAGACAGGCGCATTGAGATGGAATCACCGGGTTCTGCGTCCGGAACTGACCGTTACGGTCGGGGACTGGTCGTACTCGCATTGGTTTGGTTATGATACGAGTACAGGTCATACAAAAACGCAGCCGAATGAATGGGAAACGCAGTACATGATTTCGGAAATCGGCGGATACGGATCTGCGATGGACGACCATTATGTCCATGATTACAAATGGGGAACACCGGAGGGTCCGAACCTGAATTTCGGCGAGCATTTCGAGATCAGTCTGAGGCTGCAGTATTACGACGCCTGGACCAGCAATCCGTCCACGAGCCTCAATGATCAGGTGACGACAAAGGGCATGGATTCCCTGTTCGACGTCTCCGCCGTCGGCGGACACCGACGCGTGTTCCATAACACAAACAAGGACGGCAACGGGATCCGGCTGAAGCTCTTCACGGCAAACGATCAGAACGAGAACAACGATTTCCCCAAGATCGAGGTCGATCCGGACAGCAACTTTTACCTGACGCTTGCGCCGGAGGTAACGATCGTTCCCGGCGAAGGCGGCGTCGACACGCAGGGCAATATCTACGTGGGAACGAAGCTGATGATTACACCGCCGGGGAATGTGGGCGATTACAGGATCGCGCAGGACGGCGTTTTCATGGTCAATCAGAACGGCGATAAGGTCGGGCATGTGGAGGCGAACGGCGACGGCTACAGCTGCACGATGATCTGGGACGGGATCGGAGAAGCGGACCTCAACGGCGTGTATACGCTGTGCGTGACCTACTGCCGTCAGCAGAATATTACCATCGACGTTTCGCATTCCGTTCCGGAAGGACAGACCGAGGAAGACGTATTCCGCAGGCTCCTGGAAAAGACGATCACCGTACAGAATTCCGTGCTTACGGACAACGACGGGGAACACACGTTCCGGACCGCCGACGATACGGTATGGGATGGCGGCAGCTTCGATCAATTCAACAAGACCGAGCATGGCTATACCGTTGCGAATATCGACAATTTCCAGACGATCTGTTTCCATCAGGATCCGCAGGATCTGATCATACATGAAGGAAAGAGCTACGCCGGCAATGCGGTGATCCCGCTTGCCGACCGGGATTTCACAAAGGAAGAGCTGATCTTTGAGTTTTACGACGCGGACTTCCTGGATGTGATCAGCCCCATGACCGTTTCGATCGATCATGTGGAGATCTATTACGACAGCGACGCGGACGGCGAGATCAAGGGCGAGCTGGACAAATACGGCGTATTTCAGGTGGACGGACCCGACAAGTTCATCGATCAGGTCTCGGGCGATTATCCGGAATCGAACTTTGCGGCGGTTCTCAGCAAAGACGAAAACGGAAATGAACAGGTACATCAGTACTTCATGGTGGTGTTCCTGAGCACGACCGCGCGTTCAATCGTTCCGCCTCCGGGCTATACCGGGGAAGAAAAAGCCCAGCTGCTGCCGGCGTTCCTCAGCGCCGTCACCGATTCGCTTGCGGCGGCGAAGCTTACCGAGGAACAGCGGATGTACCGGTATATTCGCGGAAACCGGACCGACGATCAGCCGATGTTCGGCGCGGAGGCGTCGGGGCTGCGCGTCATCGAGATCCCGCTCGGCGGCGATATCGGCGAATTGTGGTTCGATTCCCATAAGACGGCCGTCTTTGACAGCGAAGGAAAGATCGCCGACACCAACGAGGAAAAGTCGTTCACGTGGACGCCGAATTTCATCGGGAACCTGCTGGTTCCGTTCGATTCGCCGTCTCCGATCATCGACACGAACAATGCGACCGGCGGCGGAGTTCCTCTGGCGGGCGAGAATCCGACCCAGAATCCGGACGGGACCTATGCGTATTCCGAAGAGGGACTTCGGAAGATCAACGGCTATCTCGGTTCGTTCACGGACCGTTCCGCGTTCGCGATCGGTATTCAGGAGCAGATCAAGCATGCCTACGGTCCGGAAGGGACGACCCTGATCGACAGCTTTGCGGATATCCAGCCGGAAACGGTCGAGATCGGATCGGTGCGCTCCGTGCCCGGCGCCGAAGGCGTGACGAGTACGGGAACCGCGGATACGCCGGGCGAAACGCAGGGCGCATCGCCGCAGAACAACTCGGATACGAACGCCTTCAAGCAGGATCTCAGCGCGAATCTGCCGACGCTGCAGCTCGGGATCGGCGATTACGCGAACATTATCATAGAGGAAAACAAGATCGCTTTCTCGATCTGCATCCCGACGTTCAGCGACAGCAAGACGTACGGCGAGACAGAGGAGACATTGGCAAACGGCGGCACCAAGACGACCGAGAACATTGAGGGCGGCACCAAGGAGACATACAATTATCAGAAGAACGGTACGGACGTCACGACGGTGGTCGAGACCGTAAAGGATCCGACCGATCCGAATACGCGTACGAAGACGATCACGACCGAAACGAAAAACGGCGACGAAAAGACCTATCGACAGGTTACGAAGACGCAGAAATACGAGGACGGCGAATGGTATCTCGTCGATGAAAAGGTCAGAGACAACAAGCCCGGCTTATCGGAACGGGCAAAGGAGAACTTCAAGAAGACAAGCGGATACGACACGCTGCAGGACTTCATCAAGGCGTGTAAATCGGACGACAAGGATTCGCTCGGAAACTTCATGTCCGGCACGTTTTCCGTCGACGCGCTGCGGGCGGCGAAGAACGGCAAGGCAAAGACCTCCAATCGTGCCGTAACGTTTACCGTACAGTTCGCCGTCGCGTTCGAGTACAACTCGATCGACAACTGTCTCTACTTCAAGAACGCGGGCGTTTCTGCGGCGCTCAGCGTGAATTTCACCTTCCAGGCGCGTCTTCCGGCGTTCCCGCTCCTGTACTTCTATATGAAGGTCGGTCTGGATTTCAAGGCAAGCATGGGATTCTCCGTATACCGCAAAGCCACGTACGGCAGCGAGATCACGGAATTCATGCCGCCGGAAAATGATCTTTCGGCGCTTGAAAACGGAGGAGAGGCGATCTTTCAGCTGGATATGACGAAGAAGACGAAGGACACGGTTCGCGGCTTCTCCCTGAATCTCAACGGCAAAGTCCTGCTGGAGATCTTTGACAAAGAGGATCTCAGCGGTACGGCTCTGGCGTCCGGAACGATCTCCGGCGACGGCGGCGAACAGCAGGTCCTGCTGAATGAGTACAACAAAGTCATCTATATCCGGATCAAGGCAAACGATACAAAGCCGATCAAGGCAAGCAAGCTCCGTCCGATCATCGGCGCGTGGAGCAAGTGGGCGTTCGACGGGGTAACGCTTGAGCCGGGCTTCAGCGTAGAGATAGGCTTCGGCATCGGCGTGGAGGTCCTGAAGCTCGAAGCGTATGCCAAGGTCAGCGTGTCGATCGCGCTCACGCTGGGCGGGTATCTCGCGGAAACGGACACGTACGAAGGCTTCTATGTATCCGATTTCAAGGCGTACTTCTCCCTCGGCGTCAACGTCTCTCTGGTGCTATTCAATTTCTCCCTGGATCTGTTCTCGGTCGGCTCCGACGGCAAACAGTCGGGCACCGGCGGGTACTTCACCTGGGACAGCACGGTGACGGCGCTGAACGACAACAAGAAGCTCAAGGAGTGGATCACGTATACCGACGCGCTCGGAAAGCCGCTGGAGGATAAACCGGTGATGCCGCAGGGCGTGAACATCTTCAAGGACAATACGGACATGCACTTCTTCAGGAGCGACGGTCAGGCGGCGGACACGTCGAAGGACGACCAGGGATGGACGTTCCGCACGGACGTGCAGCCGTGGCGCTGGAAGGGCGGCAAATTCATCGGCGAGACGCCGCAGAATCACGACCTGTCCGAAGCGGACGAAGACAACGTGTTTGTCACTTTCACGCCGTCGCCGTCCGATATCAAACTCTATTTCAGCGGCAGTATTACGGTCTTTATCGGTTCCGACACCACGGGCAAGGACTACAAGAAATCGCCCGCAACGATCAGCGCCGGCACCGACGAGGTCAAGGTGCTTCTGAAGAAAGGGGCGAAGCTTGACCGCTATGAGGCCGCAAACAGCGTCGAACCCGACATCGTCGCGGATCCCGAAATCACGGAAGGGCGGAGCCTGGTTCGTGTCACCGGACCAACGGACGTCACCGGCACGGAGAAGATCATCACGCCGAACGACAACACCCGCGCGATCACGCCGGGCGGCACAAGCGACTTCCAGCTTTCCGGCTACAACACGTCCGGCGACGCGAGAGAGCTTGTCAAAGGACTTGTCACCGGATACGACTATCTGCTTGTAAAGGCGGGAAAAGAGAACTACGTCCTCTATCCGTACATGACGGAGGAGGCGGACAGCAAGGATACGCAGCTCGTGGTGAGCCGGCTCGTGATGACCGGCGACCTCTCGCAGGGCACGGGTCTCGTGCATCCGATCACGGGCGGCACCGATCCGGCGTATCTGATCGTGGACGACAACCACTATTCGGATCTTTATTTCGACGCGGTCGGATCCGATGACGCGCTGCTCGTCAGCTGGGTCGGCTTCAGCGACGGCAGCGGCGACAGCTACGAAGTCAAGCAGAGAAGCATCCCGCTGACGGGCGGCGAGCTTCCCGAGATCGTCACGCTGTATACCGGCAGCGATCCGTGTTCGCTGCCCTCCGTGGAGAACGGCGGCACGATCTGGGTCAGCGCTTCCGGAGACGGCTCGCAGGACAACGCGAAGCTCAAAGCGTGGCTGCTTGCGCATCATGAAGGTCTGACCGAAGAAATGCTGGAGCCTCCGTATGAGACCACGCCTCCGGACCTTTCGTCCGCGGTGTTCCAGTGGGCGACGCAGTCCGCGCTCAATACGCAGTGCGGCGACAGCAGCGTCCTGCATGTGAAGGTCGGCGATACGGAAGAAACGGCGGTGATCGACGGCGAGCATATCCACAATCTGGAGACGGCAACGATCGGCGATCGGATCTATCTGCTGTATTCCGCGACGCAGGTCGTATACCTCGATACGACGAACGATGTGCCGCAGACCGTCGGCGCAAACGGTATCGACGCGGGGACCGAGCGGACGATGATCCATCGTCTGTACTTGAGAACGGTGGACCAAAACGGCTTCTCGCCCGCAGTGTGCATCGAAACCGTGGTCGACCACGAAAGCTGCACAAGGGATACGGTCGCGGATTCCAGACTGCGCGATGGCGTGTACGTCGGCGGATCGGTTGCGACGGAGCAGGCGGACCCGTATCTGTCCAACCTGCGCTTTGTGACGGCGAAGCTGGACGAAGGCGAAGCGCAGACGATGGCGCTCTTCGAGATGGGCGGCAACACCTGGCTGCTCAAAAAGGCGGACATGGACAACCTCCTTGCCGACAGCAGCGCGTCCGTCGAGTTGACGCCGATCTTCAGCGAAACCACCGGCACCGACGCTGTGATCGGATCGGACAATTCGGAGGACGGAAACCTTGCGGTCGTCTACACCGCACCGGTCAACGACAGCCTCAGCAACGCGATCTGGATCGCGTGGTGGGACAAACAGGCGGGCAGCTGGGGCAGCCCGGCGATCCTTGCGATGCGCGATCTGCAGATCTACGAGGACAGCATCACCTACGACATGACGCCGGAGCAGACCGAAAAGGCATACCTCGGTCAGTACACCACGCCGACCGGCGCGACCGGGTCGATGAACAAGCTCACCTTCTCCAACCTGCAGATGAGCACGGTGCATATCCCGTTGGAAGAGGCGGAGGATCCGGAGAACGGATCGGAGGCGCCGGAGAACGAGCAGATCATCATTCTGACGACGGGCGCGATCACAAAGCTGAGGCAGATGACGGTCAACGGGGGCGAGGCGCTCGAATATGACACCATCGCCACGGACGGCGCCGCTTCGATCGGCTTCTACGCGATCGGATTCGGCATGGGCGAACAGGCGATCGGCGAAGGCGATCTCGATTTCCATAACCACGACTTCACGATCGGCAGCAGACTGCTCGGCGAGGTGGGCTTCCGCAACACCGGCACGGCGTCCATCCGCGCGAGCGCTGCGAATCCGATGACGGTCCGCCTGATGGTCACGGAAGGCGGCGAAAATAGCCCCGCGCGGGAAATCGTGAAATGGGAGCTGACGGAATCCATCCCCTCCGGAAAAGCGACGCGGCTCTACTTTGATTCGCTTCCGCTTACGGCAAATCTCAAGAAGAACGCGATCTTCTATCTCGATGTGGAAGAGAACGCGTATTTCGGCGAGAACGGAGGCAAGATTTTCCACGGACAGACCGAACCGCTGTTTACCATCGAGGAGTCTCCGGAGCTGAGCTTCAGCAAGTTCGAGCTGTCGCTGCTTTCGGTCAAGAACGGCATTGCGACCTTCGATCTCGATGCGATGGTGATCAACAACGGCTCCGGCGATGCGGAAAACGTCTTCATCCAGTTCAGCTACGATACCGGCAAGATCGACGATTTCGGCAACCGCATCTGCAACGTGATCGACATTACCGGCAGCGATCTGAAGACCGGCGAACAGCAGCTGTTGAGACGCGGCGGCACGGAGGACATGCAGAACGGCATCTACCGCCTGCAGGGAACCGACGGATCGCAGATCGGCGTCGGATACGGACGTACGGTGACCGGAACGCTCCGCGTGCCGACCTCCTGCTTCATCAGCGAGGAGAACATCACCGGTCTGCACCTGAAGGCGGAGATCTATTCCGATGCGGATACGCCGAATCTCCTGTATTCGGTATACAGCTCCGATCACGGAGAATACAACGAAACGAACAACCGCAGCGAACATACGTTCAAGCATCATACGGCGTTCACGGTGCCGGATCGCATCACGACCGCGCTCGGCACGACGCTCATCCTGCCCGTCACGTTTGAAGCGACGCACGATACACCCAGCCTGATGCTGACCGAGATCAGCGACGGCACGCCGGACTGGACACCGCGCATGGGCATCTGCTACTACGACGAGGAGCGTCAGGTCATCGTCGCCGCGCCGAACAACACCGCAAAGGAACTGATCGACGCGGGTAAGGTCCCGACGGGTATTCTGCAGCTGAAGGATATGTCGACCAACTCGATCGACGTGATCACGTATCGGATCACTTCGATGGCGCAGGGCGTGAACATCTACCGCGACGACGCGACGTTCACCTTCTATGACGCCGACGGACAGGAAACGATCCTGTATCCCGAAGAGACCGATCAACCCGGCTGGTCGTTCCTCGACAAGGGGGTGTCGATCGGCTGGACCGGCGGCGAACCTGGCGAGATACCGATGAACCACGACCTCTCGCTGTCGAACCAGGACGGCGCGTACTTCACGTTCCATTCGGTTGCCGACACCATGACGTTCTACTTCATGGGAGAGATCACCGTGGAATCCTCTCTGTTCGGCACGCAGACGTTCACGTCGTCGCCGGCAACGATGCGTTTCGACAACCCGACCGGCGCGAACCACGTCGTCAAGGTCTCGGCAAAGGCGGGCACCAAGATCGACCGCTTCGTCGCAACGTATAAGGACGACCCGGTCATCGACCCGGATCCGGACGCGCCGGAGATGCTGTGGAACCGCAGCTTCCCGGAAATCGCTTCGGTGCAGGACGGCGACACCGTGCCGATGACCTGCTACATCATCGACAAATCCGGCATTTCGAGCGTGAGCTTCAACAATCAGAAGCTCTCCGAAACCACGGAGCCCGCGCTGGTCAAGGTCAGCGACAAACTGTGGTACTTCGATTACACGTTCGGGGAGAATAAACAGATCAGCATCCGCGCGACCGACATCGTGGGCAACAGCAGCGAAAGCGGCGTGAACGTGGAGTGGTTCAACAGCGTGGTAAGCGCCGGCGCGAACGCCGAGGCGCCCAAAATGACCCGCGACCATCTGCGCACCACCGATCCGGACGGCAATGCGGTCGGCATGACGGATCCCAAGAACTATACGCCGTGGCTGAACAGTACATATGCGCTCGAAGAAAACGAGGAGAGCAAGGCGTATGTATACGCGGACGGACTGTTCCGGGATACGCCTTTGGACAAATCGGACAATGAACGCTGGCTCATCGGAGAGGACGGCTACTATCAGGTGCGCGTGGACCGCAGCGACGGCACCTGGGCAAGAGCGATCGTGCAGATCGACGGGATTGACCTCATTCCGCCGGAGCTGGCCGTTCGGGCGGAGAAGGACGGTCTGCGGATCAACGCGACCGACAACCGCTCGCTTCAGAGCGTGTGCGTCAACGGCTATCCGCTTGCGGTCAGCGGAAGCGCGTTCAAGGGCGTCTTCCCGGTGGCGTACAGCGGCGTTTACACGGTTGAGGCTGCGGACGCCGCGGGCAATACGACAAGCACGAGCGTGCAGGTCGAGATCCCGCTTGCGATCGGCGATCCCGCGGTAACCGTCGACTGCGCAAACGGCAACATTCAGATCAGCGTCATCGCGGACAGATCGATCGTGACGGGCGGTGAATTCGATCCGGCGCTCAGCGAGCCCGCGCAGAACATCTATACGGCGAACTATGAGATCGTGCTTGCGCCGGAGGGAACGACGGAAGCGCCGGAGACCGGCTGGACCGCGCTGACCGACTCCGCCACGCTGACCGTTTCGGAAGGCGTCTATGAGCTGTTCGTCCGCAACGGCGCCGGAGAAACCGCGAAGCATGAGAATCCGCTCTATCTGTACCATCCGATCAGATGGAACACGCCGACCTACGACTGGGTCGAGACCGAAACGGGCTACAACGTCACGGCGACGACGGTCTGCGAGCTGAACGAGACGCATATCATGACCGAAACGGTCGTATCCGTCGGTACGGTGAAACAGCCGGCAACCTGCGAAATGGACGGCACAATGCTCTACACCGCGACCTTTGAGAACGATCTGTTTACGACGCAGACGAAGTATGTGCCGATCCCGGCGATCGGACATGCATGGGGCGCCCCGGTCTACTCATGGCACGAGACCGAGGAGGACGGCGTATACGCGGAGGCGATCTCCATCTGCGGGCATGATTCGTCGCACGTTCTGCATGAGCTCGTCACGCCGGAAATCGAGATCCCGATCCCGCCGACCTGCGAGGAGGGCGGCGAAGTGCGCTACACCGCGGTCTTTGAGGTCGAGCTGTTCGAAACGCAGGTAAAGACCGAGCCGATCCCGCCGATGGGTCACAAATGGGGGACCCCGACCTATGATTGGGTCGTGACCGGGGACGGCTATACCGTAACGGGAACGACGGTGTGCGAACACGATCCGTCGCACGTCGGGACCGAAACGGAGCACGCGACCTACGAGATCGTTGCGCCGCCGACCACGCGGGAGGACGGTCTCGGACGCTGGACGGCGGTGTTCACCGACGAGCGCTTCACCACGCAGACGAAGGACGTCGTGCTTCCGATGCTGCGTCCCACGTTCTACGGCGAACATCTCCCGGCGGTCGACGTCGCGGAATACGCCGACGGCAGAACGCTGTACCGGTACGACGTTAGGATCCGGAACGTCGACGTCGATTGGCGTTCGGTCTCGATGCAGGTCTTTGTCGAATACGATCCGTCGATCCTGACCTTCGCGGAAGCGAGGACGCCGTTTACCGGCAGCGTCGGCGTCAACGCCGAGGACGGTACCGTCCGGTTCGCGTGGGCGACCGACGGCGAGGCGCAGCCGTTGCCGGACGGCACGGTCGTCGTATCGCTGTACTTTGCGGCGGCGGGTCCGATCGCGGACGGCACAGTCGCGGAGATCGTCTTCAAAGAGGGCACCGGGCTTTCGTACCTCAACGAAGCGGGAGGAACGGTGGAAGCCGATCCGGTGCTGTACGAGAACGGCAGCATCACGTTCAGTATTCCCGATCTGCTGACGTTTGCGGGCGAGGATGTGTTCGCGAACGACGTCTGGATCATGGAGAACGGCGAGATGCTTTACCGGTACGATGTGCGCCTGGAGGATCTGCCCGAACCGGGACTCCTCGTCACCAGCGCACAGATCTTCCTGCACTGCGACGGCACGAAGCTTGAGTTCCGCAGAGCGGAAGGACCGGTCGACTGGACGGCGACCGAAAAGAACGGCAAGCTACTGTTCGCGTGGGCGTCCGAAGCCGGCATGCTGCTGCACGATGACGACATCGTCCTGACGCTCTGGTTCGCAAAGGGCGACGGCGTGCAGCCGGGCGATCGGGTCGAGATTGCGTTCACCGCGAACGCGCTCGGCTATCCGAGCTCCGTATCGTTCCTGTTTGCGGACAAGGTCACGGAGGTCGAGGCGGCGACGATCGACGGCAGCATCACGTTCGAAGCGCCGCTGTACGGCGACGCGAACTGCGACGGCATGATCACCGCAGCGGACGCGGCGCTGATCCTCCGGTCGATCGTCGGGCTCTCCGCACTCAGTCCGCGCGGCACGCTGAACGCGGATGTGGACGGCGACGGCGAGGTCACGGCGGCGGATGCGGCGATGATCCTGCGCTACGTGGTCGGTCTGATCGCCTCGTTCCCGGCGGAGAATCCGTAATCTCTCCCAAAACAGCATCATAACAACGGAGCCCGGTCTTTTGGTCGGGCGCCCCGGGTTGGACAGAAAAGGGATTGTGTTCAGAAGCTTTTATAGATCGCAAGGATCAGCCCGTCGGTCTCGTTCAGCTCGCCCATCTTCAGGCGGGCGTTGATCTCCGCAAAGGCGGCGACGGCGTTTCTCAACCGCTCCGTCGGGAATTTCTGCGCGTTTTTCAGCGCGAT
>JAZNHI010000186.1:0-32253 GCA_045576895.1 Clostridia bacterium | reverse complement strand
AATCCCGTGCGTCTTGTTATACTGTAGTTCCAACATCGCGGGGTGGAGCAGTCGGTAGCTCGTCGGGCTCATAACCCGGAGGCCGCAGGTTCAAGTCCTGCCCCCGCAACCAAAAAAGTGCCCTAATTTAGGGCATTTTTCCTTTTTGGCTCTTTCGCAAGCTGTCATTTTTGGGGTTTTGACGACACTTTGACGACACTTTGACGACACCGGCTTTGGGGAGACGCAAATCAGCACCCGTCATTTTCAAGGTTTTATGCAAAATAATGACAAATCGAATTTGTTGTGCCGCTAAATCTGCGTTCTTCACGTTGTGTTAGTTCTTGATCTGTCACAGCTGTGTATCACTTGTAATAAGCAATATTATCTTCTCAAACAATTATTTACATGATATAATTATCTTATGATTTGCAGTAAAAGTGTTTGGCATATAATCACCCGAATAGTTTGTGATATAATAATTATATCGAATTTTCGATCAAGATTCAATATCGTTTTATACACACATAGCCCTCCGTGCAGATGATTTTGTATGAATTATTTATGCTCACATTTTCAGCAATACTGACCCTTTCAGCCCATACACTGATCAAATATGAGTAGTAACAAAGCACGATGCTGTCATCGTGCTTTGTTTATATTTCGAAGAAATCATAGGAATAACCGCACTTCCCTGCCTAAGAGAAGCGGGAAGTGTTCTTCTGTGTAACGGATAAAAATCTCCTCCACAACCAAATCGGCACTGTATGGATCTATTGCAACACAATGGATAATACGAACATAAAAACAGTGCGGTTTGGTTGCGAGCGGCACACCGGGTTTCGGTGTGCCGCAAATTGTTTTCTCCCATTGCAACAAAGTCAACTGAGATTACGGGTTCTCTTCGCCAGCGAGCATGCGCAGCGCGTCGGGATCGGAAAGCGTGATCTGTCCTCTGCCGAGACGGATCAGAGATTGACGCTCCATATCTTTCAAAATGCGGGAGACGGCTTCGCGCGTCGAGTTGATCTCGCCGGCCAGCTGTTCGTGGGTGATATGTACGGTCGTGCTGCCGCGTGAAAGGAGCGCTTGTGCGATCCGTTGGTCCAGCCGCGTAAACAGGATTGCCTGCATCTTCAGCATTACGTCGGAAAACCGTTCGCCTAGCTTTTCAAACAGGAAACTGCGTACATGCAGGTTATTCTCCTTGAAACTAGACAGACAGACCGCCGGCACGATCAACAGCGTACAGTCGGAATCCGCGACCATCTGCGTTTCAAATGTGATCTGATTCATCACGCATGATGCAGACAACACGTCCGTGTCGTTTTTATCGACGCGATAAAGCCGCACCTCCCTGCCCTCGTCGGACAGCATAAACGTACGGATCGCGCCGGACAGCACACGGATGAGCCCGAGGCATTCCTGCTCCTTCGAATAGATCAGCTCGCCTTTTGCGTAGCATCTGATCTGCGCGCAGGCACACATCGTTTCCTGTTCACGCGCCGTCAGCGCTCCCCAGAAAGGGAGCGCCGACAGTTGTTTTTTGATCTCAGATGAAGAGGTTGACATCGGATTCCTCCGCGTCGCCGAGGTATGTGCCGACGCCGCCGATCTCCACGCCGTCGATCAATTCCTCGGGACGGATGCCCATCACGTCCATGCTCATCGAGCAGGCGATGATCTTGACGCCGTTCTCCATGGCTTTCTTCATCATGGTTTCGAGCGAGTCGATGTTCTTGTCCTTCATGATGCCCTTCATCATGGCGGTGCCCATGCCACCCATGTTCATCTTGGACAGTTTGAGCTTCCCTGCGCCCTTCGGCAGCATCACGCCGAACATCTTTTCGATGAAATTCTTTTTGACCGGAACCTTCTCCGTCTTGCGAAGCGCGGTTAGTCCCCAGAAGGTGAAGAACATGGTGACCGGTCTGCCCATCGCCAAAGCGCCGTTTGCAATAACGAAGCTTGCCAGCACCTTATCCATATCGCCGTCGAACACAATGATCGTCTTGCCCTTCGGCAGGGCTTCGACCGACGCGGTCTTCTGTACCGCGGGCGCGTTTGTTCCGCGGCGGATCGTCGCGACGTATGCGCCGTCGCGTTCCTCATTGCTGACCAGCGTATTACCGGTGCGCTTGCACCACGACACGATGTCCTTCGCAAAGCCCGGATCGGACGCGGAGACTTCCAGAAGCTCGCCGTCCTTCATGTCTTTCACGGATTTGAATACCTCCATGATCGGGCCGGGGCACTGCATGCCGCAGCAGTTGAGCGTGATCTTGTTTGTGACGGTTGCCTGTTCCATGGGGATCTCCTTTTTTGTGTCCGCGATCGGTTCTTCTTCGGGTTCCGGGTAGTTTGCCTGATACATGCGCACGCCGCCCGGATAGATTTCCACATGATTAAAACCGTTCTGGTTCAGGATGCGCGCCGCGGTGTATGCGCGGACGCCGATCCCGCAGAATACGATGATGCGCTTTTCGGGATCGAGTTCCGAAAGTCGCTCGCGAAGCTTGCCGAGCGGGATATTCACTGCGTTCGGCACGGCAAACGCCATGACCTCGGCTTCCTCGCGCACATCGAGCAGAACCGCGTCCGGATCGGTCGCCGGCGCGTCATAGGGCGCGATCTTCACCAGCCCGGTGCGGATGTTTTCAGCGACGTAGCCCGCCATATTGACCGGATCCTTCGCGGAAGAGTACGGCGGCGCATACGCAAGCTCGAGGTCCTTGAGATCGGAGACCGTACCGTTTAGCCGCATAGCGACGCCGATCGTGTCGATACGCTTGTCCACGCCTTCCCTGCCCACGATCTGCGCGCCGAAGATGCGTCCGGTATCGGGCGCAAACAGGATCTTCAGCGTCATCGGCGTCGCACCGGGATAATAGCCCGCGTGCGAATTTTGCGTAATGATCAGGCTTTCATAGTCCTTGCCCTTCTCCATGCCGCGCTTTTTCAGCGTCTTTTCATTCGCGCCGGTCGAAGCGACGGTGAGATCGAATACCTTCGCGACCGAGGAACCCTGCGTGCCCTTGTACGCGGAATCTCTGCCCGCGAGCACGTCCGCGACGATCCTGCCCTGCTTGTTGGCGGGACCGGCCAGCGGTACCATCGTGCGTTCCTTGAACACGAAATCCTCGACCTCGATCACGTCGCCGACCGCATAGATCGACGGGTCTTCGGTGCGCATATGCTCGTCGACGATGATGCCGCCTCTCTCGTTGAGCTTCAGCCCTGCTTCCTTGGCAAGCGCGTTGTTTGCCCGCACGCCGATCGACAGGATCACCATGTCCGCGGTCACTTCCGTGCCGCTCTTGAGCTTCACAAGTACCTGCTCGCCCTGTTCGGCGAAACTGTCGACGCCGTCACTCAGATACAGCTTCACGCCGTGGCTTCGGATGTTCTCGTGCAGCATCTGCGCCAGTTCGAAATCGACAGGCGCCATGACCTGATCGAGCGCCTCGATCAAAGAAACCTCAAGCCCCGCGTGACGCAGGTTCTCCGCCATCTCAAGGCCGATGAACCCGCCGCCGATCACCGCCGCGGTTTTGATTGTACCGCTTTGTACCATCGAACGGATCTCGTCCGTATCCGGCACGGTCCACAGCGTTCTGATCTTCGGATTGTCGATGCCGGGGATCCTCGGCCGCAGCGGCGACGAACCGGTCGCGATCACGAGATCGTCGTACGGCTGTTCGTAAACCTCTCCGGTCTCGGTTTTACGGACGGTGACGGTCTTCTTTTCGCGATCGATCTCAGTCACCTCATTCTGCACGCGCACGTCGATGCGAAAGCGTTCCCACATGCGCTCGGGCGTCATGAGAAGCAGCGCACCGCGGTTTTTGATCACGTCGCCGACGTGATACGGCAGCCCGCAGTTCGCGTAGGAAATGTACGCGCCGCGTTCCAGAATCACGATCTCGCGGTCCGCGTCCAGCCGACGGAGCCGCGCCGCGCAGCTTGCGCCGCCCGCAACGCCGCCGATGATAACGGTTTTTCTCTGTTCGCTCATGGGAACCTCCTTTAGTTGATCCAGTTTTCCAGTGCGCCAGGCTGCATGGCGCCGACCGCCGTTTTTTCCACTCTGCCGTTGCGATACAGGACCAACGAGGGAATGCTCATGATCCTGTGCTGCATTGCAAGCTCCGGCTCCTCATCCACATCCACCTTGCCGACCTTGATCTCCGGGTGTTTTTCCGAAAACTGCGCAAGGATCGGCGCGAACATCCGGCACGGGCCGCACCACGTCGCCCAGAAATCCAGCAGCACGGGTTTGTCCGACTCTAAAACTTCCGTATTGAAATTGTCCTTTGTGATCGTAAGCATTTGTCTTTCCTCCTGCTTTTCAGTATACCCGAAGTTTAGCATACAAGTAAAGGTTCTTCTGTAACATTGTTACAAATAACGCGATTTTTATATTTTGTTCGCTGATTGCGAGTTGCAGTAAACCCTGCTATAATGATTATGATATGGAAAACAAAGGAGATCGTCAGATGAAAATTGCTGTCACGTATGAAAACGGCGAGGTGTTTCAGCACTTCGGGCACACGGAGACGTTCAAGGTTTATGAAGTAAAGGACGGTAAGATCGTTTCTTCCGAGCTGATCGGTTCCGACGGCAGCGGGCACGAAGCGCTTGCCGGACTGCTGAAAGAACGCGCGATCGACGTTCTGATCTGCGGCGGCATTGGCAACGGCGCGCAGGCGGCTCTGGAAGAAAACGGCATTGAGCTTTGCGCAGGCGCTGAAGGCAGCGCGGACGAAGCGGTGGAAGCGTTTCTTCGGGGAGAATTGAAAAATACTGGAGCGAACTGTGACCATCACCATGAAGAAGGCCATTCCTGTCACGACGATGGACATGCCTCGTGCGGCGAAGGCGGATGCGCTGGATGCGCCGGTTGTCACACGGAGCCGGAGCTTACGGGTAAAAACGTCGGCAAAAAGGTCCGCACGCACTATCGCGGCACGTTCAACGACGGGACGCAGTTCGATTCCTCGTATGATCGCGGCGAACCGTTGGAGTTTATCTGCGGCATCGGTCAGATGATCAAAGGCTTTGACGCCGCAGTTGCGGATATGGAAGTCGGCGAGATCAAAGAAGTGCATCTCTCCCCCGCCGAAGCGTACGGCGAGTCCGATCCCAACGCGATCTTCTCCGTCGAGATCTCGCGCATGCCTGGCGCAGAGAGCGTTTCGGTCGGACAACGGGTGTATCTGCGAAACGCGTACGGTCAACCGGTGCCGGTCAAGGTCGTCGCAAAGGACGAAACCACGATCACGTTCAACGCCAATCACGAAATGGCGGGCAAGGAACTGAACTTTACGATCGAATTGATCGAAGTATCGAAATAACGACACCTCATAATCAAACAGCACGGGCTTTCCGTGCTGTTTTATCGTATTTCTGCGTGATTCAATGACCCCCGCGTCATGTATCCAGCAGATGCGCATTTACACGAGAAAACCCAGGTTGTTCGCCAGAGAACGAGGCCATCTTCAAATCACCGATAAATATACGCCTTCTCTGTCAAAAGTGCCCTTTCTGCCCAGCAGGAACGGGAATGCTTCATTTGCGTACTCAATGAAAATCTCCCCTGCAACGAAACGGACATATTGATACACAAGGTACTTTTTGAACAAATGCTGCATGATCAGAAATCGTCCATCTACAGTAAAACCGAAGCCGCACATATATGCGGCTCCGGTTTTGACAGGAGAGTGTCATGAAAAAATCAGAATTCAAGGTTCCTGTCGGTTTCCTTGGAGAAAACGTGTACAACGTTGCCTTTGAAGCTGAAGCGCACCGCATCACCCATGCGGAAATTGCCTTTCATATCGACCGTCGGAACAATGATGATGACGTCGCGGTTTTCCGCCGTGATGTGCAGATGGACCGAAGAGCCCATCATTTCCGCCACGTCAACCGTTCCGCGAACGCCTCCGTTTTCGTCGAGATCGGTGTGTTCGGGACGAACGCCCAGGGTGATCGCCTGCGGTTCGACCTTGTTGCTGCGGAGACGCTCCTGCTTATCTTCGGCAAGCTCGACCTTCTCGTCTGCGAGTTTCACAAAATACCTGCCGTTTTCGAGCAGCAGTTCCGCGTCGAAGAAGTTCATGACCGGCATGCCGATGAAGCCTGCGACAAACAGATTTGCCGGATGATTGAACACGTCCTGCGGCGTGCCGATCTGCTGGACATACCCGTCGCGCATGATGACGATGCGATCGCCGAGCGTCATTGCCTCTGTCTGGTCGTGGGTGACGTAGATGAACGTCGTGTCGATGCGCTCGCGGAGCTTCAGAATCTCGGCGCGCATTTCGTTGCGGAGCTTTGCGTCGAGGTTCGAAAGCGGTTCGTCCATCAGCATGACCTTCGGCGCGCGGACAATGGCGCGTCCGATCGCAACACGCTGTCTCTGACCGCCGGAAAGTGCCTTCGGTTTGCGGTCGAGGTACTGTGTAATGTCGAGGATCTCCGCCGCCTGCCGAACTTTCTGCTCGATCTCGGCTTTGGGCACGTGACGGAGCTTCAGCGCGAACGCCATGTTCTCACGCACGGTCATGTGCGGATACAATGCGTAGTTCTGGAAGACCATCGCGATATCGCGGTCTTTCGGCGCGACGTCGTTCACGAGCTTGCCGTCGATGTACAGTTCGCCGCCGGAGATCTCCTCGAGCCCTGCAACCATGCGCAGCGTCGTGGATTTGCCGCAGCCGGACGGTCCGACGAGCACGATGAATTCCTTGTCTGCGATATCCAGATTGAACTCCTGCACCGCGACAACGCCTTCGTCCGTGATCTGCAGATTGACTTTCTTTTTCTCGGGTTCGTTTGCCTTCTGCTTCTTGCTCTTCTTTTTCTGTTCACCGGAGATGAACGGATAAACCTTCTTGAGATTAACAAGTTTGACTTCTGACATATGCTTTGGCTCAGGACGTTTGACATCCGCCCGAAACGTCCTCGCAGTCACCATCCGGTGCGCTGCATTACGACAGGTCTCCACACTGCCGCACCCCGAGCCTTGGGGATAATAACCTCCTTTTTGATGATGGATCGGAACGAGAGGAAGTGGAGTCGCGCCGCTCCATTTGGATGTTTTTTAGTCGAAAATGCTGCTCATGGATGCCACGTACAGCTCGATGATTTTCACCTCGCCGGCGGCAAACAATTCGATTGCTTTGGAGTCTTTCTGTTCGGGATAGGCACGGATCGAGATTGCCTTGTAATCGTTGAAAAACGCTTCGACCAGCGAACGGTCGATGTAGATCTCCATTGTGATCGTTCCGCCCTCGTTTGGCAATGCGCCGGAAACAGCTTTTGCCTTGGCGCCTTCGCCCTTGTTCTCGGTCATGCCGTGAACGGTTTCATTTGCGACGTCGTAGGTGATCTTCGTTTCGTCCCATCTGCCGCCCTTCAGCATCGTGATGCCGAATTCCTGTGTCTTGGAAACGTCCGCAACGATACGGATATACAGAAGATCGTCGTTGACATTCGCAAACGCCGTGTTCGCTTCGTCGAGCGACACATTCTTCTTATCGATCCAGACCTTGTCCTCCAGAGTATGGAGCGCTTCGATCGGCTCCATCATGAGGTCGGTGCCTTCATCATTCAGGAAGATGCGCCTCGCAAGCCCCACGGTATGTGCCCAGCCGGATGCGCCCTGTTCGGCAGCGCCGCGCTGATCCTGCATAATAGAGAACATATAGATGTTTCCGCTTACGGGATCGACGAGACAGCTCGGTCCGGTGAAGACGTTCGCGCCGTAGTCCAGAAGATGCGGTTCGCCTTGGAACGCTTCGTCCGGCGTGAACTTGCCTGTCTCGAGATCGAAGTCGCCGAGCCAGTAATAGACCTTATTGTCCGCAATACTTGCGGGCGCCGGGCTGATCTCAAAGAAATACTTGGTGATTGTGCCCGCATTGTTGGTCACCGGCAGGATGATCGGAAGCTCCCAGCTTGTACCGTACAGCGCGCTCTGATTCTGCATCTCGTATACGGGTCCGCGATACTGCCAGTTCATTTCCACGTGATCGCCCTGCAGTTCCAGCGTATCGGTGGTGTACAGCAGCGCCGTGCCGCCCTTCGATCCGGTCGCGCCGGAGCAGATCAGCATGCACCAGGTTTCGCCCTCTTTCCAGATATGCGGATCGCGGAACTCGCCCGGTCTGCCCTGCCCCTGCTGCTGAATGAGTGCAAGATCCTTTCCGATGATCCATTCGGTCAGTTCGGGATCATTGAGGTCCTTCGGCCATGCGACGCCGATGTTCTGATTCGAGATCAGTCCCGGCGTATTGCGGAAGCTGTCGTTGCCTGCCGTGAAGAACAGCAGCGGAACGCCGTTCCTGTCGAGCGTTGCACCGCCGGACCAGACGCCGTCCGGAACGACGGAATCCTCGGTGGGCGTGATCGCCTCCCTGATCGGCTTCCAGTTGACCATGTCGGTGCTGACATAGTGTCCCCAGCAGATATTCCGCCAGTAGGACCCCGTCATATTCGCCTGATAGAACAGGTGGTACACGCCGTTGTAATAGACCGGCGCGTGCGGTTCGTTCATCCAGAACTGGTACGGACCGCCGTGGAACTGCGTACGCGTATAATCGTCCTGCAGGATGTTCTGGAGCCAGATCTGATCGAAGTCGATCTCCGGAACCGCAACACTCTTATAGTAGTCGGCAATCTCCTGTTCGGTAAGCCCCACACCGTAGAGCTTGACCTCATCGAGATAGCCGCTTGCCACATTGAGGTAGCCCGCCGTCAGACGTTCCGCGTCCGTGTTGCGTCCGACAACCAGTGCCGTGCGCTTTGCGGGAGCGATTTCCGCGTCCTTTTCGACGGAGCGGGATGCGACCATTTCACCGTTCAGATACAGCGCTATTTCGCCTGCATCCGCATCGAACGTTGCAGTAACGAGATTCCATGCGTACTTTTTGAGGTTGTCGCCGTTTGACCAAACGGTCAGCCAGTCGTCGCCGGTGCCGACCTGGAACGTCAGTCTGCCGAAGCGCTCATAGCCGAGCAGAAAGCCCTGATTGTTCGCCTTGTTCGCCTGACTGATGATGCCCGTCGGGGAATCGGTACCGTTGTCCGCAGCGTTCGGATCGTCCCACTCAAAGGTACGCGGCGCGATCCATGCCTGCACGGTCAGTGCTTTGCCCGATACCTGAATGTCGTTGCGGTTGTACTGCACATAGGTGGACGAGCCGTCCAGCAGCAGACAGCCGCCGCTGATGCCGTCCGTTCTCCATTCCGGATCCCGGTCGTCCATGTACGCGGCACCGTGATACGCATAGTTCATGTCGGTATCCGGCACCTTGCCCGCCGCGTCGGTGACTGTTAAGCCTTTGCCCTCATCGAATTTGAGGTACAAAAGCAGGTCCTTTTCGTGTTTGTCCCTGCCCCCGCCGGCGCAGGCGGTCAGAATGACCGCCGCCAGCAGAAGTGTGCACAGAACTGTGAGGATCTTTTTCATAAGCCCTCCCTGTGGGATTCAGAAATTATGCTGCGAGGTTCTCCGCAAGCTGCCACGGGATCTGGATCTCGCCTGCCTGATTGCCGTCCATGACGGTATCGGCGAGGTTCGCGTAATCCGGCGCGGTCTCGTAATAGGTGACGACCTCATCAAAGAAGCCGTGCGCCCAGCCGCCGTCGATGACTTCGTCATGCAACTCAACGTAGAGCTCCTGACCGAGGTATGCACTGAGATCGATGACATAGGTGCCCATGTCCGCCCAGGAACCGCCCTGACCGACCGACGGGAAGAACTCGTCGTGGAAGCGGGTCTGCTTATAATAGCCGATCTGCGTGCCGTCCGCGGTGAATACCTTGACCGCAGCCGCAGCGCCGCCCATACGGACGGAGATGAAGCCGGAGCCGGAAAGCGTGAAGGTCGTGGAACGGATCGCCCACGGATCGGGTTCGCCGATACCGGTGTTCCAGCCGTCAAGATGGAAGCTGCCCGCCTGATTGTACGGAAGCGCTTCGCCCCAGTAGCTCTCAGCGGAGATGACGCCCGGATACTGACCGTCGACCTTCGCCCATGCATCGGTGAGAACCGTCCAGCCCGCGAGGTTGCCGCTCTCAAAGCCGCCGTTTGCGATCTCCTTGTGATCCGCCATCGCGACGACCGTGAACGCGGTCTCGGCGGTCTTGCCGTTGTACTCCGCGCCGTAGGTAACCGTATAGAAGCCCGGCACGCTCATATCAAACGCGTCAAAGCCCTCGGTGACCTCGTTGCCGTCGAACGCGACCTTGGTGATCGCAACCGGTACGTCTTCGCTGCCGAACGCCGCTTTTGCATCCGCGACGAACGCCGTGAGGTCCACGGTGCCGCAGTCGACAACCTGATTGTCCGCATATGCGGTCAGCGTCAGCGACTGAAGCGGTACGGGATACGGGTAGTTGGTGTAGTAATTTCTGAGGTTGGTAAGGTCGTCATAGGACGGCGAGTTGTAGGTCTCGTTCTGGATCTTTTCCATCTGCTCGACCTCCAGAGCCGCGACTTCGTCCTTGGTCAGCGACACGCGGAAGTCATCGACGTTGATGAACGCGAAGCCGCCCTTGCTGGTATCGTTGTCGTCAACAACCTTGATGTAGCAGACTCTGCCGATGTACTCGCTCGCATCCATGTAGTAGCGGAGCAGGGTCAGCGCAAGCGCCGGATCGGAGAAGTAGGTGTTTTCCTGCCTGATAAGTTCTTCATCGGTGTTGCCGTCGCAAAGCGCCACATAGGAACCGCCGTTGCCGGAGCCCATCATGAAGGTGATGAAACCGTCGCCGCCGAGCGTGAACTTGGTGGAACGGATGGAGCCGAGAAGCGTCTCCTGGATCGCGCCGTTGTTGGAACCGTCGAGATAGTATTCGCCCTCGCCGTAGACCATACGGTCATTCCAGTACATCTGCGAGGTGGGAACGATCGCCGAGCGGGTCAGCGCGGTGCCGTCAAGGAGCAGCCAGCCGGTGAGGTCGCCGGTCTCAAATCCGCCGTTTTCAATCGTGTTGGACGTTTCGTCCTCAACAAACGGCTTCGGACCGAACTCAGCGAACTGACGGTCATGCTCCGCCTTCGCTGCGTCGACTTCCGCCTGATCCCTGCAAACCTTGAACGCGTCGAGGTTCAGCCAGGAAACGTCGTTGCCGTCGTCGTTGTCAGTGACAACGATGTAGATCGTCTTTCCGACATACGCGGACAGGTCCACGACCTTGGTCAGAAGATGATCGGTGATGAACACGCCGTCGCATTCGTCGTTCACGACTTTTGCGATCGCCTTGTCATTGCCCTGCTCAAAGAACTCGACGTAGCACTTTTCGGTGTTCTTGCCGCCGCCCATCTTGAATGTGATGAAGCCGTTACCGCCGAGTTTGAACGGATCGGAGGTCAGTGTGCCGCGCATTGCCGGGTTGCCGCCGACCGTGCCCGCGAAGAAGTACGTGCCGTTCTTTTCGATCGGTGCGCCGTTCACCTTCTCCGCATCGGTAACGCCGCGGAAATTGAATGCAGCGTCTTTGCGCGTCCAGCCGACCCAGGCGCCGGAGGACACGTCTTCAAAATCGCCGTTTACGATGTCGTCCGCAACAACAGCTTCCGGCTTATCGCTGCCACCGGCATTACCGGAGCACGCGACCACGCTGAAAACCATAAGGACAACAATCAGCACGGCAAACAAACGGTGCAAATTTGATTTCATAAGTAATCCCTCTCTAAGAAAATCGAATGGTTCTTTTCCCGCATTTTTGGTGAGCATGCGGACGACAGGTGGTTTTAGATTGGCTCTATGAACGTGTAACGTTTCACGGTTATCACGATTGTAGTATAACAGATGAAAATACGTGTGTCAATTGTTTATTCACTTATAATACAATATTTTTTTATAAAAAAACATCCTGTCGCTGCGCCGGATGTTTTAATTTGATACTTAATCTGGTTTTATCGTGAAACGTTATTTTCAAGCAGTTTCAGAATGTCGCTTTCCGATCCTTTCAGGAACCCGTCCCGTTTCACAAGGATTCCTTTGTTTGCCGCAGTGATGAAAATAAGAAGATGATCGCTTGTCAGCGTCTTTGCGATATCGGAATACATCACCGTAATCTCCCGGCCTTCCGGGTTGACGATCAGCCGGTCCGCATAGAACATCGTCGTACGTTCCGCATCCTCTCCGTACAATTCCAAAAACGCGCGATACGCTTTTCTGCGTTTGTTCCACGGCGTATACACCGCTACCCACAGAGACGCGAGAATCAGAACAAGCGCCTCGACCGCGAGAAATACGACGCTCGGCTTTGTCAGAAGCGTGATAACCGCGATAATCACCCACGCGGCGACCATAATCAGCACCATGCGAAGCGCAAAACGGGAATACGTTTCCCTGCTCGTCCGTTTGTTTCCCTCATAGAATAGCTCTTTTGTGAGCGTATAACGATTGATTGCAGCGGATTCCGTCACGGGATGTATTCCTCCTCAGGCAGATTGTCCGGAAAAGCTTCGCGGATCTGATCTTCGACTTTAAAATCCTTATTCAGCGGACGGTAGATAAAGAAAACCGAAAGGAACAGGACGTACCAATCGCCGAGGATCGGTACGGCGAACGCAGACCATGGCAGAAGGAAGAACAGGATCAGCCAGTAAACGACTTGAAGCGCAGCCGCGCCGAATACTCTGCCCGGATGGAACAGGATGAAGAACAGTGTGTTTTTCAGGCGGATGCCGACCTTTTGCGAGAACAGGACCGCCTGCGGCCACCAGACGGTCAGAATCGCCGCAAGGATGACCGAACCGCCCAGAATGAGCGCAATTGTACCGAGCGACGGCTTTGTCGCGCCCCACAGCATCAGCGCGCCGGAAAACACCGCCAGTCCTATGAATACGCACTGCACGATGCCGGTGAGAATCGAAATCAACAGATTCTGCCGAAACGCACGCTTCCAGCAGACCCACCACTCGCTTTTGTCATTGCGAAGCCGCCGAAGGATCAGATCGTACAGGCAGCCGAGACCCGGTCCGGCAAATGCGCCGCCCACAATGCCTGCCGCAATCGCGACCAGCGTGCTTTTGCTGAGGATCGCATAGACCATGCCGCCTGCAAACGGAATAAACAGGATCAGAGAAATGAACCCGACGAGATAAAGCGCTTTCCAGCTGCCCTCCAGAACCTCGCGGTAGCGGGCGAAGCCTACCGATCGCACGCCTTCGATTTTGTGGTCTTCCTCTCGAAGAAACAGTCCCATGGCATTCTCCTGTCTGTCAGTAATGCAGTCGGCTCAAAAACTGCAAGAGTATTTCCTCTGTGCTCCCCGAAAAATCTTCTTTGGCAAGCACTTCGACCGTGACGGCGTTCGCGCCGAACTGCAGAAATGCCGCTTCTCCGCGGTGGTACGGATTCTCCCCGCTGCTGCTCAAAAGATGCAGAACACGGTATTCCTGCCCGTTCACGGTTACGGTCGTTTCCGATGTTTCATACGCGTCCGTTTCCCGCTTGATCCAGTCGTTGACGTCGGCTTCCGTGCCCTTTTCCGTTTGCCCTTCCTTCAGGAGAAGATAAATCTGCGCATCATAGACTGTGGCGTCCTTGCCCTGCGCGTTCTTGATTTCCGTCCCCTCTCCCGCCGTCCACGTTGCATACCAGAGACCGGCGATCGACATGACGTCGTTGGTTTCGTTCAGGGTAAAGCCGTCGATCGTCTCCGCGGCAAGCACATTTCCGAAGCGAACAGGGTATACATTCCATTCCGGATGCTCGTCAACAGGCGCTTCCTTTGTGCAGCCGATCAACAGAACAAGTACAAACAGAAGGATCATCAATCGTTTTTTCACGGATTTGCTCCTTTCGTCAAAAGCTCCCACAGCGCGGCGTCGCTTTCATGTCCGCCCGTTTCTTTTTCCACATACCAGCGTCTGCCGAGATACAGATCCGAAAACGCCGGATCCAGCCCGGAAAACACGGAGATATCGGAGAGTTTAACGATTTTGTCGTCGGTCTCAAAGTCGTACTCGTCCGGCTCGGATCCGTCCGCGTTCGCCAGAATCCCGTATGAACGCTGCAGATGATAAGGATCGTCGGTCAGGAAGAAGTAGCTGTCTCCCTTTGTGATATCTGCAAGGAGTTTGGCGTCCGCCGCCTGGTTGTAGAGAAGTGCGGTCTCCGCGTCGCCGGTGCGCCCCGTTCCGTACTGATTAAGCGTCACTTTGACCCGTCCGTCGCCGTTGACATCGATGCCGACGGCGGCAGCAGCTTCTTCAAACGCGGCTGCCTGTTCCTCGGTGAGCGGGTTTTTGCCGACATACGCAAAGACATAGTCCGGTCTGGTTTTACCAATGCCGAGAATATTCCAGAGCATCGTTCCCGTCACGATCAGCAGCACCGCGCCGATCGCAAGCCAGTACCAATGGTAATGAAACCAGTTGGCGACCCGGTCCCGGCGCGATAAAGCAACCGGCTCCCGGGGTGTCTCTTCCTGCACTTCTCTCTGCGCTTTTTGTTTCAGATATTCGCTCGCCATGTTGTTTATTTCAGCGTCGTTCCGCCGCATTCATAACGCACGGGCAGGCAGAGCAATGACGGGATCTGACCGGGATCGGTGTTCAGAATCAGATTCACGCAGGTTTCCGCGATCGCGTCCACGGGCTGCACGATGGTGGAACAAACCAGTTCCATATCTCCGAACTTCCGGATTCCGTCAAAACCGATGATCTGTACATCCTCCGGAACTCTGAGTCCCATTTCTTTCAGCGTTCCGCGGATCTGATAAGCGACCGAATCCGTTACGCAGAACAGTCCGTCGTAATCCAGCTTCCCATTATGGAAATGCGCGTGCAGGAAATCGACAAATTCCTGATACGGCGCACCGTCCTCCAAATTCATCTGATCGCAGGCAAGTCCCATCGCCTCACATCCCGCGACAAAACCGTCACGACGTTTTGCCGGCTCATGCGGCAGTTTACTTGCGATGCGCAGCATGGCAACGTGTCTGCAGCCGTTTTCCTTCAGCTTTTCGGCGGCAAGATATCCGCCGCCGTAGTTGTCGCTTGAAACGCACGGGATCTTCGCGCCGAAATAGCGGTCGATCGAAACAAGCGGAATATCTTCAGACAGTTCAAGTCTGGGGTTGTAGCTCAAACAGATGATGCCGTCCACCTTTTGCTGTTCCGCAAGGCGTACGTATTCCTGTTCCTGGTCCGGATCGTAATCGGTCCCGAAGAACACCATATAATGTTTTCTTGCCGCAAGGGTTTTGCCGAGGCTGTTCACGAGCGACGCAAAATAGGGACTGACCAGATTGGGCATAATCACCGCGATCGCGCGTGTTTTTCCGCTTTTCATGCCCTGCGCATAGCTGTTGACCCGATAGTTCAGTTTTTTGATCGCCTTTTCCACCCGGATGCGATATTCCTCGCCGACCGGAATCCCGTTGACGACCTTTGACACCGTTCCGAGCGCAACGCCCGCTTCGCGCGCGACGTCGTTCATCGTCGGGTTGTTCCCCTTCTTTGCCATGGCGTACCTCCGTTTCGTGAAATTTCATGAAATCTGTGTCTATACTATAACGCAACGTTTCACGAATGTAAAGAGTAAAAATACACGGATTATGAAAAATACCGCTGTAAGCAGCGTCTCACATGAAAGTTATCGCATATTTTTGCAGATTTTACGTTGACAAATCCGGTTGATTCGTGATACTATAACAATGGTTTTAGATGTAACGTTTCACGCTGCTCGCATCTTTCATCGCACAGGCCGGTGACCCGACGGTGAAAAGGCGGGCTATTGGAGTCACTTCACTTATCCTCGCACTTATGGAATTAAGGAGGGATCCCCTGTGAGCACTGTCACAAAAGCTGAGGGGAAGAAAGTCAAGCCGCTGAAGCACGGAAAGTCGCTCGGTCGCCGAATTATGGAGAACTGGCAGCTTTATCTTATGCTTCTGATTCCGATTGCGATCACGATCGTTTATAAGTACATCCCGATGTACGGCATTCAGATCGCCTTCCGCAATTATAAACCCGCACAGGGCTTCTTCGGAAGCAAGTGGGTCGGACTCGACTGGTTTGAACGGTTCTTTACGGCACCGACGTTCGGCAGAATGATCAAAAACACCGTCCTGCTTTCCACACTGTCCTTGCTGTTCAGCTTCCCCGTTCCCATTCTGTTGGCGCTCGCCATCAACCAACTTCGTTTCAAGCGCTATAAAAGAGTGGTGCAGACCGTTCTCTATGCGCCGCACTTCATTTCCATCATGGTTGTTTGCGGTATGATCCGCATCTTCCTCTCCCCCTACGGCGGTCTCATCAATCTGATCTTCGGAAACCAGATCGATTACATGACGCTGCCCGAGGCGTTCCGTCCCATCTACATCATATCCGGTATCTGGCAGGATGCAGGCTGGGGCACCATCATCTACCTCGCGACGCTGTCCGCGGTCGACCCCGGTCTCTATGAGGCGGCGAAGATCGACGGCGCATCCATGTTCCAGCGCATCCGCGTCATCGACGTTCCGGAATTGATCCCGATGGTCATTCTGCAGCTGATCATGGCGGTATCCGGCATCATGAGCGTCGGCTTTGAAAAGGTCTTCCTTCTTCAGACCCAGCTCAACAAGGCGACAAGCGACGTCATCGCGGTCTATGTATACGAACAAGGTATCGTAGACCACGCGTACAGCTACTCCACGGCAATCGGTCTTTTCAACACGGTCATCAACATCATCCTGCTGGTGGTCGTCAACAAGATCGCAAAGAAAGCCGCGGATGTCAGCTTCGTGTAAGGAGGGTTCGACATGAAGAAAAAACAAGGTATGCACACCATGTCGGATAAAGCCAGCGATGTCGTGCTGGTCATCCTGACGGCTCTGATCATGCTGATCATCGCCTATCCGCTCTATTACGTCGTCGTTGCGTCGGTCTCCGATCCGTACGATGTATATGCAGGCAAAACGTTCCTGATCCCGAGCCAGTTCACGCTGGAAGGCTATAAGATGGTGTTCAAGAACTCCAGCCTGTTCAACGGATTTTTGCACTCCATCCTGTACACCGTGCTCGGTACGGTCTTCTCCGTCGCAATGGTCTATCTCACGGCGTTCCCGCTGAGCAAGAAAAAACTGCCGGGCAGAAAGTGGATCTCCATTTTCTTCATCATTACGATGTACTTCGGCGGCGGTCTGATCCCGACCTACCTGGTCGTCCGCGACACCGGGCTTCTGAACACGATGTGGGCGCTGTTCCTGCCGGGAGGCGTTGCAATGGGCAACGTCATTATCGTCAGAAACTTCTTCGAGAACAACATCCCGAAGGAACTGTATGAAGCGGCGGAAATCGACGGCGCAAACGACTTCACGACGTTCTGGCGCATCGTGGTTCCGCTCTCCCGTTCCATCATGGCGGTTATCGTCGTCTTCTCGATGGTCGCCTACTGGAACGACTGGTTCACCGCGTTGATCTACCTCCAGAAAGACCAGTATCCCTTCCCGCTCGTGCTGAGAGGCATCCTGATTACGTCTGAAGCAATGACGCAAATGACCGGCGGTATGAGCTACGCCGAGTCGAACCGTATCTCCGAGCTCGTCAAGTTCGCTTCCATGATCGTGGCGGCGGCGCCGATGCTCATCCTCTACCCCTTCGTTCAGAAATACTTCGAGCAGGGCTTTATGTCCGGCGCGGTGAAGGGCTAATTCATAAAAAGGAGAAACAACATGAAGAAAGTACTTTCCATTGCACTTGCACTCATTATGGTGCTCGGCATCGTCGCATGCGGCGGCGGCAACAAGCCGGCGGAGATCAACCCCGATCAGACCGACTTTCTGATCGTCGGCGGCATGTCCGTTCTGTCGAGCGGCAACGACTCGAACCCGGTTCTTGTTGAACTTGCGGAAAAAGCAGGCGTCGAGATCGAATGGGACCTCATGAGCGACTCGCTCGGTGAGAAGGTCGGTGTTCTGATCGGCGGCAACCAGCTGCCCGACGCGTTCATCGCAGTCGGATTCTCGCAGAACGACATCAATGAGTACGGCAGCGACGGCACGTTCATCGACCTCACACCGTACATCACTCCCGAGATCATGCCGAATCTGTGCGCGATCTTCGAAAAGCATCCGAACATCAAATCCGGCATCACGCAGGCGGACGGCAAGATCTACGGTCTGCCTTCCGGCGAGCTGATGGGCACCGCGGCAATCGGCGCGACCGACGATCTTTCGATCTATGCGGTTCCGGAGTTCTCCATGATCAACAAAACCTGGCTCGACGAACTCGGGTTGCCGGTTCCCACGAATCTGACCGAGCTCCACGATGCGCTCGTCGCTTTCCGTGATAACGATATGGCGACAAGAAACGGCAACGGCGCAGGCTCCACGATCCCGATGTCCACCGGCTTCGACCAGTGGTGCTGGGGTCAGGAGATCTTCTACGCGGGCTTCGGCTTCACGAACTTCACCAGCGACATCTGCTTCGACCTGCTGGCGAAGCCGGACGGCACCGTGGAATTCGTAAGCGCGACCGACGCCTATCGCGATGCAGTCACCTATTTCCATGACTGGTATGCCGAAGGCCTCATGGACCTCGAAATGTTCTCCCAGAGCACCTCGCAGCTGATCGCAAAGGTCTCGCAGGGACGCGTCGGCGTCAC
Source organism: Clostridia bacterium (assembly GCA_045576895.1). Taxonomy (GTDB): domain Bacteria; phylum Bacillota; class Clostridia; order Christensenellales; family CAG-138; genus UBA3792. The sequence goes on along the minus strand of JAZNHI010000186.1, from coordinate 13,660 downwards.
GACCTGGTGGGAGATCAAGGAAATTGCGGGCGACTATACCGATGATTTCGTATTCATGCCCCCGCTGTACGGGCCGAAGGGCACCAAGTATGAGAATACCCGCAACCTGACGATCCGCTCGGGCCCGGGCGTTACCTCCGGCAACTTCAACATCACTTCCGCCTGCGGCAATCCCGAACTGCTCCTGAAGTACTTCGATCAGTGGTATGATCCCGAAGTCGTCATGCAGCTCCAGTACGGTCCGATCGGCATTTACTACACCGAGAAGGATGCGAACGGTGTCTGGCAGACCATCACGGATGACGCCGCAAAGGCACAGTTCGGCAAGAGTGCCGGCGAGCTCAAGGCACAGTATGAAGTCTACGGTCCGCGTCTGATCCTTGCAGAGTACTACAACAAAGTGTTCTACATGGAAGATCGCGCAACGCAGCGTCTGCATGATATCGAGGAGATCTGGATGCCCTACGTTGAAGCACCCGTCTACTATCCGAACGACGTCACGTTCACCGATGAAGAGCTCGAAATCATCAGCCGTTATAAGGCAGACTTCGTTTCCCAGGTCGCAGAATATGAAGGCACCTGGCTCAAGAACGGCGGACCGACCGACGCTGAATGGGATGCGTATCTCAAGATGCTGAAAGACAACTGCGGCATGGATCGCCTGCTTGCTGTCTATCAGGATGCGTACACCCGTTATCTCGGCAGATAATCTCCATCCCTCCTATTGGATGTACAGCGGCCGCATCGGAAGGGATGCGGCTGCTGTATTAAAAGTTTTATAAGGAGCACCACCATGAAAGACAAATTGCAGAGAGCCCGTTTATTTGAACAGAAATATCATCCGAATCTGTCGAAGTTCGATCAGCCGCGTTTTCACGTGACCGGCGGCATAGGCTGGATCAATGATCCGAACGGTTTCTCCGTCTATCAAGGCGAGTACCATCTTTTCTATCAGTATTATCCCTATGATACCAAATGGGGTCCGATGCACTGGGGACATGTCAAGACATCCGATTTTATCAGGTGGAACCGTCTCCCCTGCGCGCTTGCGCCGGAAGAAAGTTACGACAAAGACGGATGCTTCTCCGGCGGAGCGATCGCACTCCCGGACGGGCGGCACCTCCTGATGTACACCGGTGTGCGAAACAAACGCCGTTCCAACGGCGTCGTCGACGGATATCAGACGCAGTGCCTTGCTGTCGGCGACGGAACGAACTACAAAAAATACGAGGGCAATCCCGTTCTGGACGCAAAGGATCTTCCGGAGGGCGGCAGTCCGATCGACTTCCGCGACCCGAAGATCTGGTTTGAGGACGGAAAATACTGGGCGGTGATCGGAAACCGCCCCGCAGACGGCAGCGGCTCGATCCTGCTGTTTGAGAGCGAAAACGGATTTCAGTGGAAGTTCTCCTCCGTTCTCTCGTCCTGTCATAATCAATACGGCAAGATGTGGGAATGTCCCGATTTCTTTGAACTGGACGAAAAGCATGTACTGTTGACCAGTCCGCAGAATATGACCTCAATGGGACTGGAATTTCATCCCGGCAACAGTACGCTCTGTATCATCGGGAGATACGACCGTGATCGCCGTCATCTGCTGCGCGACAACACGCAGGCGATCGATTACGGCACGGATTTCTATGCGACGCAGTCTCTTCTGTCGCTTGACGGAAGGCGCATCATGATCGCATGGATGCAGAGCTGGGAATCCTCCGGCTGCAAGCTGAAGGGACTCCCCTTCTGCGGTCAAATGACGCTCCCTCGCGAGCTTTCGATCCGCGACGGACGGCTCATTCAGAATCCGGTTCGTGAGATTGAAGCATACCGATCTGCGAAAGTCAGCTATCGAAACGTCATGATCTCAGACGAAACGAACCTGCAGGGTGTTTCCGGACGTTTCCTTGACATGACCGTCACCGTTCGTCCCGCCAACCGCGAACATATGTATCGCTATTTCAAGATCTTTGTTGCAAAGGACGGCGAGCGCGTCACAATGATCCGGCACAAACCGGAAAACAACACGATCCGCGTCGACAGAAGCCGTTCCGGTTTCCCGCATGACATCGTCAATGTCCGTGATTTTCCGATCGCATCGCATAACGAACTGAAGCTGCGGCTTATCATGGATCGCTACAGTCTGGAATTGTTTGTCAACGACGGCGAGCAGTCGGCGTCCTTCGTTCTCTACACGCCTGTCAGCGCCGATTCCATCTCCTTTTCCTGCGACGGTGCGGCAATCATTGACGTTGAAAAGTACGATATTGAGGTATAATTGTGGAAAAGCAATTCGAAACAGTCGCTCTCGGCGAACTGCTGATCGACTTTACGGAATACGGCACAAGCGAACAAGGCAACCCGCTTTGGGAGGCGAATCCCGGCGGTGCGCCGTGCAACGTACTTGCCATGCTGAATAAGCTCGGCAGAAAAACCGCATTCATCGGCAAAGTAGGAAACGACGTCTACGGGCAGCAGCTCCGAAAAGTCGTGACCGACGCAGGTATTGATACACGTGCGCTGTTCGCCGATCCGGAAGTGCATACGACGCTTGCAGTCGTGCACAAGCTCGAAAACGGCGACCGCGACTTCTCCTTCTACCGCAATCCCGGCGCGGATATGATGCTGAATGCGGACGATCTGCCTTTCGAACTGTTGCGGGATTGCAGAATCTTCCATTTCGGAACGCTCTCAATGACACACGCCGGCGTACGGGCTGCGACGGAACAGGCGGTGCAGTACGCCAAAACATGCGGCGCTCTGATCTCTTTCGATCCGAACCTGCGTCCCCCTCTGTGGAGCAGTTTGGACGAAGTAAAAGCGCAGATCGGCTGGGGACTCGCACACGCGGACATTGTGAAGATTGCCGACAACGAACTGGAGTTTTTAACCGGTGAGACCGATTTTGACAAGGGCGCGGCGATCCTTCGCAATCGTTTTCCGAACATCCGGCTCCTGAACGTCACTGCGGGACCGGACGGCAGTTACAGTTATTACGGCAACATACGCGTCCATGTGCCGGCATTTCTGCTCGGCGGCACGATCGAAACCACCGGCGCCGGAGACACCTTCTGCGCCTGTGTGCTGCACGACGTACTCACAAACGGTATTGACAACCGTTCCGAAGAGAGTCTGCGCTCCATGCTTCGCTTTGCCAACGCGGCCGCCTATCTGGTCACAATCAAGAAAGGCGCGATCCGTTCCATGCCGTCGCTTTCCGAAATTCAGGCGATTCTTTCATGATCGTCCACCTGACATAAGCCCTGTCTGCAAACGGCAGGGCTTTTCTTTCGCCGCATGTGACAAGCGCAGCATGGGAATCCTAAGAATATTTTTGTCCTTTTATATAGTTCCTCATATGTAATCATATTGTCGATCATTTTTCTGCAGTAAAAAGGCACGATGCCTTCATCGTGCTTTGTATTATATCGGGGAAATCATAGGAATAACCGCGCTTCCCTGCCTAAGAGAAGCGGGAAGAGTTCTTCTGTGTAACGGACGAAAATCTCCCCCGCCACTAAATGGAAATATTGATATACAATGTATCTATTGAACAATAATAGATCCAGCACGGCATCATAAAGAACTGCATTTACCGGAAATAAATCCTTCGCATGTTCTCCGGCATGGACGCGAACATCATCTGCACAACGGTTTCCGCTGAAGTGATGTTGTCATACAGCACCCATTCCTGCGTCATGCCGACGGCGCCCATGCAATAAAACCGAATGCTGTAAGCAAGCTGCGGATCGAGAACCTCGGTGAGCAGCTTTTCCTTGGCAAGATCGGTATAGCGGCGAACAAAGTATTCAAGCATATAATGCCACAAGGCGTTTTGGGAGGAATCCTCATACGCGCGCTTGTAAAACAGGATCTCCTGCTTCATTTTGTTCATCCCCGCGGCTGCGGAAGCAACGGAGGTAAGGTCCGTCCCGTAAGCATCCGTACAGAACATCCACGCCACAAGGTCGTATTTATCCTTGAAGTGATAATAGAACGTCGGGCGCTCGATGTCCGCCGCTTTGCAGATTTCGGTGACGCGGATCTTATCGATGGACTTGTGCTTCATCAGCTCCCGCATCTTGTCCGCGATCCACAGTTTTGTGATTTCCGCCATTGGCTCTCCTCCGCTGTTCTTACAATATCTAACATTTGTAAGATTATCTTTCAATATTATACTTCTGTATGTGGCAATTCGCAACACAATTTTATAAAATGGGTGCAAGAGAAAACAAATCAGGAGGGCTTATGGACTTTTTAACCTTGGCAAAGAACCGATATTCGGAACGATACTTTGATTCCCGCCCCGTGGAGCAAGAGAAACTGGAACAGATTTTGGAAGCCGGGCGCATCGTGCCCACCGCCTGCAACTATCAGCCGCAGCGTTTCTATGTGCTGAAAAGTCCCGAAGCGCTTGCAAAGGCAAGGATGGTGACGCCGTTCCACTACAACGCACCGCTGATGCTGCTGGTCTGCTATGATCTGAATACCGTGTGGAAAGCGCCCCACGACCGCATGTTTGATCATTACAACTCCGGCGAGCAGGACGCCTCTATCGCCGCGACCACGATGATGTATGAAGCGGAGGAACTCGGCATTCACAACGTCTGGCTTCGCGGCTTTGACGCCAAGACGGTTTCCGAGGTCTTTGAGCTGCCGGAGAATATCATCCCCGTTATGATGTTTGCCATGGGCTATCCCTCGGAGAAGGCGAAGCCCAACGCGTGGCACTTTAAGCGCATGCCTCTCGAAAACTTTGTGACAGAGCTGTAAGGAGGCTGCCATGAAAAAGATCGTTGCCATTAACTGCAGCCCGCGCACCAGCATGAATACCGGTACCCTGGTACGGGAAGCGGCGAAGGGCGCAGAAGCGGAAGGCGCCGAGGTGCAGGTGTTTGACCTGTACCGATTGGAGAAAGTGCATGGCTGTATGTCCTGCTTCGCCTGCAAGCTCGCGCCCAATGAAGGGAAATGTGTGTATAGGGACGGACTCGCGCCGGTACTGGAAGCCATTCGCGAGGCGGACGGACTGGTCATCGGTACGCCGAACTACCTTGGGGATGCGTCTGCGGGGTTCCGCGCGCTTTACGAACGGTTGGTCTTTCAATCTCTGACGTATCGAAAGGACCCGCATCGGTATGACGTGCGAAAGATCCCTGTTCTGTTCCTCATGACGAGTAACTGCCCCGAGGAATACTATCCGGTTATCGGCTATCGGAAAACGATAAAAGAGTATCAGAAGGCGCTGAACGATGCGGTCGGCAATACAAAGGTCATGATCGCAGGCGATACGCTGCAGGTGAAGGATTACAGCCGTTACGACTGGACGATGTTCAACCCTGCCGCCAAGCAGGCGCGGCACGAAACTGTGTTCCCGAAGGAGCAGGAAAAAGCGTTCGCGCTCGGCGCGCAGATGGTTCGGGAAGGCTGGTAAAGGAGAAAACGATGCATTTTACAGGAACTGTTTACAGAAACCCGTATTGGCCGACATGGCCACTTTTGGAGATCACGCAGGGCTGCACGCATAACAAGTGCAAGTTCTGCACGATGTACAAGGCAGTGCCGTTTCGGATGTCCCCGATGGAGTGGATCGAAGAAGACCTAAAGGAGCTTGCCGAAAGCGACCCGAACGCTCGAACGATTCAGCTGCTGAGCGCAAACCCGTTGGTGCTGTCGTACGACAAGCTTGTACCGATCTTTGAGATGATCCGCAAATACCTGCCGAAGATCGAGTATATCTATCTGGCGGGGCGAGTCACCGATCTCAAAAACAAGACGGTTGAACAGCTGAAAACACTGAAAGAGCTCGGTATGCGGGAAATCTCCCTCGGCGTGGAATCCGGCGACGATTGGACGCTCGACCGCATTCACAAGGGCTATCATGCCGAAGACATTTTAGAGCAGTGTCACAAATTGGAGGAAGCCGGGATCGATTATTGGATGACGTTCCTCAACGGCGTTGCCGGCAGGTCTTACAGCCGTGAGCATGCGATCAACTCCGCAAAGGTTTTCAGCCAATGCAAGCCGATGCTCGTCGGGACGGGTGGGCTGACGCTCTTCCCCGGCACGCCGCTTTTAGAGGAAGCACAGCGCGGAGAATTCGATCCGCTTTCCGAGAAGGGGATGCTGGAGGAGCTGAAACTATTTGTTGAAAACCTCACCTGCGACTGCTCGTTCGTCACGCATCATACGATTTCCGGTGTGAATCTCTCCGGCCCCGATTTCCTTTCCCGAAAAGACAGGATCGTTGCGTCGCTGGAACGGCAGATCCACCACGGCGACCTCGACCGGATGGCTGCGCTTCGCCGGTTCAAAAGGACGCTGTAAACAAAGGGATATAAAACCGGCACCTCTTTGCAATCTGTTCGGCAAAGAGGTGCCTCTTATTCATTATCTTCATTCCGTAGAAAGCGCTACCGATTTTCTCAGTGCGTCGTTCTTCGTTTTCAGCTTTGACGGTTCAGCCCCGTCTGTTCTCCGGCTTGACCCAAACATGCCACTTGGGCGCTTTCGGCATAGGTTCATGTTTGATCAGCGCCTTAATTATGCGACGGTGCACAAGACAGCAGCACAGCAGCAGTACACCGATAATGATTCCGATGATCGCTCCGATCGGCATATCTTTTATCCTCTCTTATGATTTTTGTACGAAGTCCGATTCTTATGACCGTGCCTTTACAGCGCCTTTGCAAATGCCCGGATTTCGGCGAGCTTTTCGTCGGAACCGTTCTCTTCACCGGCGGCGGTGATGATGCCCGCGTCCTCGATGCCTGTATATGCCAGCATATCCTTGTAGGTGGCAATCGCTCCGGCATAGGGAGCCGGTGAACCGGAGGAAAGCAGCAGAGCGGCCTTTGTCGCCTTGGCGGGCTTGCCGATGGCATACACTCTCTGCATCGCCGCCATCATCTGGGCGGTCAATCCGAAGTAGTAAATGGGGGACGCATAAACGATCATATCCGCTTCCTTATAGGTGGGCATAACCTTCACCATGTCGTCCTTCTGAATACAGGTGCCTTCGCCCTTACCATGGCAATACTCACATGCCAGACAACCGTTGATCTTCATTTTGCCGACATGCAGGATTTCCACCTCGTGTCCGGCTTCCTTTGCGCCCTCTGCAAAAGCGTTGATCATCGCTGCCGTATTTTTTGCTCTGGGGCTTCCGTTCAAAATTGCGATTTTCATACTTTTTCTCCTTTTTATTGAAAAATAATAATCTGCCCGTTATGATCCGGCAAAGATAATTCCGGAGCATTCGTTCCGATTTCCAGCACGATTCTGTCTTCTTACGCCTTGTTGAACTTCTCCTTTGGCTGCTTGCAGCGCGGGCATCTCCAATCCTCGGGCAGATCTTCGAACGCTACGCCGTCGTGCTCGGCGGGATCGTACACATACCCGCAGATGGAGCAGATGTATTTGCCGGTGCCCTCGTCCAGCACGAAATAATCCTCGGAAGGCCAAATCGTTTTGGGCGGATGGTCCAGATCCATGACGCGCTTTGCTTCCAGATTTTCATAGCCCAGAGGCGTATGCGTTCCGCAGTACACCGTCGGATGATTGCGGATGAATTCGCGGATCGTGTTCTGCGTGCTTCTCGTCATATGAATATCGTCGTACACCGTGGACAGCTTATCTGCATACATGGCTTCGTCCGTGTAGGAAATATCACCGTGGAACATGTAGAACAGCCCGTCGTCCTCTGCGATCACGATGCTGTTGCCATAGGTATGACCCGGTGCGGGGAGCATACGCACGCCCGGCGCAATGATCTGACTTCTGGTAAAGTTGTAATACGGACCGTCCGTAAAATCCACCGGCGTGAGACCGGGATGATCTTTCAGTGCCTTTACCTCGTCCGTTTCCAGCTCCACTCTGTTCACATAGAACTTGGCATTCGGAAAGCTTTTGATTTCGCCGGAATGGTCGCTGTGCTTATGGGTCAAGACGATTTTCGTCACCTGTTCCGGTTCATATCCTGCCGTCTTCAGCGCAGATACATAGTCCTCGATCCATCTGCCCATGTACGAATGTGCTTTCCCGTCCCAGACAGCGCTTGGTGTTTCCTTTGGCAGTCCCGTATCGACGAGGATGACGTCCTTGCCCGTGTCAATCACGTAGTTCTGAAGGGACGCGCGATATTTGACATTGTTGTCAAAGTGCTCCATGCCCTCCTCTCCGCCGAATGCGAAACCCTGTGCATGGAAGCCCTTTTCAAAATACTTGACAGCTTTCAAAATCATCTGGTTATCTGCTCCTTTCCAAGTTAAACCGGCTTGAACATATCCTTACCCTTGCGGCAGCGCGGGCATTTCCAGTCGTCCGGAAGCTCTTCGAACTTTGTTCCCGGCGCAATGCCGTGCTTGGGATCTCCCTTTTCGGGGTCATATACATAGCCGCATTTGCTGCACTTGTATGTTCCGTTTCCGATCGATTCCATCGTTAAATATCCATCATCTCAAGCAGGTAGTTGTCATAGCCGAGTTTCTCGATGATTGCAAGGTGCTTAGCGACCCAGCCGCAATGCTCCTCTTCGCCCGCGACAAATTCCTCTACCATCTTTCTTGTGACGGCGTCGTCACAAAGATCGGCTGCAAGCTTGTTCATGGAAGCGATACCGCCCTCGGTAAACTCCTTGTACCACTGCTCCAGCAACGCCTTTGGATCATTGTGGATCGCCTGCGGAATGAAGCCGAATTCCGGCTTGCCGCCGAGCGCAACGATGCGCGCCGTGCACTTCTTTGCCTCTTCCAGCTCTTCCTCCGCCTCTTCCTTGCAATGGTCGGCGAATTTGCCGAAGCCTTGTCCGCGGAAAATCGCTTCGTGGATCGCATCCGCCTGCGACGTGGAATACCACGCAATCGCCAGATCGTTGAGCGCCTTGATCTTTTCTTCAAATGTCATTGCAGTGTCCTCCGTTTGATAAAATGACTTGCAAGTCGTGTTGACTTGTGTTATTTTAATTGTACATGTGTCACGATACGCTGTCAATTTACAAACGGTCGTGTCCCAGGATATAATATGACACTTGTCATTTAGCCGCGGAGGATTTATGAACTTTACCGATCTTCGGGTCTTAAAGACCCAGGAAAAGCTGCAAAACGCGCTGCTTGAACTGCTGGACAAAAAGGACCTGAAGGCAATTTCCGTCAAGGAGATTTGTGACAAGGCCCACATCAGCCGCAACGCGTTCTATCAGCATTACGGGTATAAGGAAGATCTATATGATCAGATGGTGGCGACGGCGACCGAGCGCATCCGAAATTCTCTGAATCCCATCATTGCCGACGCCTCGCTTGTCAGGCAGGAAACCATCATCTCCTATGCGAAGCATATCGTGGAGGGGATTTCCGAAGTCAAAGACCTGATCTATGTCATGCTGAAGGGCGACGACGGTCCGTTTCTCAGGCAGCTGACCGATCTGATTTACGGGCAAAATCTGACAAACGCCGTGGCTTTTTTCGATTTGAAAGATTCCTGTGAGCTCAGATTGTATTACGAGTACCAATCCGCCGGCATGGCGGCCTTTATCGTCAAATGGGTATTGGAAGGCGGTATCTCGGAGGACAAGGCGGCAGCACTTCTCGCACAGATCCTGCTGCAGGCGCCTTCGGCAAGTCCTTTCCCTTTCATTGATAAGATAGAATAATACCGATCATTTTCTCAGATATTTGTTCATGCTCATATATTACACTGATCAAATATGAGTAGAAAAAAGCACGATGCTGTCATCGTGCTTTGTTATTATTTCAAGGAAATCATAGGCACAACCGCACTTCCCTGCCTAAGAGAAGCGGGAAGTGTTCTTCTGTGTAACGGACAAAAATCTCCCCCGCATCCACTAAAAAAGCCCCAATTCTGGGGCTTTTTCCTTTTCTATCCTGTGTGTAAAACTCTCATTTTCGCGGTTTGACGACAAAAATACGACACTTTGAAATCGTGGCTTTGGGTATGATCGAACCGCCATTCCGCTTTTTTGATGAATATGCATGCCCAATAGTGGCACAGATATTTAAGAGAAAACCGTTTTTCTAATTCTCAATCTGTTTATACACCAGTGGTGCGTGCGGGGCATCAGTAATCGCTGTAGGGTACATTGCCATCTCCCAACGGGCTGCTCATTCCCCAAACTCTGGAAATAATAGAAGAATCAGTGTTCATGCATTTTCATCTTCTCTTGCTGATAGTAATAATCCATCCACGATTTCACATATAGATACTTTTCTCTTACGGACTGATCCAAAGAGGAGTTTAGTGTGTTTTCAATATACTTTGTCACATTTTCTCGATGGTCAATTGTCGAACTATGCACACAGAAATAGTTAATATACCTGGTTACATAGAATGCATCCTGCTCTAAATACGTGAATCCATCCAGCAATGCTTTTTCGACTTGATCGTTTACTTCTTCATATAACTGGGCCGGTATGACAATTCGAGGTACATGAGCCAGTTTTTCAGATCTCATATAGGCTTCTACCAAAGCCGGTCCAAACAAAACTCCATCATCCTCGTAAATATCACCTTTTGAAATGCTTCCGCGGACCAATATGGGCGTGTCCAAACAGAGCATCCGCACCTGAAGATTCATACAGAGACATACTAAAATCGGAAGCGCAGATGGAATGTCATCGTTGATATAAATGCAGATACTATCTGACATAATATAGTAATGAATATCCTTTGGTGGGATGACTGGGACTCCATCATCATCGTCGAGAACACGATTAATAGAATAGCGTTTCTTTACTTCGTCAAATATAGTAACTATTTCTGAACACGTTTTTTTCTTTACGATCTCCTTAAAACCCAAAAGGTCAATAAACGCAAAATAGCAATGGCTATACTCTGTCATCTCACAGTCTCCCTTTATTGTTTGTTTTATTTCAGCATATCAGTTAACTCTTCATGTACAACGTCATGTACAAGTTCCGTGATGCGCTTGTATGTTTCCTTCGGCAGTCCGATCGCATCGGCAACGGCATAGAGATCCTTGATCGACGGATTTGAGCCGTTGCCGTTGACCATCGTAGCGTGTTCGCCGCCCGTGCTGTTGCTGTAGGTCAGATCGTATGCCGGGGCGAGGCGCCAGCCCGTTTCCGGCTCATACAGGAATGCGAAGTTCTTGGCGTGATCGTCGCGGTTGTGCGCAAAGACGTTGAAGCACATCAGGCGATACAGTTTTTCGACTTCTTTATAACTTTCCGTCAACGCAAGCGTGAGCTTCATGAGCATATGATAGTCCAGCGTCGGCAGACGGTGCGAGTGCTCCAACAGCGCCGATGCAGACAGCATGTGAATGCGCTCGGTTCCGCGCCGGTCAAACCGCTTTGTGCCGAAATAGCCGTCGCAGGTCTTGGACGGGAACAGGCGAGTTTCGCTCATCTCGATTCCGCACTTTTTCGCGCATTGGCTGTATTCATATTCGATTCTGCCAATGTCCGTTCCGTCGATTGCGGACGGGAACTTGATAATCCAGTCCTCACCGTCCACCTCCGTCATGATCTTCGGACGTGCACCGCCGGAGGAACCGCCGAGCCGGAACAGTTCATCGAGATCTTCGGAATAGGCAGATTTCAAAATGCGGCTGCACTCCTCGGCGTAGTAGTCCAGTTCCTTTTGTGCGGCTTCACTCTGCCACTGTACGGACGGACGGTAGGTCAGCGCACCCATGCCGGATTCCCCGACAATCGCCAACCGCTGCAGCGAACTGATTGCGTTCGAGTCCTCGTGCTCCTTTAACAGCATTCGATCCACCAACAGCCGTCCCCAACCGTCCGGAAGGCTATCTGCAAACACGCCGAATAAGCCCTCGAACGGATCGTACTTTGGAATGAACACGCGATCCTCGAGCGGCAGTGTACGCGGGCTGATCGGAAAGCCGTCCTTAAGCCATTGCGCGTCGTACTGAAAAGCGCCGAGCCAACGTTGGTACAGCGCGAGTGTGCCGACTTTCCTCCCCCGATAAAACACATCCAGCGACTTATAGGGTTCCATCAATAATCTCCTGAATGGACTTGATCTCGGTCGATTTGAACAGCGCTTCAAACGGTTCGGTCTCGCCGAGCACGATTGCGATTTTCAGCAGAGATTCGAGCGCAATCTCCCCGGTCTGTTCAAAGCGTTTCATCGACCCATAGCTGACGCCTGCCTTTTCGGCAAGCGCAGTTTGCGAAAGCTTCCGCTGCTTTCGCAGTTTCTTCAGATTCGCGGCAATTTCCATGCCGAGCTCTTTCGGTGTCGCCATCATATTCATGCTCATATTTTAGCAGATATAGTTAGTTTTGTCAACGAATTGATAATATATAAGCAATTTTGTTTTATGTCTGCTTTAATCTTTATTTGTTATCATACAAATCACGAAACATAAAAAAAGCGCACCGGTTGCCCGGTTGCCCGATGCGCTGTCGTTTTGCTTGTCTTATCACCCTTCTTTCACCTTGTCCCCGATGGTGCTGCCGAGAAGTTGATCCAGATGCTCATTCAGCTTTTCGATCCCTGCCGTCTCCTTTTCTGCGGAAAGGTGCGTATAGATCTTCATCGTCACGCCGAAGTCCGCATGACCGAGCAGTTTTTGTGCCGTTTTTACATCCACATCCGCATCATATAGCATCGTCGCGTAGCTATGCCGCAGCTGATGCGCTGTAAACGGCTCCATAGCGACGACCTTCGGATTGCTGCGGCTCCGATCCCTGCCGCCTGCTTCTATGTTCAGGTAGTGCATATAGCTTCTCCACGCCTGGCTGTATGCCTGTGCGCTCATGATGCCGCCGGTAGTCATGGAAGGACAGACATACACCGATTTCGACTCGCTTCGCGCCCATTTGAGCGCGGGCAGAATCGCATTCGGGATCGGCACCGTGCGGATGCCCGCGCGCGTCTTTGGCTTTTTCACGGACGTCGCGTTCGTCGGCATGTCCGCCGCTTTCGTGATCGAAAGCGTCTGTTGTTTCAGATCGACGTCGCTCCAGAGGAGTGCCAACAGTTCCCCGCGCCGCAGTCCGCAGTAGAGCATGATCAACGCCGGAACGCCCATGCGATGCCCTTTCCATGTGCGTAGGATCAGATCGCGCTGCTCCTCCGTGATCGGCTCCCGCGGGACGGATTCGACGTGCGGAACCTTGAGCTTCTCAAACACATTCCGGTAAACCAGATCGTTCTGCATCGCGTGATCGAGAACCTGCGATGCCGTCAAGACAATGAATCGTATTCTGATCTGGATAATTTGCAAAGAGTGGGCATGGGAAAGCAATGCCTGCGTTTGCTGATGGATTGGATTAACGGTGACTTAAAATTGAAGATATCAAAGAAGGAAGTATTAAATCAACTTACGGAAGATGATATCCCTGAGGAAATCAAAAGATTTCTTTTGTCGATAAAAAGTGCTATGCATTAGTTAATAGACAAAAAGAATTAGACAGCTATTATATTCAGAATTACAATTCGGTTTTCTGAGTAAAGAGAAACGCTTTCTGCCATAATAGGTTGGAATGTGTATGCAACTGTCTTTCAACTTTTCATCAAATCCGTTATCAACACTCGTACCAAACAAACAAGATCCGCTTTTCTGCGGATCTTGTTTTTTCTATAACTGCCCATATGATCGGCGATTTTCGGTTTCTGTCGATTCAGAATACCATCTCTGTGTAATCAACAGATTAACGCC
>JAZNHI010000185.1:0-13698 GCA_045576895.1 Clostridia bacterium | reverse complement strand
TCCGGCACGGTGACCGTACCGACGTGCTCCGCCATCTCCGCATCGGTCCATGTCCACTTGGTATTCCGATAGGCGATCCCCGCCGCCTTCAGGTCGTCCATGACCGTCGGCAGCGAGCTTGTGATCTGCAGCTGATAGCCGTCGCCGGTCTTCTGACAGCCGATCGCGATGCTGGAGAGCGCGCGTCCTCCGCCGGATCCGGAATCCCGATCCGGATCGAAGCCGCAGTCGATCAGCATTGCCCGGTTGTCCATCACCGCTGTGAACGTGCCGTCTGCGTTCCGGTTCGTGCGCACATAGTTCGAAAAGTCCAGGACGTCGTCCTTTGCGGGCTGTTCTCTGCCTGCAAGCTCCGCCTCCGTCTTCTGCCACTTGGTATTGATCAGCCGGATCCCGTGCTCCTTGAAAAGCGCGGTCGGGTCCGAACCGCTCGTCACCGTCTCCATCTCATACACGTCGCCCTGCCGGGTAACGCGCACAGCGAGCGAGCGCAGCGCCTCGATCTCGGGGTGGTCCTTCATCTCCGCCGCCGTCGGATTGTAAAGATGCTCCGTGCTGATGATCCGATCAACGTCCAGCTCTGCGATATAGCCGCCCTTCCCGTCGCTCACGATATCCGTGTATTCGGAAATGTCAATGCGCTGCAGGTTGCGTCCGGTCAGAAAATGCGCGACGATCACCACGGCGCAGATGACAAGGATCAGTCCCGTGCCTAAGCCCCCGATCAGTCTGCGAATCGATGCATTCGACATAAGCCTTCCTCCTTTACACGCGTCTGCCGCAGTAGATACAGAACGCCGAATCCGCCTCGATCGACCTTCCGCAGTAGATACATCTCCGAAGCTTCGGCGCGGCTTCCGCCTCCGGCGCGGTCATCCGGTCATAATCCGGCATGAACGGCTCCGGATCGTTTGGTTCCGCCTCGGGCGCATACCCGAACTGCAGCGGCTGCTGCGAAGCGGGCGTCGGCTCCTCCTGCACGGGCTCGCGGAACGTCGAGCGCAGGCGCGATCCGGACGGCTCGAACGCTTCCGGTTCCTCGATGCGGATCGGCGTCATTTCCTCCGGATCGTCGTCGCCGAACAGATCCGGCGTCGGTTCCTCGTCGGTATGCCGGAGTGCGCGGCGCTGCTTCCGCTTGATCTCAGGGGACCAGCTTTCGTCCGCTTCCTCGGCGCGTCCCTCCGGAACGGTCTCCTCCTCAAGGAATTCCTCCTCCGGGTCGTCGTACAGGATGTCGTGCTTTCTGCGCGTGCCCTCGTCGCGGAACGACACGAGCGCAACGGTCATGATCACAAAGGACAGCACGCAGCCGATGCCGATCACCAGCATGATAAAGCCCGTGTCCCGGAACAGCTGATAGATCGAGCGCCCGGTAAACGCCCAGTTGCCGTGCATCGCGATCAGCGCGAACGCGCCGTACAGCAGCGATGTGACCCCGAAGGTCGCGAGAATGGTTCGAATGGTTTTCATACGGTTCTCCTATTTTTCGATCAAAGATTGGATCTCGCGAAGCAGCCGGATGTTGCTCCGTTCCGCTTCCGTCATCAGCCGGCTCAGGTCCGGCTCGCGTTCCTCATACCAGTCGTATGCGTTGTAATGCTCCCGGAACTCGCGTTCCGATTTCGGATCGAACGCCGTATAGTAGCGCGCGTAGATCTCCTTTCGCGCGTAGCGCAGAAGGTTTGCCAGCGAGTGCCCGTCCACGGCGGTGAGCTTCCAGACCGCATCCTCGTCCAGCGCGTCGTAGGTCGGCGACCAGTAGACGCCGTTCGCAAGACAATAGCTTGTCGGATAGCCCGGGAACACAACGAACCCGTTGAGGTCGAAGCCGTTCTTTCCGTCGACCCGCACGCCGCCGCCCCAGAGCTTCGTCACCGTTCCGTTGCCCGGCAGCCGCTTGCTTTCCTCCTCGCTGTCGCATAGGGAGACGTCGGTCCCGGCATAGGTGATCTTGCCGTCGGCGCGGAGCAGATCATATACGTCGACCGTGAACCAAATCGAATACGGCTCCGAGCCGTCCTCGGGACGGTAAGTCGCGGTATAGCTTGCGCGGTACAGGTTTTTGCGGCGACCCTCCGTATATACTATAAACGCCGTTTGCGTCTTAGTTGTGTCATAATTGTTTCCGAATATCTCTTTACACAACAAATCTCGTTCATTGTGCACCGCTTCGCAGACGGCGCGCAGATTCAGCCCGTTTCCGTCCGCATCCAGCAGCGATATGAGATACCCGTCCGCGTCCTTCGGCTCCTCCTTCGGCGCCGGCGTTTCCGTCTGCGGCAAAGGAACCAGCGTGGGCGTCGCTCCCGCAACAAAGCCCCTGATCTGCTGTTCCCACGTCGTCTCCGCAAACGTGATGCCGTACCGCGCGAGCGTTTCCGTGTCCGCAAGGATCGTCACGCGCATGTGATCCTCGTCGATCGGTTTCAGCCGCATCTGCGCCGTACAAAGCGCATAGACCTCCGGATAGTCCGCCGCGTTCACGCCGGGACGGTTCGGATTGGGCAGCCTGAGATCGTTCAGGATCGCGTCCACGTCCAACAGCACCGCGGGCTTCCCGCTCGCGTCCGTGCCGACGTTCACGTAGTGTTTCAGGTCGATCTCCGTCGAATGTCCGCGGACCGCCGACAGAACGGCAGCCAGCAGTGAAACGCCCAGCACGATCCCCGAAAGGATCCATGCAAGGCAGATTCTGCGCTTCACGCTGCGTTCGCTGTTGTCCGTTCCCTCTTTCATACCCATCAGTATAACACATCCCCGTCGCCTTGCAAAGAGCCTGTCTATCCGAAATACCGCGCAGCGCCGCGTTCGGTTGCATGTTCCGGAAAAATCTTCCGTTTCATGAATCGGAGGCTCCCCCGCAAAGGAAGCCTCCCGTATTTGTTTTGATATCTGTGTAATTATCCTGAAATGATACCATGATTGTAATTACATCCATGTAATTACATCCATTTTATTACATCCGTATAATTACATCTATTTAATTACATCTATTTAATTACATCGATTTAATTATATCTATGTAATTACATCTATTTAATTACATTTATATATACGACGTCGGAGGCCAAAATCCTTTATATATATTGTGAAATTTCTTCCGAAATTTTGTCACAATTCAAAAAAGCCGGAAGATTGCTCCTCCGGCTTTGCCGTCATTTTTATCTGCAGAACAGAACCTCGCTGTCCGGACCGTAGTACTGTATGTCTTGCGGGGCCCAGCTTCTCGCTTGCCAAGCAGCATAATCGTACAGCTCTTTGAGTGTGATCTTTCCGTCGCCGTTCGTGTCTGCCGGCATGGAGCCCGTATAGTGCCCGTTGGGATACGTGCAGCCAAGCCCCTTGATGATTGCCGCACAGAACGCTCCTTGATAATACCCGGAGCCGTCAAACTTACCGTCGTACGAAGACTGTCCGGCGGATGCCGCGGTGATGACAATGAACTTGCTCTGTTTCAGCTCGCCCATGCGCGTATTCGGATCGCCTTCCTCGCCCTTCGCCTCAAGACAGTACCCCGAGAACGCATCGATCGCCGCTTGGTTGAACGCTTCGAGATCTTTTTGATTCTCCTCGTCGGATTTTGCGATCGATGCGCCGCTGTGACAGCTGTCCAGAATAACGATCACGCGACCTCTGACCTTGGAAAGCTCCTCCGCAAGTTCCTCGAAAGTGATATACTGCATATCCACCGAAACGAGCGCGCCTTGCATCTGTTCGTAATCCGGCGAGCCGCTTGCATTGACGCCGTGTCCCGAATAATGGAATACGGAAATATCGTTATCCCACGTGTCGGCAAACGCCGTGCGGATTTCGTTAATCATTGCCGTCTTGCTGACATTCCGCAGCAGCTTAACCGTGAACGGACGTTTCAGGCCCTTCAGCATCCCGTTTATCGAGTTTGCATCGTTGATACAACCCTTGAGCGGATTATCCCGATAGTTGTTCTCGCCGACCGTAACCGCGCGGTACATGACGTCGTACATCGTTGTCGTGTTGCCCGGCTTGATGCGAATCACGTTCGACCACTGACCGTAATAGGTCATGCCTTCGAACAAATGATACGAACGAACGCTGACATAATAATATGTGCCGTTCTTCAGGGATTTCAGCGTCGTGGAGCTTGTCGCAGGATCGGTGATACGAATGGTCTTGAGATTCTTTGTGAATGTTTCATCGGTTGCATAACGCAGATCATAGCCGGTAAAGACCTTGGACGGTTCCCACGTTGCCGTGATCTTGCCGCTGCCGGATTTCAGCATTGACAGACGTCGCGTCGTGATGCGCACGGTTGTCTTCAACGGACCGACCACACCGAGGTTGAAATTGTCGCCGACGTTGCCGCCGATCATCGCGCCGGTCACCGGATCCATGCGCCGGTTGAAGTACGCCTTGACACCGTACTGATAACGCGTGCCTGCATAGACGGTCTGGTCCGTCCATGTGGTCGACGTCGTATTGTTCCAACGTTCGAAGGTCGTCCAACCCGAGCTCTGCAGATTCCACGCGCGGCGATAGATGACGTAACCGTCCGCGCCCGGCACTTCCTTCCAACTCAGCTTGACGCCCTCCTTGACGTTCGAGATGGATGTCTCCGTCGTCGCGGGCAGATAGATCTTGAAGAACAGCCGCATCGTGCCCGTGTAGCCTTCCGTAAACGTCACGAAGATATACGCAGTGCCGGCATTGACGTTCTCGCGGTATTCGACGGTATACGTCGCAGGATCGACCGTTTCGCCGTCCGCGGTTTTCAGCGTGATGCCCGGTGTCAGCGGTTCTCCGGTCCATACGAGATACGGCGTCGTGCCCTTGAACTGCACGCTTTCATCCCATTCGACCGTGCCGTCGAACGAACACGGCTCCTGATAATGCCACGTCGCGTTGAGCAGCGCATCGTTGCCTTCGGAATTGATCGTCAGCTTTTCAAGGCGTGTCTGTTCTTCGGCGGGATACCATGCATCCGTCAGCGCGAGACATCCCTTAAATGCGTTGTCTTCGATCTTTGTCAGCGTCAGCGGAAGCGAGACGTCGGTCATTTGGGAGCAATCTTCAAACGCCCGTCTGCCGATTGAAACGACTCCGGGCGAAACCGTGAGCTTCGTCAGCGCACTGCAACCGAAGAACGCGCCGTCCGCAACGGCCTGGATGCCGGTCGGCGTTGTATATGCGCCGCTTGCTGTCTGATAAAGCGCAGAAATCACCGTCCTGCCGTCCTTCGTAAGCAGCAGACCGTCCTTCGTCGTGAACGTCTCGTTCTCCGCATCGACGATAAATGCGTCCGGTGTGAGTCTGGTGCAGCCCGCAAGCGCGCCGATGCCGATATCCGTCACATTGTTGCCGATCCGTATCGATCGGATGCCGCTGTTTTGAAACGCACCTTCCGGAATGACACGCAGCAAGTCCGGCAGTACGATCGCTTCGATGTACGGGCAGTTTGCAAACGCATACGGTTCTATTTCTTTTGTATCATCCGAGAACGTTATATTCTCAAGCCCGCTGCCGTAAAACGCGTGATCCCTGATAAAATAACCATATCCGTTTGAACGCCTCATGGTCAGCGTTTTCAGATCTTTACATTCGGCAAAGGCATATGGCTTAATCTCCTTTGCCCGACTCGGCAAATCGAGTTCCGTCAAACCTGTTCCGTAGAATGAATACTCGCCGATGCTGTACAAACCGCCGTTCGCCAATTTAAGGGTTGTCAGATTCGGGTATTGATAGAAAGCATAGGAACCGATCGAGGAAAGTACGGGTACACTGGAAAAATCGACTGTTCTGATCTGATCCTTATAAACAACCCACGGTGCAGTATCCGGTTCATAGTTCCACATCTCCCGCTCCCCGCGAATTTTCAGTGTGCCGGTATCTTCATCAAAAGTCCATGTCATATTATCGCCGCAGACGTTTGCCGAGTACACCGTAAGGGTTGCCTGAACCGTTCCGGGGTCTCTGCCGTCGGGAATGGATATCCCGAAATAATAGGTTTCGCCCGCGCTCAGGTATTGAAAGATCTCGCGTCCCGCATATTCGCTCAGTTCATTCAGTCCGCCGTCTGCAAGATGTGCCTGTCCGATCGCGTTGTTGACAACAAACTCATAATACCCGTCTTCTGTCGGCCGCACGCGACGATAGTAAATAATCTCGGTTTTTTCAATCGGGAAAGAATTTATCCCGGGGACCAGTTCCTCCTCCAAAACGACGATGTTCGAATCATAGATCGGCAGCTCCGGCAGGGTCGTATCGCCTTCTCCCGACTCGCCCGGAACGGATTCCTCTTTCGCGGGTTCCTGCGCCGATTCTTCCGCCGATTCAACGTCTTCATCTCCCGGCAATTCGATCGCCGGTTCATCGGGTTCCGTATTCTCCGCCGCCGCAAACGTCGGGAGCAGCGCAAACAGCATGCCTGCGCAAAGCAGCAATGCAAACAGCTTACTGAACGTGTTCCGCATAATTGCCTCCTTCGTATGGGAATGCCTTTACACATATCATCTCACTGTAAACTATACCATTGTTTTCGTGTTTTGTAAACACTCAGCTTTTTCCTTCATTGCAACAGACACTTCAAGGCTGCAAAATGCTGCATCTTTTTTTCAAAAAGCGCCCCGCAAAATGCGGAGCGCATGGATCGGTTCGATCAGAAGGCGAAGTTGCCGTCGATAAAGACCGGGACTTCCCTGCCGTCGTGCGTATAGCCCGTGACCTTGAGATCGGATGTGCCGACCATAAAATCGACATGCGTGATCGAGTCGTTCAGACCCGCCGCAATGAGCTCTTCCTTGGTCATGTTCGCGCCGCCCGCGACGTTAGAGGCATACGCCTTACCGAACGCAAAGTGGCACGCGGCGTTCTCGTCGAACAGGGTCTCGTAATAGAGCGTCTTCGAGTTACTGATCGGGGAATCGTACGGCACGAGCGCGACCTCGCCGAAGTACGACGCGCCCTCGTCCACGCTGATCGCCGCCTGCAGCACGTCCTCGCCCTTGGTCGCTTCCGCCTTGACGATGTGTCCGTCCTTCAGGGTGAAGCGGATGTTCTCGATGACGTTGCCGTCGCGGCACAACGGCAGAGATGCGCACACGACGCCGTTGATGCCGGTCTTCTTGTTCGCGGTGAAGCATTCCTCGGTCGGGATGTTCGGCATGTATTCCTGTCCCTGCGCGGTGCGGTCGCCGCCCGCTTCCCAGACGTGGTTGTCCGCAAGCTCGACCCACAGGTCCGTGCCGAGCGCGTTCTCGTAGTGCAGCTTTTCGAAGCGGTATTCGTTCAGGATGCGCACATGCTCCTTGAGCGTTTCGGCGTGCTTCCTCCATGCCTCGACCGCCGAGCCGTCGCCCTTCACGCGGCACGCCATGAAGATCTTGTCCCACAGCGCGTTCACCGCATCCGCTTCGGAAAGATCCGGGAAGACCTTCTTTGCCCACTTGGGACTCGAAAGCGCGCCGATGCCCCACGGGAAAACGTTCTGATCCTGATAGCGGCGATACTCCTTGAGCTTTTCACCCGACGCCTTGTGCGAGCGCAGGATGCGGTCGCTGTCCACGCCCAGCAGGTTTTCCGGATCGTCGGAGATCAGGTGCAGGAACGCCGCGCCCTCCTTTGCATAGTGCGTGTAAAGATCCGCACGGAACTGCGGGAACTCGTCGAACACCGCGCCGTCGGCATACAGATACTTCGCGCGGGTCATGTGATCGTCGTTCCACATCATCACGACCTCGCGGCAGCCGTTTTCATACGCCACGTCCGCGCACATGCGGGCAAACGGCGCCTGATCGACCGGCGCGAACAGCAGCAGCGTCTGACCCTTCTGAATGTTGACGCCGACCTCGACCAACAGTTTTGCGTACTCCCTGAGCTTGTTTTCCATCCTCGTTTCCTTTCTTTTGTGCAATATTCAGTGTGCCGACGCCGCCATCGAAACGACGACGAACAGCAGGATCCCGGACATCATGAGCGTCTGCAGAAGATCGCGCTTCTTCGCGAATTCCGCAGGCTCGAGCGGCGCGCAGAGCAGCGCGTCGATCGCGGCAAGCGCCGTTGCATAGACGAGCCGCTGGCTCCGTCCGATCCGCATCGGCGAATACCCCTTCTGCTCCCGGAGAAATGCGGACAGCTCAACGATCAGCGCCGCCGTTTCCTTCTCCGGCACGTCGAGCGCGGCAAGGAACGCCAGGATCGGCAGGTCGAGCATCTCGCGGTTCTTCTCGCCCGCGGTGCGCACCGCATCGTAAAGCCGCTCCGTACGCAGCGCAAGCAGGTCCGCCGGCTGATCGGAGATCGCGATCGCAAAGCTTGCCATCTGCGCGACGTTGGTGCGTCCGAACCGACCGGAAAGAAGGTCCATCGCCACGTCCGCCCGCGGGAAGATCTCGTCCTTTTTGGCGTCGTACATGGCAAACAGCACGGCAAACATCACGTCCTCGCCGCCCGTCAGGATCCGGTGCGCGTGCCGCATCTCGGTATAGTGCTCGTACGCATTCGCAGCGATCGTGTCCGCGCGGTCGTGCGCCTTCGCCATCAGAAACGCCGCCGGGCAGAGGTAATCGGTCGGGGCGAACCCGGCGTTCCGCAGCTTTCTGAAGTTGTCCTTCGCGTAATTCAGCCGCTGTTCGCCGTCCGCATGCTCGCCGATCTTGATCGCCGCAGGCGCCATGCCCAAGCCCCGGAATGCCGAGAAGATCCCGGTGTTTTTCCGAAGGATTTTCCTGCCGCGCCGGATCGACATGAGGTCCGCGTCCCTGTCGTCCAGTCCCAGCAGAAGCGCGCACAGGCACTGTACCTGCGGCGTGGACATCCGGAAGATCCGTTCGATCCGTTTTCTGTTTTCGATAAACTGCTCCGTGCGGCGCATCGTTCCGCTCTGCATATGAATGCCCTCCGTTTTTGTCTATTGTTTATTATGCCATAAACCGCGCCGTTTGAAAAGCTTTTTTTGACCGGTTTCGTATATGCATGCGAGGCGATTCGAATCCGACCCCGCCGGGACTTTGTTTGTCGAAAACACCATCTGTCAGGTTTCGCATGCTATGCTCCCGGAAAAATCGAACCGGAGGCGATTCCATGTCAAAAACCCGCATGTTTCAGGCGCTGTGGCTTTTGCTGCTTTCCGTCATCTGCGTGCTGATGTTCTACTATCGGCGCGAATCCACGAAGACCCCGCAGGAGCGGATCTCCGAATCCAACGCGGAGTCCGTGTTTGCGACCGATACGCAGACGCCCGCGCCGACCGAGACGCCGGTCCCCACGCCGGTGCCGACGATCTACGAGATCACCGAGGTGTTCATCCCGCTCCTGATGACGCCCGCGCCCGATCCCGCAACCCTGCCGCCCGAGACCGCGGCGTTCGTAACGTACGCATCGGTGACATCCGCGCCGGTCACGCCCGCGCCGACTGCCGTTCCCGCACCGACCGCGATCCCGAAAAGCGCGGAACCCTTCTCGCTGATCTGGTTTTCGGACACGCAGTACTATGCGTATAAGAAGCCGGAGATCTTTCGTTCGATGGCGGACTGGGCGGTGCGCGTGCAGGACGAATACAGCACCGTCGCCGTCGTCTGCACCGGCGACATCGTGGACAACCGCAACTATACGCGTCACTGGACCAACGCCGAATCGGCGATCGTCCGCGTCAAGGATTCCCTGCCGTTCTACTGCGTGGCGGGCAACCACGACGTCGGCGCGGATTCGGTCGACTACACGATGTATATGAACTACGATTTCTGCACCGTAACGGACGGCATGGAGTTTTCGGCGGACCGCCGCTGCTGGGTGCTGCCGCTCTATGAACAGGGGATCCTGCTCTGCGGGATCGGCTGGCAAAACGACGCGTCCTATGCCGACTGGCTGAACGAGCGCATCCGCGCGTACGCGGACCTGCCCGCCGTGCTGCTGGTGCACAGCTTCCTGAACGACGACGGTTCGCTTTCGACGAACGGCAAGCGCGTGGAAAAGAAGATCCTTGCTGTCTCCCCCTCCGTGCGGCTCGTGCTGTGCGGGCACAACGACGGCTCCGCGCGCTGGCGCAAGGCGTACGACGACGGACACATCGTGAACGCCATGATGTACAACTTCCAGGACGATAAGAAATACGGGCTCGGCTACGCGCGCATCCTGATGTTCAACCCGCAGACGCGCAACATCGCGATCACGACCTACTCCCCGTACCTCGACGACTACAACTACTATCGCGACGCGGAAAAGGACACGTTCACGCTGTACAACGCGTGGTGAGAAAAACGAATTGTATGGGACGCCGATCTCGGCGTCCTTTTTTACGGTCGTTTCTTTACCGCCTTTTGACAATTCCGACGCATCTAAAGTGTATGATAAAGAAAAACGCAACCGATCCCGCATGCACGTCCTCTTTATCGGTGTAAGGACTTACAAAAAGGTTGGGCTTATGAAACAGGATTATTTCGACAGGATCTATGAAAAAACATACCGTTCCCTGCTGCGCTACGCGATCGTGCATCTGTCGGACCCGCGCGACGCCGAGGATGCGCTGCAGAACGTGTTCATCAACTTTTACCGGCGTATCGAAGCGCGCGGACATGCCGACATTCTTGCCCCGCAGCTGTTTCTTCTGAAAATGCTGAAGCGCGAGATCATCCGCAGCTACCGGGAACGCAGCACAGCGGAAACGGAGCCTTTGGAAGAAAACGTCGCTGCGGATCCGCTGCACTTTGAAGACGCGGTCGAAGCCCGCATGATGGCGGGACAGGTCTTCGACGCCGCAAAGACGCTTTCAGGCGACAGCTACCGCATCTTTGTGCTGTACTACGGCTTCGAGCTGTCCGTTGCCGAGATCGCGCGGCAGATGCAGATGAACGAGGAAGCGGTGAAAAGCCGTCTGTACCGCGGCAGAAACGCCGTGCGGCGGCGGCTCAGCCAGGAAACCATTACGATCAACCGATGAGGAACATGCCATGAACGAAAAACGATTCTATCATACCGCGCTCGAGAACGATCTTTTGAGCGGACAAAAACAAAAGCGGCGCATCGACGCCGCGCTCGGAAGAACCTCCGCGGAAACTGCCGCGACGGTACGGACGACCGCATCCCGCGCCGCGTCCGCCCCCCGCTGGTTCGTGATCCCCGCAACCGCCGTCATGCTTGTGCTCACGCTTGCGGTCGGCTCGGTCGTGTTCTCGCGCGGAAACCGAACCGAACCCGGGCAGGCGGCGCAGCCGGTCCCCGCGGAACCGGGCTTTTCGAACGAGCTGATCCCTTGGGCGACGCAGCCGCCGATCGAAAGGCTGATTACCGCGCAAAGCGCCGACGTGCGGCTGATCCCGGAGATCGACACGGAGGGGTGCGTCAATCAGGCGCGGATGAACCAGCTGCACCTCTCCCCGATCGACGAAGCGGACTGGAGCTGGCTTCGGGAGGTGAAGACCGATGTGAGCGAGCTGTCCGTGACGACCGCCTCGATCTCGTGGACAACCGAGCTGCGCGTGCCGAAGGGCGATTGGCAACAGAACCCGTTTATCGACGCGGTACATGTTCAGCGCAACGAAAACCGCTGCTTCTTCTATAACGCGGACGGGTTGATGACCGACGATGCGGGCACGGAGCTGGTCGACTTCAAAGCGCCGCCCGAGATCACGTACGGCGAGGAGAACGGCGAATGGATCATGCGCATCCCCGAGATCTGCGCGATGCCGCAGGTGTACGATCAGTTCCCCGCCACGCTGCCGCCCACCGGCGACGTGACGGTCCGCTCGATCCTGCTGCTGCTCGATCCCGACGCGGACGCCTCCGAGGTCTATGTGCTGATGGTGAACGAGGACGAGCAGAGCGGTCAAAGAACGTACCTTGTCGGCAGAAACGAATCGCTGCCCGCCGCGACGGTCGGCGTGCTCGAACAGACGTTTACCTTCGACGCCGAAGCGCTTCTGAACATTGCGGACCCCGTCCATATCGATGTGCCGCTCTCGGGTGAAACCGTGCTCTCGGTTCACGAAAACAACGGCTTCCGAAACGCGCGCGTCTCGCTCGACGGCGTGACGCTCGACGCGGAGATCCATTACACGAAGACAGGCGTGTTCGCGATCCTCACGATCAAGGACGCCGGAACACTGTCCGACGCGCAGCAGGATGCACTGTATCAGGCGATGAACGGCGGACCGGACGGCAGTCATTTTTCCGCCGGATGCAAATCCGCAGCGGGTTCGCTGCAGGTGTGGCGCGTCAGCCGCGCGTTCTGGGGGCAGACGAAGCTTGCGCGATACGAGATCGGTCTCGTGCCGTCGCAGTACGATGAAGCGGGACAGTTGGAGCTCTCGGTCCGCGCAACCTACGCGACCGGCAAGGAGGGCGATGAACCGCGCGACGACTGGTCATGGGATTCCTCCTTGGGCAATCTTCCGGAGCTTCAATCAAAAGCCGAGCCGATCGCTTCGATCACGATCCCGCTTCCCGGCGTCTCGCTTGCGAATATGCCGAACCCCCTGCCCTCGTTTGAGCCCACCGCATGCCCCCCGACCGAAGAACCTGCCCCGGAGCCCATGCCGACGCCGGTACTGCCATAGCAACCCACGATAAAACAGCGCTCCGTTGATGCGGAGCGCTTGTTTTCTACAGTTTCCTTACAAAACAAATGATGCGGTTTGCTTCCGTAAAGCCTGTCGCGAGGTGGAAGCGCAGGCTGTCGGCGTTTGTGAGCTCGCAGTCGCTTGCAAATTCGGTACAGCCCTGCTGCCTTGTCCAATCTTCGCAAGCAGCGAGCAGTGCGGAAGCGATCTTTCGATTCCGGTACGCATTTGCTACGTAGATCCCCTCGAGATACCCGACGGGCGAGGTCTCCGTCCCCTCCACGTAGTCGTGTCGAAGCCCGCATTGCGCAAAGCCGACGGATTCTCCTGCCTGTTCATACAGAAAAACGGCGCATGCGTCATCTGCAAGCAGTTCGACGAATTCCGCTTCCATCTCCTCGGTCGAATGCTCCTGCCAAAGCCCGACGGCAAGCTTCGCGACGGTTTTCGCGTCGCGCGGTTCCGCTTTTCGGATCATGTGTTCTCCTTTCTGTATGACAGTTGACATGACAGTTTACAACAGACGCCGGTATCGTAAGCGTCGATTCAACGGCATGGCATTTTCCCGTAGGGGCGGATCGCATCCGCCCGTTTTATCATTTCATCAACGATAAAAGCAATCGATTTCCCAATTTGCAGGATTGTTATCTATATACGTCCATATTCTCTTCCAGTCTTCTTCATCACGAACGATATGATCGTGAAACGATTTTTGCCAAATTGCTTTCCCCAATTCCTTTGATACCCGCCTTTTTGTTTGCCCGACAATATCGGAAACGGTTTTAGCCGGAATCCCCGGTTCTGCTTTCATCAGTCTTAGCAGAATATGGACATGGTTCGGCATAATTACATAATGGTCCATTAAAACATTTTGATACCGAAGCGAAATATCCTGAATTGCCCGATCAACGATCTTCCCCTCCGTCGATAGAAACGGGCGGATACGATCCGCCCCTACAGGTCGGTAGGAGAGCAAACAAACGCGGATCATTGCTTCTGTATTTTCGTTCCAGAATAAACGATTGCCGTCTTTTGTGCATACTGTTATGAAATATGCACCCACTGAGCCATAATCATACCCTTTCAATCGGTTCGGTATTCGTTCCGGATGCTCCATGTTCCCCTTCGATTCTGAAAACCCCGCCGTTTGAAGTCGGATCGTAGCCAT
>JAZNHI010000184.1:0-9098 GCA_045576895.1 Clostridia bacterium | reverse complement strand
ACAGCGTGAAGACCGCCGGAGGATCAAAGCGGGCTCGCCCGTTACAGCGAACAGAGCACCAAATAGGGTGGAACCACGCAAAATACGGCGTCCCTTGTATCGGGACGCTTTTTTATTTTGAATCAAACAGGAGGTATGGATATGATTATTACGTTTCCCGACGGATCCAAGCGGGAATTTGAAAACGGCATGAGCGCGCTCGACATCGCGGGCGCGATCAGCAACGGTCTCAAGAAAGCGACCCTTTGCTGTGAGATCGACGGCGAGCGCGCGGACGCGTTCCGTCCGATCGAAAAGGACTGCACGCTGAAGCTTCTGACCTGGGAGGACGAGGACGGACGCTGGGCGTATCGCCACACCGGCTCGCACATCCTTGCGCAGGCTGTGAAAAGACTCTGGCCCGAAACGAAGCTTGCCATCGGTCCCGCCATCGCGGAGGGATTCTATTACGACTTCGATTCCGAGCATGCCTTCACGCCCGACGATTTCAAGGCAATCGAAAAGGAAATGGAGCGCATCGTCAGCGAGAACCATAAGCTCGAACGCTTCGAGCTGCCGCGCGAAGAGGCGATCGCGTTCATGCAGGAAAAGAACGAGCCCTACAAGGTCGAGCTCATCGAGGATCTGCCCGAGGACGAAACGATCAGCTTCTACCGTCAGGGCGAGTTCGTGGACCTTTGCGCCGGCCCGCATGTAGCTTCTACCGGCAAAGTCAAGAACATCAAGATCATGAGCCTTGCCGGCGCGTACTGGCGCGGTTCCGAAAAGAACAAGATGCTGCAGCGCATCTATGCGACCGCGTTCGAAAAGAAGGCGGACCTCGAGGCGTACATCACCCGCATCGAGGAAGCGAAGAAGCGCGACCACAGAAAGCTCGGCAGAGAGCTCGGGCTCTTTATGACCGACGAGCTCGTCGGAAAGGGCATGCCGATGTTCCTCCCGAAGGGATACACGCTGTGGCGCATCCTTGAGGACTATATCCGCGAGCGCGAGATCAAGACCGGTTATCAGCACGTTCTGACGCCGTGCATCGGCACCGTGAACCTTTATAAGACCTCGGGGCATTGGGATCACTACCAGCAGAACATGTTCCCGGCGATGAACGTCGAGGACGAAACCTACGTGCTTCGTCCGATGAACTGCCCGCATCACATGCGCATCTATGCAAACTCGCAGCATTCCTACCGCAATCTTCCGGTGCGCATCGGCGAGATCGCACACGACTTCCGCTATGAGGCGTCCGGCACGCTGAAGGGCATCGAGCGCGGACGGCACTTCTGCCAGAACGACGCGCATCTGTTCGTCACGCCGGAGCAGATCAAGGACGAATTTGCAAAGGTTGTCGACCTGATCTTTACGACCTATAAGGACTTCGGCATCACGAACTACCGCTGCGCGCTGTCTTTGAGAGATCCCTCCGACAAGGTCAAGTATCATGACGACGACGAAATGTGGAACACCGCAGAGAACGCGCTGCGCGACGTTCTGAACTCGCTCGGGCTCGAATACACCGAGGAGATCGGCGAAGCGGCGTTCTACGGTCCGAAGCTCGACGTCTACGTGACCCCGGCGGTCGGCGCGGAGTACACGCTTTCGACCTGCCAGCTCGACTTCTGTCTGCCGGCACGGTTCAACCTGACCTACATCGACAAGGACGGCAAGGAGCGCACGCCGGTCGTTCTGCACCGCGCGATCCTCGGATCGCTGGATCGCTTCATGGCGTACCTGATCGAGGAGACGATGGGCGCGTTCCCGACGTGGCTCGCACCCGTGCAGGTCAAGATCATGACCATCACCGACCGCGCGAACGAGGCGGCGGAAGCGATCGAAGCACAGCTTTCGGAGCACGGCATCCGCGTGGAGACCGACCTCCGGAACGAAAAGATCGGCTTCAAGATCCGCGAGGCGCAGATGATGAAGATCCCGTACATGCTCGTCATCGGCGACAAGGAAGCGGAGAACGGCACCGTTGCGGTACGTTCGAGAAAGGACGGCGACCTCGGCGCGATGCCGGTCGACGACTTTGTCGCAAAGATCCTCGACGAGATCAAGTCCAGAGCAAAGTAAAAAACGACGGCGGGATCCCTTCCTTTGGGGGAGGATCCCGCTTTTTCACCGGACAAGGACGACGGTTTCCCTTGACGATTTGTCCGAAAACGCGTAAAATGAAACCATGGAATCCTATCACCGTTCCAAACCGAATGATTCCCGATGGCTGCCGATGCTCTGTGCGGCGGCGGGGACGCTGCTTCTGGCGTTCGTGCCGTCCGGCGCGTGGCTCGCGCGCGCGCAGACGCCGGAAGCGCAGCTGCTTGCGCGGGCGTTCAAGGCACTTTTGACCGTGCTGCTGCTGACGGTCGTGCCCGCGCTCTGGGCACGGCTTGCGCATACCGTTTCGCCGTGGATGCTTGCGGCGCTCGGCGTGCTTGCGTTCGGAGGCGGGATGCTGGTTTCGGGCGACGCGAAGTCCGCGCTGTATACGCTGCTGCTGATCGCACTGCCCGGCGCGGGGCTGTACCTTCTGCAGCGCCTGCGGCTTTCGAATTTCCGGACGGTCATATACGGATCGTTTCTGATTCTTGCCGCGCTGTTCGGCTATCTCTGCCTGCCCGGGCTGATCGAAAAGGGCGACGGGTACGGCTGGTTCCGCGACGCGATCGGGCTGTTCCGGCAGACGCTGGAGCCGCTCGGCATGACGGATGTCGAGGTCGCCGGCGTCAAGGTGTCGGAGATCATCGAAACCTATCGGGACAATGCCGAGGCGGCGACCGTCCCGGTGATGCTGTCGGCGGCGATGGCGGCGTCGCTTTCGAACACGCTGCTTTCACACCTCTGGAACCGACACGGCGGCGCGGCGCTCACGGCGCTTCCGCGCTTTGAGGACTGGCGGTGCGAGCGCTGGTACGTGATCCTGACGGGCGTGCTGGCGATCGGAACGATGCTTCTGAGCCTGTTCGGCTGGAGCACGGCAAACGGACTTGCTTCTGTCGCGGAGGAACTGTGGCGGCTGCCCTGCATGCTTGCCGGGCTCTGCACGGTCCGCAGGATCGGGGTGCGGATCCGGCGCGGCTGGATCATGTGGATCGCAATCGGCGCGCTGCTGATGCTGCCCACGGTCACGGGAATGGTGCTGTCCGTGCTCGGCATGCTGTCATCCTTACGGAAACCTTTGAACACCGGAGAAAACGGGGGACAATTATGAAAAAATACAGCGGTATCATCATTGCATTCGCGGCGATCACCGTACTCGGCGCGGGAGCGATCGCGGTGTTTACAAAGCAGTACATCGTTGCTCTGGCGGTCCTCGGCGTCGGACTTGTCTGGCTCGGGATCATGACGCTGATCCTGAACGGGATCGACAAGAAACAGCAGGCGCGGATGGATCGCGTGTTCCGCGAAAACGACGGCGCGGTCATCTCACTGGCGGGGAACATCTCCATTCCGTGCGCGGTCCTGGATCTTTCCGGCAGGATCACGTGGCGCAACAACGCGTTTGCATCGCTGTTCGACGGACAGAACATCCTCGAAGCCGTACCCGAATTCGACATGCAGCAGCCGACCCGCACGCTGCAGATCGTGTATAACGGCAGCAATTTTCAGGTCATGAACATGCTCGTCAAGCGCGAAAACGAGCGGAATCTGGTGTTCCAGTACTGGATCGACCGCACCGAGGCGGCGCACTATCAACGGCTGTACACCGAGCAGCGTCCGTACGTTGCGCTGATCTTTGTCGACAACTACGAAGAACTTTTGAGCGACACGCAGATCCACAGCACGGCGGTGCTGGCGGAGGTCGAGCGGCTGATCGCGGACCTCAGCAAGCGCCTCGGTGGGCTTTACCGCCGGTACGACAACGGACGTTTCCTGCTGGTGCTCGAAGCGAAGCAGATGCAGCAGCTTGAACAGGAGAAGTTCACGCTTCTGGAGCAGGCGCACCGGATCGACACCGGGTCGTCCTCGGCGGTCTCGCTGTCCGTCGGGTTCGGCATTGCACCGCGGCTTGCGGCGTCCGAACAGGATGCGCGCCGCGCGATGGAGCTTGCGCTGGGACGCGGCGGCGATCAGGTCGTCGTGAAGGACGGCACGGACTACCGCTTCTACGGCGGCAAGCGGCAGCATGACCCGCGGCAGTCGCGCGTGAAGGCGAGACTGTTCTCGAAGGCGCTGTTCCAGCTGTTCGAAAGCAGCGGCGACATCTTTATCATGGGACACCGCAATTCCGACATGGACTGCATCGGCGCGGCGCTCGGCGTCATGACCTGCGCAAACCACGTCGGCACGCATGCGTACATCGTACTCGACGCGGTGAACTCGACGATTGAGGACGCGGTCAGAACGCTGGAGGGCTCCGGCGCCGGTTCGCTGATCATCACGCCCGATCAGGCGGCGGAGATGATGAAGGAAAATTCCGTGCTCGTCGTGGTCGACACGCAGCGTGCGTCCAACACGGTTGCTCCGCAGCTTTTAAGTATGACGGAGCATATCGTGCTCATCGACCATCACCGGCGCAACGCGGATTACATCGATAACGCGACGCTGCACTATCTGGAAACGCGCGCATCGAGCGCAAGCGAAATGGTCACCGAGGTCCTGCAGTATTTTGCGGACAGCGTGAAGCCTTCCGCGTTCACCTGCAGCGCGCTGCTCGCCGGCATCACGGTTGACACGAAACAGTTCGCGTTCAACGTCGGCTCGCGCACGTTCGACGCGGCGGGGTACCTCAGACGGAACGGCGCGGACCTGAGCTCGGTCAAGCAGATGTTCCAAAACGATTATCAGAGCTACGTGCGCTGCGCGAACATCGTCGAAAAGGAGCAGATCCGCAAGAGCGGCATCGCAATCTCGACGGTCGAAAAGAACACGCCGGACGCCATGCAGCTGGCGGCGCAGGCGGCGGACGAGCTTCTGGGCATCCGCGGCATCAACGCGGCGTTCGTGCTTGCCGACACGGAGGAGCAGATCGCGATCTCCGGCAGAAGCTACGGACAGATCAACGTGCAGGTCATCCTCGAAAAGCTCGGCGGCGGCGGACACCTGACGATGGCGGGCGCACAGCTGAAGGGCGCGAGCATGGAGGAAGCGATCGCAAGACTGGAAGAGGCGATCGACTGGTACGAACAGGAGAATTCCGAGAAATAAGAAAGGACGGAACGGACGATGAAGGTATTGCTTTTGGAAGACGTGAAGGGCAGCGGCAAGAAGGGCGAAGTCGTGAACGTCAGCGACGGTTACGCACGCAACTTCCTGCTTCCGCGCAAGATGGCGGAGCCCGCGGACGCGCAGGCGATCAACGCGGCGAACATTCAGAAGAGCGCCGCGCAGCACAGAAAGTTTACGGCGGGCATCAAGGCACGCGAGATCGCGCAGTCGCTGGAGGGACATTCCATCCATGTGAAGGCGCGTGTGGGCGAGAACGGCAAGCTGTTCGGCACCGTTTCCGGCAAGGAGATCGCCGCCGCGCTGAAGGAACAGAAGGGCGTGGACGTGGACAAAAAGAAGATCTCCGTCGACCCGATCCGCGCGCTCGGCGAGTACCCCGCAAAGCTCTCGCTGTTTGAGGGCATTTCCGTGACCGTGAAAGTCATCGTAGAGGAATAAATGGAACAGTCAGCGATAGAATCATTGCCCCACAGCATAGAAGCGGAACGCTCGGTCCTCGGCGCAATGCTGCTGGATGCGAGCGCGCTCGACGCGATGCTGGAGCAGTTAAAACCGGATGATTTCTATCAGGATGCGCATGCGAGCATCTTTGAAGCCATGCGCACGATCCGTCAGGCGGGCAACGCGGTCGACGTCGTGACGCTATCTAACGCGCTCGAAAAATCGGGAAAGCTCGAAAGCGCGGGCGGGCTTGTGTATCTGACCGATCTGATGAACTTCGTGCCGACGACGGCAAACGTCTCGCACTACGGCAAGATCGTTGAGGAGCACAGCATCCAGCGCGCGCTCATCCGCGTCGGCAACGAAATGATCCGCGACGGCATGAACGACCGGCGCGACGTGGAGGATTCCCTGAACGACGCCGAGCGCAAGATCTACGACATCTCCATGCGCAAGACGGAGGACACGCTGACGCCCGCGCAGGAGATCGTTCCGAACACGATCAACCAGATCGGCGAGATCGTCAACCGCAAGGGCAAGCTGACCGGCATCGCGACCGGGTTCTCGAAGCTCGACCGGCTGACGAACGGTCTGCAGAAGAGCGACCTGATTATCCTTGCCGCGCGTCCCGCAATGGGCAAATCCGCGTTTGCGATGAACATTGCGCAGTATGCCGCGCTGCACGACAATCGCTCCGTGGCGGTGTTCTCGCTCGAAATGAGCAAGGAACAGCTGATGATGCGCGTCATGTGCACCGAGGCAGCCGTGGATTCCCAGAAGATCAAGGACGGCTCGCTGTCCAATACGGAGATGCAGCGGCTGATGGAGGCGTCCGTGCCGCTGCAGGCAAGCAAACTGTTCATCGACGATTCCGCGGGCGCGACGGTTGCGAGCATC
Organism: Clostridia bacterium; assembly: GCA_045576895.1. Taxonomy (GTDB): domain Bacteria; phylum Bacillota; class Clostridia; order Christensenellales; family CAG-138; genus UBA3792. The sequence continues at coordinate 2,600 of JAZNHI010000184.1, read as the reverse complement.
CGTTCGAAGTGCAGAAGACTCAAGGCGCAGCAGGGGCTGGATCTGGTCATCATCGACTATATGCAGCTGATGCAGGGCACCGGCGTCGGCAATCGCAAGAACGACAACCGACAGCAGGAGATCTCCGACATGACGCGCGCGATGAAGCTTCTGGCGCGTGAGCTCGACCTGCCGATCATCCTGTTAAGTCAGCTGAACCGCGGTCCCGAAATGCGTCAGGACCACCGCCCGATGATCAGCGACCTTCGCGAATCCGGCTCGATCGAGCAGGACGCGGATATGGTCATCCTCCTGTACCGCGCCGCCGTCTACGACGATACCGCGGGCAACGAGAGCGAGGCGATCGTGGCAAAGAACCGTCACGGTCCGATCGAGACCTGCAAGCTCGTGTTCCAGGGCGAATACACCCGCTTCCGCACGCTGGCGGAGGAGGAATAAGCAAACCAAAACGGACCGTGAAAACGGTCCGTTTTTCTGACTGCGGTTATGCGTCCGAAGGCGCGGGGGAGGGCGCCGGGGAGGGTTCCGGTGCGGGGCGCTTGTCGCGGCGGAGGAGGTCGTAAAGCACAGGGATGATGAATGCGGTGGTCAGCGTGGCGTAGGTGAGACCGCCGATGCAGACGATCGCAACCGGCTGCACGATCTCCGCACCGGTGCCGAAGCCGATCGCCAGAGGAAGAAGTCCGAGGATCGTGGTCAGCGCGGTCATCAGGACGGGACGCAGACGGATGACGGTCGCCTGTACGATCGCGTCGCGCTTCGAAAGCCCTTCGTCGCGGAAGCGGTTTGCGCAGTCGACGAGCACAATGCCGTTGTTGACCGCGATGCCGACGAGCATGATGAAGCCGATCATCGGGACGACGCCGACCTCCGTGCCGGTGATCCACAGCGCGATGAACCCGCCCGCAAACGCCAGCGGCACGGTGCCGATGACGATGAACGGAGAGAGAAGCGACTGGAACTGCGCGACCATGATGAGATAGATGATGAGAACGCCGAGCGCCAGCATCCAGATCAGGTCCTTCAGCGCGCTGTTGATCGCCTCGTTCTGTCCGTCGTAGGTCAGCGTACAGCCTGCGGGAAGCGCGATCGCATCGACCGCCTTCTGCACATCGCGGCTCACGAGCGTGACGTTTCTGCCTTCCTCGAGCGCCGCGGTGATCGTGAGGCAACGCCGCTGATCGATGCGGTTGATGGAGGCGAGCGCGGTCGTTTCGGTGACGGTCGCGATCTCTTTGAGCTTCACGGTCTCGACCGATTTGTCGAGACGCGTCACGGTAAATGCAAGGTTTTCCAGCGCTTCCTTTGAATGCGGAACGCCGGAGTCCTCGATGACGGAGACGTCGAGCGAGGTCGCATCGGACGAGACGGAGGTGGAGGACACGGAGTTTTTCAGCACCTCCGCAAGCTTCAGATATGTTTCCGCAACGGTCAGCCCGTGCGCCGCCGCTTTTGCTTTGTCCACGGACACGTGCAGCGTCGGAATCGTTTCGCCTGCGCCGCTGTCGACCTCCCGGACGCCGTCGACCCTGCCGATTGCGTCCGCGATCCGGATCGCCTGTTCCGACAGGACGTTCAGATCGTTGGAATACAGCTTGATCGCAATATCGTCGCCCGACATCGAGGACGAGAAGCTCATCGTGCTCATGCCCGCGATCGTATAGGGATGCGCTTCCCGCAGCGGGGAGAGCGCTTCGTCGATGCTCTTGCGGATCGTGATGCTCGAAAGCTCGCTCTTTTCGTCGATCAGGGCGTAAACGGTGATCTCGCGCACATCCGTGCTTTGCCCGCCGTCCATGCCGAGGATCGATGTGATCCCGCCGCCGAGCATGCCGCCCGCGTCGGTCAGCCCGGGCACGGTGTACATGATCTCCATGAACTCGTCCGCAATCTCCGATGCGTCGGCAAAGGAGGTGCCCTTTTCGAGCGGCACCGTGACCGAGACCTGCTTGCCGCCGCTTTCGGGGAACATCACAAAGCCCCTGCGGATGACCGCCCACGCCGAACCGGCAAGGATCACAAGCGCAAGGAGCAGCGCCGCCGCGCGGTGACGGAGCGTGAAGCGCAGCGCTTTTTCAAACGCTGCCATGAGCTTTTTGCGCGTCTTGCCCTGCGGCTTGACCGGACGGCGCATCACGCCGGTGACCATGGCGGGAATGACCGTCATCGCCACGATCAGGCTTGCGAGCAGCGAATAGGTGACGGTGAGCACCATATCCATGAAGATCTGGCGCGTGAGCCCCTGCACAAAGAGGATCGGCACGAATACGCAGATGGTCGTGAGCGTCGACGCGGTGATCGCGCCGGCGACCTCCTTGACGCCCTGCACGGCTGCCTCCCGGACGGGAACGCCGTCGCTTCTCAGACGGTAGATATTTTCAATGACGACGATCGAGTTGTCGACGAGCATGCCGATGCCGATCGCAAGGCCGGACATCGAGATGACGTTCATCGTGACGCCGGAGAAATACATCAGCACGAGCGCGAACAGCACCGACACCGGGATCGAGATGCCGACGATCAGCGTCGGACGGAGGTCGCGCAGGAAGAGGAAGAGGATCAGGACCGCGAGCGCCGCGCCGATCAGCAGGTTCTGCACG
>JAZNHI010000183.1:0-4851 GCA_045576895.1 Clostridia bacterium | reverse complement strand
AACACCACACAAATCCGTAAAATCCGGCGACATGCGCGGCGGATTTTACTCCTTGCGGGATCGCCGCCCGTAAAATGCGCAGCATTTCAGGCGATCCCGAAAAGCCCGCGTGAGCGATCTCGCCGAAAAACCTGTTTTTCGGCGAATATGAAATCACGCGCCGAGGGGGCGGCGCGTGATCTCGAGGGGGGAGAGTTGATCAAGACGGTTCTTGATGCAGGGTCTTTCAACCTCTGCATGCAGAGTATACCATGCAGATGTGTCCGAATCGCGTTATATCTGTGAATGAATTGCAACATTTCTTCGGAAAAACTGCGTACAAATGCAAAATTCTCGCGAAAATTGAATGAATATAAAAATTTTTGTGTTTTTTTGAAAAAAGGGAAGAAATTTCCGGAAAAGTATGCTAATATATAGATGACACGAAAACAATACCCGTGTCAGAAGGAGTGGAACATATGCGTATTTCTATTTCCGGTAAGAATTTGGAGGTTTCCGATTACATGCGCGAAGTCGCAGAGAAGAAGCTTTCCAAGTTGGATCGGTACTTCCCGCAGGACACAGAAGCACAGGTCACTCTCTCCGTCGAAAAGAACCGCCACATCGTCGAGGTCACGATCCCGCATGAGGGTCGCATTATCCGCGGCGAGGAGGTCTCGGGCGATATGTATGCATCGCTCGACAACATCGTCGAAAAGCTCGAAAAGCAGATCGTGCACAACCGCACGCGTCTTGCCAAGGGACTTCGTCAGGATGCATTCCGCGATCTCCCGTTCGAGGACGAGGAGGACGAAGACGAGGGCCCGCGGATCGTTCGCGTGAAGCAGTTCTCCGTCAAGCCGATGAGCGAGGAGGAGGCCATGCTGCAGATCGAACTGCTCGGTCATGCCTTCTACGTATTCCGCAACGTGGACACGAACGAGATCAACGTTCTTTATAAACGTAAAGACGGCAATTTCGGCCTGATCGAGCCGTTGTAAGTTTCACCCGAAAAAAGGAGCTTCCCGCAAGGAAGCTCCTTTTTTATCCGTATCGTGTGTTACGATCTTCTGCGCTTCAGCAGCATGATGACGATCCCCGCCGCGCCGAACACTGCCGTCGCGCCGCCGACGATCCAAAGGATCCTGCGGTCGTTGTCCTGCGGTTCCGGCTCGTGCTGCTTTTCGGGTACGGACGTCGATTCCGGCGCCGCTGTCTGCGCGGACGCGGGCGTGTCTCCCGCCTCCGCAACAATCTCGTGCTGCGGCGCATCCGTCGGTTCCGGCGTTGCCGCGGGCTCCGGCGTGTCGGTCGGTTCCGGCGTGGGTTCGGGCGTCGGCTCCTCCGTGGGCTCGGGCGTGGGTTCCGGCGTGGGCTCGGGCGTCGGATGATAATCGAATCCCTTCGGCACCGCCACCTCGTACTTTGCCGAGATGATGTAGTTCCGTTCGAGGCGGATCCCGGAAATATCCTCGCTCCAGACCGCGCCGTCTGTATGCCCCTCGAACAGACCGCGGATCTCCGGGATCTCGTCAAGGGTGCCCTGGAACGGGACCTTATACGTCCTTGCGCCGAGCGCGTCGCAGTAGACGACCGTATACTCGGTGTTTTCATGGACCGCCTGCTGCAGGAACTCCGGCCACGCATCCTCCGGAATGTGGTATTCCTTCCAGAATTTCAGCATGTTCTGCTGCGTTGCGGTGTTGTAGAACACGCCGTCCATGTTGAAGACCTTGCAGTACTGCGAATAGCCCTTGAACGGCTTCTTGCAGTAGACCTGACCGCCCTCGTCGTCGTTCGATTCGGCGACCATGTAGCCGTCGCTCTCGCCGTCCATATCGTCGTCGTACCGGTCGATGATGATCATTTCGTGGTTCGTGCAGCTCTGCAGCACGTCGCCGCCGCGGCCCTCATAGGTGCCGACCTTGTTCGCCCGCAGCTTGCCGACGCCGCCGATGTCGCCCGTTTCGCCCATCTTGCCGGTGTTCCTGAGGTTCAGCGCGGCGAGACGGAACGCGTAGTGCACGAAGCCGTTGCAGTGCGTGCCCGCCTCATGCTCCGGATGCGCTCTGCCGACGGAGTATTCGTATTCCTTTTGGTTATGCAGATCGTAGACCGTGCCCCAGTCCGGGTTTACGTACCAACCGTATTCGCGCACGGGCCAGTACCCCGTGAACAGGAACGGAATGCGGATGCCGAACTCCTGCAGCTTCGAAAACTGCGTCGTGATGCCGACGACGACCGCCTCGCGCGTGTAGATCCCCGCCTTTGCAACGCTGTCCGCGATCAGCGCGTCCAGCTCCTCCACGGAATAGTTGCAGTGCTCGGGCAGATAGGACGAAGGCGCCGAGGTCGGAAACTCCGTATTCTCCATGCGGTAATAGGTGTTGTAGATCTTCGGCATCTCCACCGACCACGGACCGTACATGTCGCCCTCGGTATCCCGAAGCCACAGATAGTAATCGCCCGGGAACTTCGTCACGCGAAGGTAGTTGTCGCCGTACGCCATCCAGTCATGGTTTTTGGACGAGGGCTGCTTCGGGATCACGCCGAAATAGTACCCCGCCATCTCGCAGTGTTCGGCTGCGATTTCAATATTGATGATGACGCCGAGATCATAGGTGATCGAGACAACGTCCAGTTTCTTTTCCTGCGGATTCTCCGCCGCCTCCGGTTCCGGCGTGTTTTCCGCCAAAGCCAAAGCCGGGACAAGGAGCAGTATGACCATGATCCACAGCAAAGCGCGCTTCATTTCTGTTTTCCTCCGGGCAGATTCTGCAAAGTAAAGTGTATTATACCATATCCCGACAAAATGCGCAACCGCTTCCTGCATGATTTTCCGTTTCTTGACAGCATTCCGATAATATGCTATGCTCTTTCCACCGATCATCCGTATATAAAGAGGAAACGATATGCGTCGAGTGTTTGCCGGGATTCTGGCGATTTTTCTTTGTCTGCCCTTCTTTCTGTGCCGCGCGGAAGCGGACGGCAAAAAGGGCTCCCTTCTGCTGAACGACCGCTGCACGCTGGACTGGAACGGCTTCTGCAACTATCCGCAGCGTCTGACGGATTATGACTGCAAGTCCGGAACGTCGTCCGAAAAGGGCGGCAGCGCCGCGATCTACTGGACGGAGGACGTTCCCGTCGGTCTCATGTACTGGGAATGGACCGTTCCGCCGGAGGAATGCAGCTTCACGTTCCTGGACGCGGACGGTCAGGCGATCAGCACGAGCCTCCGGTACCGCGACGGCGACATCGGGTATCTCTATGTGCCCGAGGAGGCGCGCGGCGTGAAGCTGGAGATCAAGGACCGCTTCCGCATGACGGAGTGGCATCTCTATGAAAAGGACCGCCTGCCCGAATCGCTTCATCTCTGGGAGCAGGCGCCGGACAAGTGCGATATCATGCTGGTCTCCGCACACTCGGACGACGAGCTCGTCATGATGGGCGGCATCATCCCGACGTACGTGGGCGAACGCGGGCTGCGCGTGCAGGTGATCTACTGCTACGTCCCCGTCGTTCTGGACCGGAACAAAACGAAGAACACGTCGGAGGAGGAGCGTCACGGCGAAGCGCTGGAAGGGCTTTGGTTTTCCGGCATGCGGACGCTTCCGGTCTTCTTCTTCATCGAGGAAGAGAACCACTACCGCTTTGACGAAAAGATCACGCGCGAGATCCGCCGCTTCAAGCCGGAGGTCGTGATCACGCACGATCCCGAAGGCGAATACGGCAATCCGGGACACAAGCTGGTCAGCAAGAAATGCACCGAGGCGGCCGCCGCCGCCGCCGATCCGACCAAGTTCCCCGCCTCCGCGGAGGAATACGGCACATGGCAGGTGAAGAAATACTACCTGCATCTCTATAAGGAAAACCAGATCGTCATGGATTTCGACACGCCGCTCTCCGCGTTCAACGGCAAGACCGCGTTCGAGATGGCGCAGGAAGCGTACGCGTTCCACAAGTCGCAGCGGCGCGCATGGCTCGACGAGCTGAAATCCAACCGGTACGACTGCCGCAAGTACGGTCTCTACTCCACCACTGTGGGCCCGGACGTCGAGAAGAACGATTTTCTGGAGAACATCCCGCCGGAGCTTCTGAGCAACTACGTTGCGCCGACGCCCGCGCCGACCGAGGAACCGACGCCGACCCCGGAGCCGACGCCGGAACCCACCGAAGAACCCACGCCGGAACCGACCGAGGAACCGACGCCGGCGCCCACGCCGGAACCCACCGACGAACCCACTGCGGAACCCACCGAAGCGCCGACCGAGCGCCCGACCAAAGCGCCTGCCGCGGTGCCGACGTACGCGCCGCAGACGGAGCCGTCCCCCGGCATTTCGAACGAATTTCTGCTGCTCGGCGGCATCGCGCTTCTGCTGCTGATCGTTGCAGGCGTACTGATCATTCTCCGCCTTCGCCGGGACTGATCCTTTTCCGCTCCCGATGAGGGGACCGCAATTATGATTGCAGAAAGACCTGCCGCACGGGCAGGTCTTTTTTCGTTTTCTGCGATGCGCTTACAGGCGGATCCCGTCGATCTCCTCGGTGAGACGGATGATCTCGTCGATCAGGGAGCCGATATAGTCGACAGTGGCGTTCAGCGGACCGTCGGTGCCGATATCGAAGCCCGCGATCTTTGCAAGTTCCACGGGCGGGAGGGAGCCGCCGGCTGCAAGGAAGCTCTTCCAATCGTGTACGGCGGGTTCGCCCTCCTTTCGGATGCGCAGCATTGCCTGCGTGGCGACCGTGAGCCCCGCGCTGTAGGTGTACGGATACAGCCCCATGTAGTAGTGCGGCTGACGCATCCAGGTCAGCTCCGCACCCTCCGGGATCTCCACGGCGTCGTCCCAGAACAGCTCGAGGTTCTTGCGG
>JAZNHI010000182.1:0-23838 GCA_045576895.1 Clostridia bacterium | reverse complement strand
GTGAAATAGCAGGCATGGGTGAACGCATTGAACGGCATCATGCATGCGGAGACCCAGAGGAACCGCGTCGCGAGCGTCTTCACCTCGTCGCCGGTGTTGTAAAGTCGGGGGATGAACGGCGCAGCGACGGCGAGTGCGGCGCCGAAGAACAGGCAGGTGCACACCGACAGCGCAATGATCTTTCTGTCCGTGTCCTTCGCTTCCTCCAGCTTGTTCGCGCCGAGCAGGTTGCCGACAATGATGCCGATCGAGGAGCCGATGGACATAAAGACGATGTTGAACAGGTTCGATACCGTGCTCGAAATGTTCAGCGCCGCGACGGCGGAGATGCCGCGCATCGAATAGCACTGCATCATGGTCGTCATGCCGAGCGACCAGAACGCCTCGTTCAACAGAAGCGGCGTACCCTTCAGAACGATCTGCTTTGCAAGGGCGCCGGGCACATAAAGCGAGCGGTAAACGCCTTTGAAGAACGGGAAGCGCTTCGTATGGGTATGCGCGTAGGTGACGATGATCGCAAGCTCCGCAAAGCGCGAGATGACCGTTGCAATCGCCGCGCCGAGCACGCCGAGCGCGGGGAAGCCGAGCTTGCCGAAGATCAGCAGATAGTTGAACAGCAGATTGATGAGCACGGCGGACCCGCTAGCGACCATCGGCACGAAGGTCTCACCCGTTTCGCGGAGCGAAAAGGCATAGCACATCGAAAGCGCGGCGGGAACGAGCCCGATCAGCATGATCAGGACGTACTTGCTGCCGTATTCGAGCGTTGCGGCAAGGTCGCCCTCCGCGCCGCTTTCGTGCAGAAACAACGTGAGCAGCGGCTTATGGAAAAAGCCGAGGACGACAAGCGCGACGACCGAGACGCAGGCGCAGATCAGAAGCTTAAAGCGGAGCACATACCGCACGCCGTCCGTATCCTTTTTCCCGGCGAACTGCGCGCCGAAGATGCTGGCTCCGGAGAGCCCGCCGAAGACGGTCAGATTGAAGACGAAGATCAGCTGGTTCGCGATCGCGACGCCGCTCATCTGCTCGGTTCCGATCCTGCCGACCATCAGATTGTCCAGTACGTTGACGAACTGGCTGACGCCGTTCTGGATCACGACGGGTATGACGATCGCAAGGACCGCCTTATAAAACGCTTTATTCCCGATGTATTTTGAAAGAAAAGACCGCTGTCCCATTGTCTGCCGTTCTCCGCAGGGCGTTCTTCCGCCCGTCTGTTTCACAGTATACCATGAACGCCTGCAAAAGAAAAGCCGGAAAACGCGCGATCCGGCCGACGGGACCCTATAAACACGGTCGATGAAAAGAAGAATCGTGATCCATAAGCTGCATCATGCATTTTTGCCCGGATGATTCGCCGCAGACGATCTTGCTGCCGTGCGGGCGATCTCTGAAAGAGGGTCCGCAGGATTGCGCCGCATGCGGGAGATGCGGATTGACGCTGACCGGATGCGGTGATACAATAATCAAAATCGTACAGAACGATGCAGTCCGTTTTTATGACATGAATGGGGAGAGGAGACAACGATGAAACAAAAAACCCTGAAGATTCTGCTTGCGGTCGTTTCGGTTCTGCTGGTCTGCGTACTGCTTGTGCAGGTATTGTATGCGTCCGGTGTGTTCAAAGCCAAGGCACAGCCTGCGGAAGCAGCAGAGCCCGCTTCTTTGGACGATCTGTCCGGCATGCCGCTGCACCGCGAGGGGTATACGCTCGAACAGGTGGTGATTTTAAGCCGTCACAACATTCGTTCGCCGATGAGCGGCAAGGGCTCTGCGCTGGACACGCTGACGCCGCACGAGTGGTTCTCCTGGTCATCGAACCCGAGTCAGCTTTCGATCCGCGGCGGCGTTCTGGAAACGGAGATGGGACAGTATTTCCGCAAATGGATGGAATCCGAAGGGCTGATCCCCGAAAACTGGCTGCCCGAGGACGGCGCGATCCGCGTCTACGCGAACTCGAAGCAGCGCACGCTTGCGACTGCGAAGTTCTTCTGCGCGGGTCTCTTCCCCGCCGCCGATACGGAGATCGAGCATCACGGTGAATTCGACAAGATGGATCCGGTCTTCACGCCGCAGCTGACGTTCGTGACCGATCAGTACCGCGAGGATATGATCAAAGAGATCAACGAGCGCTTTGCGGACGATATTGCGGCGCTTGCCGACAATTACCGGCTCATTGAGGACGTCATCGACATCCGGGATTCCGAGGACTGGAAGAACGGAAAAACGACGGGCTTCTTGACGGACGATTCCGAATTTGTGCTGAACGAGAATGCGGAGCCGGGCGTGAAGGGTTCCCTGAAAACCGCCTGCTCCGTCAGCGACGCGCTCGTGCTGCAGTATTATGAGGCGGACGACGAGCACGCCGCGTTCGGCAAGACGCTGACGCAGGAGCAGTGGAAGGCGATCTCCGCGGTGAAGGATCTGTACGGCGACGTGCTGTTTACCGCGCCGGATATCGCGGCAAACGTCGCGCATCCGCTTTTGCAGGAGATCTATCAAGAGCTGATGACGCCGGGCAGAAAGTTCACCTTCCTGTGCGGGCACGATTCCAACGTCGGCAGCGTGCTCGCGGCGCTGGGCGTTGCGGAATATGATCTGCCGGAAGCGATCGAGAGCAAGACGCCGATCGGCTGCAAGGTGGTGTTCTGCCGCTGGAGCGACGCGGCGGGCAAGAGCTATATCACGGTCGACCTCGTCTATCAATCGGTCGGTCAGCTGCGCGGCATGCCGCTTCTGGATTTGGAGCATCCGCCGGTGGTATATCCGCTCTCCTTTATGGGGTTTCTCTATGACGCGGACGGGCTTTGCCCCGCGGAGAAGATGGAGGAGCGGCTGAAGAGCGCGATCGACCGCTACGACGAGCTGCTTGCAAAGTACGGACTCTCGGAAGCCGCGTAAGAAACGGCCTTGAAACAGGGATCAATCACAGCGTACACGAAACGATAAGCCGGAACGGGATCGCCGTTCCGGCTCGTTTTTTGACAGAAGCCGGGCGGAAACGGTTCTTTCCGCTGTGCGAAAGCATGTTCTTCGGTCATAGAAGCGCGCCGGCATATATTGATTATCGACCGGATTTCTGGTATTATATATTTATTGGGTGTCAAATCGGGACGCCGGAAACGGATCACGACAGAAGGAGGCGCAGGCATATGACCGTCAATTATAATACGCTTGCCGCGATCGCGCCGCTGCTGCTGCTTCTGATCGGACTGTCGGTCACGGTGACGATCGACCCGTATATCCGTCGGGAGCATCGGCGCGTCATGCTGATCATTGCCGCGCTGCTTGTGACGCTTGTTGCGCAAAACGTCCTCGATTTTTGGGTAGAGCAGGACAGCACGCAGCGCACGGCGAGGACGATCCTCGGTATTTACGGGTATTCCGTTCGTCCGGCGGTCCTTGTGCTGTTTCTGTATCTGTTCGGCACAAAGCACAGGATCTGGCCTTTCTGGACGCTGGTCGGCGTCAATGCGCTGATCTATTCTACGGCGCTGTTCTCCGACGTCAGCTTCTCGATCGATGAAACCAACCACTTCCTTCGCGGGCCGCTGGGCTACAGCTGTCATGTCGTCAGCGGCATCCTGCTGTTCTGCCTGCTTTGGATCACGATCCGCGCGTTTCGCCGAATCAAAAAAGCGGAAATGTGGATCCCGCTGCTGAACACGCTGCTGATCATTGCCTGCGTTCTGATGGATTCCGTATTCGCAACTGATCTCCGTTATCCGGTCACGTTTTTGACCGTCGGCATTGTGATCAGTACGGTGTTCTATTATATCTGGCTGCATCTGCAGTTCGTCCGCGTGCACGAGCGCGATCTGATGGCGGCACAGCGTATCCAAATCATGATGACGCAGATCCAACCGCACTTTCTGTTCAATGCGCTCAACACCATCCGCGCGCTGTACGCGAAGGACCCGCCCATGGGAGATCGCATTCTGGAGGATTTCAGCACATACCTCCGGCAGAATCTGGAAACGCTGGACCGGACCGATCTGATCCCGATCAAAAAGGAGTTGGAGCATACGCGGCTGTATGCGGAAATCGAAGCGCTGCGGTTTCCGAATATCCGTGTGGAGTATCGGATCAAAGACGACGCGTTTTCGGTCCCCGCGCTGACGATCCAGCCGCTCGTGGAGAACGCGATCCGGCACGGCGTCCGAAGCCGCAAGGAGGGACGCGTGACCGTTTCCACCGCGCGCGAGGCGAGCGGACACCGGATCACGATCGAGGACAACGGCGTCGGCTTTGACCCAAGCGGGGAAAAATCCGGCGAGGAATCCCATATCGGGATCCGGAACGTGAAAGAGCGCATCGAACGAATGTGCGGCGGCACGATGATCTTAAAAAGCGAGATCGGAAACGGCACCGAAGTCACGCTGTTCATCCCGGATGCTGCGGAGAAAGGAAAGGAGAGAAACCCGTGAAAGCGATCTGTGTCGACGACGAGCCTCTGGCGGTCGAATATACGGTGCATCAATGCGAGCGCCTTCCGGAAATCGACGAGATCCGGGGATTTACGGATGCGCAGTCTGCGCTGGACTGGCTTTCGGAGCATGCGGTTGACCTTGCGCTCCTCGATATCAACATACCCGGAATCGACGGCATAGCGCTTGCCGCGCGGATCAAGGAGCTGCATCCGCAAACGGCGATTCTGTTCATGACCGCATACAAAGAATATGCCTTCGATGCGTACGCGGTGCATCCGACGGGGTACCTTCTGAAACCGGTCTCTCTGGAAAAACTCGCGGCGGAGGTGCGGTATCTCTGCGCAGGGAAACGGTCCGATGCGTCCGAACGGATCCGGATCAAGGCCTTCGGCTCCTTCGATGTGTTTGTGGAGGAGAAGATCATGCATTTCAAGCTGGCGAAAAGCAAGGAGATTTTAGCGTATCTGGTAGATCGGCAGGGCTCCGGAGTCACGCGGGCGGAGCTCTTTGCCGCAGTGTGGGAGGATCACCCGTATGACCGCGGCATGCAGAAGCAGCTTGACACGTACATCCGTTCGCTGCGGGAAACCCTGCGGGAGTACGGCGCGGAGACGATCATGGAAATGAGCAAAGGGATCCTTCGCGTCAGACCGGAGACGTTCACCTGTGACGCGTACCGGTTCCATGCGGGCGACAGCGAGGCGATCAATGCGTACCGCGGAGAATACATGAGCACCTATTCCTGGGCAAGCATGACGGAAAGCATTCTGTCCGGAAAAGCAAACAAAGCATAATCTGCCGTGATTTTGGAACGGAGATTTCTTTTTTTCGGGATTTTTCGGGAAAGGCGGCTGTTTCATTGGACATTCTTTGGACATGCTTTGCTATAATAAAATGTTGAAAAATATATTCCTGCATGTCGCCGGTCCGAACGACGGCAGCAAGGAAACAATTCCGTTCACAGGAGGAAAAAACAATGTTCTCATTCAAAGGACCCGGATTGAAAATCTTCGCGGCGATCCTTGCCGTGATCGTGCTCGGCGTCGGCGTTTATTTCACGTTCTTCCGGTCGAAGGGCTATGAAATGACCGAAGCGACCATCGTTTCCATCGAAAACGACCCGGATTACATCCCCGATCCGGACACCGAAAACGACGCCGGACGGATCGTGACCGTGAAGTACACGGTCGACGGCAAGGAATATACGGCGCAGCTCGATTCCGACAGCCCGTCTTACGAGGTGGGGAAGACGGTCCATATTCAGTATGATCCGCAGAACCCCGCAAAGATCACGTCCTCGAAGGGCTTCGGCATCTATTTCATGATCGCGGGCGCGGTCATCCTGCTTCTGGTGGTCGGACTGACGGTCAAAAAGAAGCTCGACGTCAAGAAGCTCAAGGAAACGCAGGGCGAGACCGTCTATGCGCCGTCCGAGCAGGGCGAGGAGCGCGAGCTGTACTTCTTGACCGACCTCGGCACGCCGAAGTACGGTCATCGCATCGAGGACAAGGACCGCAACGTCCTCTACGAGGCGAAGATGACGAAGTTCACGCTGGCGGGTCCGTTCGGCTTCGACTTCATCGACTATGAGCACGGCACGACCAAGGCGCACCTCGTCGGACATCAGGAGGAGACCGACTGGAATTCCTTCCTGCTCGACAATCACTACACCTTCTCGCTGGACGGCGAGGACATCTGGAAGCACCTGAAGCGGAACGGCGTCAAGGTGGAATCCCGCTTTGCGCAGGGCAAGGTCCTGTTCCCGTCCTACACGGTTTCGAGAGACGGCGCGGAGATCGGCTATATCGAGGCTTCGAGCCAGTACGTCCATGAGGAGGACGCGGAGGAGCATACGGTCGCGAACAAGGTCCCGGTTGCGGGCTTCTATCGCATTTTTACGAGCGAAAAGAACCTCGACCTGCTGTTTGTCGTCGCGCTTGCATTCGCGCGCAGCGGCGCAACGGACGACAAGGGCGGTTCCCGCAAGATCGTCTTCAACACCCTGAAGGGCTGAGATCCCGTAAATCGTACGGGACTTTCCGAAATACAACAGAGACAAGGATCAGGAGACATTATGGACAACAAACAAATCTACAAAAAGACGCTCGGATTCTCCCTGCGCCGCGTGCTCTGGGATATCATTTCGGTCGCGCTGCTTTTAGGCGCGGGAACGCTCGGCTATTTCCTCGGTGAAAAATACGCGCAAAACGGACCGATCGGTCTGCTGATCGGCGGTGTGATCGGCATCGTTGCGCTGATCCTCATCACGCGGTTCATTTCCTATTCGCTGAAAGCGGGACAGATTGCCATGATGACCCGCGGCGTTGCAGAAGGTGAACTGCCCGACGACGTCATCAAGGAGGGCAAGAAGGTCGTCAAGGAGCGCTTCGCGACCGTTGCGGCGTTCTTCGCGATCACCGGCGTGATCCGCGGGATCTTCAACCAGATCGGCCGCGGCGTCACGAAGCTCGGCGAAAGCATCGGCGGCGATACCGGCGGCGCGATCGGCGGCGCGGTGAGCTCCGTCATGCAGACGATCGTCAATTACCTTTGCGACTGCTGCCTCGGCTGGGTCTTCTACCGCAAGGAGGTCAAGCCCGCGCGGGCGGCGTGCGAAGGCGCGGTGCTGTTCTTCAAGCACGGCAAGACGTTTGCAAAGAACATGGGCCGCGTGTTCGGCATGGGCTTTGCTTCTCTGCTCGGGATCGGCGGCGTGTTCGGCGTCGTTTCGTACCTGATCCTGAAGGGGCAGACGTTCTATGAGCCGCTTGCGGCGTGGATGACGGAAAACCTTACCGATACGTCGAGTTGGCTCGCGCAGATCCTCAGCAATCCCAAAACGCTGCCCATCGCTTTCGCGGCGCTCATCGGGATCATCATGTGGGCGATCATCCACTCGGTCTTTATCAAGCCGTTCGTGCTGGTCGGCGTGCTGAGAAACTACATCGATTCCGGCAAGAACGATATTCCGTCGGAGGAGAGCTTCAAGGTGCTCGATTCCAAGTCTCCGAAGTTCCGCAAGCTCCATCAGGAGATGTAACGGACGCGGATGCGCAGCTTTTTCCCTGAAAAATGTTGTGTCGTACAAATGTTTCGATTGATATAACTATTATACGGAAGTGATGGATTCATATGGATTATATTCTGGACAAACTGCAGGATTACACAGCCAAAAACCCCAATGCCGCCATCTTGTTTGACGACGCGCATTCAAAGGGACTTACTTATGCGCAATTTGACGAAATGACCGGACGCGTCTATGCGTGGCTCAAGGCAAAGGGGATCGGCAAAGAGGACTTCGTGCTGATCAATCTGCCGCGCGGCGTTCTGCCCGTGGTCGCTATGGTAGGCGTTTGGAAGGCGGGTGCGGCATGGGCGCTGGTGGAGGACACCTATGCACCGGAACGCATCAATTATATCCGCGATAACTGCGGCTGCAAAGCCGAACTGTGTGCGGCAAACTGGGAAGAAGTCATGCATACGGACGGTCTTTCCGGTCATGAGCCGCTTGACGAGCATGCCGTTGCCTACGCCATCTACACCTCCGGTACCACCGGAAATCCCAAAGGCGTCCTTCATGAATACGGCAATCTGCAGCGCGCCATCGATTCCATCCGCATCGACGGTCAGTGTCCCTTCAACGAGAACGACCGCCTGGCGACGTTGGCGCCGATGAACTTTGTCGCAACGGTCATCGTCATTCTTGCCGCGCTGAACGTATACTGCGGCAAGAACTACATCGTCTCATACACCACGATCAAGAATCCGAGCGCTCTTGCGAAGTTCTTCCTTATGAAACGGATCACCATTACCTTCCTGACGCCGTCCTACGTCAGAAAGCTGGGCAACCAGACCGGTCCGTTTTTGCGGATGCTGTTCGTCGGCAGCGAGCCCGCGAACAATCTCTACAACAAAAACCTCGACCTCATCAACATCTATGCCGCCAGCGAGAGCGGCTTTGCGGTGGGTTTCTTCAAGATCGACAAGCCCTATGAGGTTTGCCCCATCGGTCATCCCCAGGTGGAAACGGAGCTGCATCTGCTGGATGAAAACGGAAACGAAGTCGCGGACGGCGAGACCGGCGAACTGTGCTTCGTAAACCCCTACGTCCGCGGCTATATCAATCTGCCGGAGGAGACGGCAAACGCGTTCCGCGGCGGACTGTATCACACCGGCGACCTCGCACGCAAGGACGAAAACGGCAATCTGATCCTGCTGGGCCGCAGCGGAGATATGATCAAGATCAACGGCAACCGTATCGAGCCGGCAGAGATCGAAGCCGCCGTCAAGCAGGCGCTGGGCATTGACTGGGCTGCCGCCAGAGGCTTTGACGAAGACGGCAAGAGCTTCCTGTGCGCCTACTATACCGCGGACGTCGAGGTGGATCCCGCCGCGCTGCGTCAGGAGCTTATGAAACGTCTGCCCTACTACATGATCCCCGCCTACTATATGCACATCGACTCCGTACCGCTGAAAGCAACGGGCAAACTGGACCGCAAGGCGCTGCCGAAGCCCAACATCGAGGACTTCATGGAAGACTACGCCGCTCCGACCAACGACGTGGAGAAAAAGCTCTGCGAAGCAATGGCGCGGGTCCTGAAACTCTCCAGGATCGGGATCCATGACGATTTCTACGAGATGGGCGGCGACTCTTTGGGATCCATCGAGCTCATCACCGAATGCGAAGAGACGCTGCCCGGGCTGAATGCGGGTATCGTTTTCCGCGGGCGCACCCCGGAAAAGATCGCAAAGCTTTATGAGGAGCAGCTCCAGAACAGCGACGGCGATCCGGATGAAAAGAACGCAGCCTCGATGGAAAAAGAGCATCCCTTGACCGTTGAACAGCTCTACATGATCGATTATCAGCTTTATACGCCCAATTCGACCATGTACAATCTGTTCTCGGTGATGAAGCTGAGCAAGGAAATGTTTGATTCCCGGATGCTGGCCGAAGCTATGGAGACTGCCGTCAAGGCGCATCCTGCCCTGCTTACCACCTTCGGTTATAACGATGACGGTGAACTGGTACAGCGCTATACGCCGGAAATCTTCCATCCCGTTTCGGTAGAGAAACTCTCGGAATTTGAGTTTCGTTTTGTAAAGGATACGCTGGTTTATCCGTTCAAGATCGTCGGAGGACGGTTATATCGCTGCCGTGTATTTGAGACGGAAAAGGCGATCTATGCGTTTTTTGATGTCCACCACACCGTATTTGACGGGACCAGTCTGAAAGTATTCTTAGGCAGCGTCGGCAAGGCTTTGATGGGTGCGCCGATCGATCCGGATTACTATTATCTGATGCTGCAGCGCCGGGAGGATGCGGTAAACACGGCGTTCTATGAGGAAAGCCGGAAATACTTCGAGGATCGCTACGACAACGTGGAGTGGTCCTCCTATCCGAACATCGACCATATGAGCCGCGAGAATTCAATGGGCGAGCTGTTCACCTCTCTGGGGTTGGAACAGCCCCAGATGAATGCCGTGGAGCGCGCATACAAGATCAGCCGCAATGAGTTTTTCATTACCGTCGCGGCTCTCGCTATCTCCGTTTACAACAACGCCCCCGACGTGAAGTTAAGCTGGATCTATAACGGACGCGAGGACGTGCAGAACATGACAAGCGTCGGTCTGCTGTTCCGCGACTTACCGATCGGCATTCGCTTCCATGACGGCGACACCATTCGCAATGTCTTTGCAGACGTTCACGAGCAGGTGCAGAAGGGCATTGAGCATAGCTGTTATCCCTATGTGGACAGCCGCAATCAGGTTGCAAACGGCGAGTCCGCCTATCTGCTTTACCAGCAGGATATTCGCGACATGGGCGGTATGGAGGGATTTGACGTCGAGACTGTTGACGTCCGTCAGAACCAGGCTGCCAGTCAGACCATTCTGGATATGGAAATTTTGGACGGTGCCGACGGGCTACAGCTGATGATCGACTATGCCGCCAGCCGTTATGAGGACAGCAGCATTGAGAAATTCAAGGATCTGTATGTGAAGACAGCCCAAACGCTTGCTACACACAACTCCCAGTCCGATATTACCATCGGAGAGATCAAGGCGAAGCTTGCCGATAAGCGGAACTTCTTCCAGATTGTCAAAGGAATCTTCAGCAGAAAGGCGTAACCGATGGCAGACAATCACCATTCCAATCAGGAGCAGGAGCTTTCCCAAAATTTTCGCTTTTGGTCGCTGCTGAAATTCGTTGCGCCCAGCATTTTCACCTTTGTATTCATCGCCGTATACCAGATGGTCGACGGTCTGTTTATTGAGCGATTTGTGGGTGATGAGGCGATTTCTGCCGTCAATCTTTTCTATCCGGTCATCTCGCTGTTCATCGCAGCCGGCGTCATGATCGGCACCGGCGGTAATGCGATCATTGTAAAGAAGGTCGGCGAAGGACGGCGGAAAGAAGCGGGCGAAAGCTTCTCGCGGATTATCGTCTTCACCGTGCTTTTGGGCATCGTCTTTACCGCAGTCTGCCTTGTGTTTGCGGACCCCATCATGCGCCTGTGCGGCGCAACGGACGGGACCATCGAGTATCTGCGTCCCTATTACATGACTCTGAGCGCTTTCTCTATTGCCATATTGCTGCAATCGGAGCTTGGGATTCTCATCATCGGTGAAGGTAAAACGGTCGTTGCCGCTTTGGTCATTATCGTGGGCGGGGTGCTGAACTGCGTGCTGGACTATGTGTTCATGAAGCATCTGCACATGGGGATCCGCGGCGCTGCCATCGCCACGGTGATTGGATATTGCAGTACCATCGTCTATGCCGTTTGGTTTTATGTGCTGGCAAAGAAAAGCTCTTACAAACTGGAGTTGGCAAAGCCGAATCTGAAAGAGATCGGACAGGTCTGCTTTAACGGCTCTTCGGATATGGTATCCAATCTCGCCCAGGGCGTGACGATCCTGATCCAGAACCATCTTGTTTTCCGCTGCTACGGGGATGTCGGCATCAGCGCGCTGACGGTGGTCACATATGTGCAGACCTTTATCATGATGGTGTTTATGGGCTTTACTTCGGCGGTGGAGCCGGTGTTCTCCTTCCACTACGGAAGCGGTAATGTCGAAATGCGAAAGCGGGTCTACCGACTGAGTATGCTATGGAGCCTTGTGCTCGGTTTCGTGACGATGGTACTGCTCTTTTTCCTGCGGCGACCGATCGTCGGAATCTTCTTCTCTCCGGGTTCGGACTTCTATACGATTGCGGAAAACGGCATGCTGCTGTCCCTGCCTGCCTGTCTGTTTGTCGGGATCAGCATTTTCGGTTCGGGACTGTTCACCGCCTTCTCCAACGGTCTGGTGTCGGGGCTTCTCTCCTTTGTGCGCACCTTTGTGGTGCTCGTTATCTGCCTCTACGGGCTCACCGCCCTGTTCGGCGGAACCGGACTTTGGCTGGCATGGCCGGCGGCGGAAGCGATCAGCCTCATCATTACCGTCATCGTGCTGCGGCATTATCGTCCGCGCTATCAATACTGATCCCGCGACTGTCCGATCATCACGACTGTGAACAATACATCATCAAATAACCCGTTTCGGGAGAAAAGGAGCAAAGCAATGACGATTCAAAAAACCCAAAATGAAAAGACGCTGACGATCGCCCTCGAAGGGCGGCTGGACACGACGACCGCGCCGGAACTCGAAGCAGTTCTGAACGACGCGCTTGCGGGCGTGGAGGAGCTGACCTTTGATTTTGAGAAGCTCGATTACATCTCTTCCGCAGGGCTTCGCGTGCTGCTTGCGGCGCAGAAGACCATGAACCGGCAGGGCAGTATGAAGGTGATCCATGCGAATGAAATGATTCTGGAGATCTTCGAAGTCACCGGCTTTGCGGACATCCTGACCGTTGAATGACCGTCGCCCGGGAAAAGGAAAACGAATGCCCCGTGAAGCGGCTGCGCTGACAGATAACCGTCAAAGCGTATCCGGCATTCTTCGATACAATACAAATACAATAAAAGGAAATTCCGAAAATGAAGAAATTATTGACTGTTTTGCTGATCGCGCTGCTGATCCTCAGCGCTGCGGCATGCTCCAAGAATACCCCGGCGGCGGCTGCGGTCGATCTGACCCAATGGAAGACCTTAGGCGACATCTGGGAGTATGAATTCTGGGGCTCCGTCGTCGAGGAAGGCACGTATATCCGGGTCTTCAAAGCGGACGACGGATACTACCGCGTGGAAACGGACGTCCCGCAGGATGTGACGGAGAAGCTGGACGCCATCGACTTTTTCGACAAGGCAAGGGATGAGAAGGAAAAAGCGCTGATGAAGGACCTGCCCGTTAAGACGGTCATCAACCTTTCCGAGGTCCTGCTTTCCCAGAGCGATCTCGACGCATTGACGGGCAAGACCGGTCAGGAGCTTTTGGATATGGGCTTCGTGCCGCAGGGCAGCAACGGCATCAGCACGCAGGCGCAGCTCTCCTGGGCAACTTTGGAGAAGGGACCGTTCGTATATGAGGTTACCTTCCAGGAATACGTGGACGTCGACGACGATCCCAACGTGGCGGCTGTCATCCGGCCGCTGACCGTGAAGAGCGTGACCTTTTCCGGCGTTTCCCAGTACGCGACGGAAAAAGCGTTCGATATCAACGGCGGCAAATCGCTGGCGGACTATGAAGCGATGTTCAACGGGGACTGATCCAAAATCTTAAGCCATACCGTCGGCAGTGCGCTGCGGGCGGGGGACGGAAAGCGACATGAAGATAACGAAAGCGAAAAGAACAGGACTGCTGATCCTTGCCGCCGTGCTGGCGGTCTGCTGGATCGGCTGCAATCGGGGGAACCGGCAGGAGGCAACTGCGCCAGCCGCTTCTTCCGCGTCTCCGACCGTTCCGGAACAGTCCCCGTCGGCAAAGGCGGAACCGACCTCCGTTCCGGAACCTGCCGTCACGGCGGAACCGGCGGGACCGGATTACGGCGATCCCGGCTCGTGGGCGTACTTTGCCGAGGGCGAGGACAAGGACGCGGACGTGTTCCTCATCTGCCCGTTGGTGGACACCCGGAGCGAGCGGAATGCTTACGATCTCAACGACAAGCTCAAGGAACGATTTGTCAACGCTCTGGATATGGAGAAAGGTATCTACGAGGATGTGGGGAGGCTCTATTCCCCCTTCTACCGGCAGATGTCCATGAACGCTTATCGTCTTCCGGAGTCCGAACGCGAAATGACCAGGACGGTGGCATATGCCGATATTTCCGCCGCATTCCGCTGGTATCTCGATCATGAGAACAACGGCAGACCGCTGATCCTTGCCGGCTTCTCCCAAGGCGCCGAGATGTGTCTCGAGCTGTTGAAGGAGTTCTTCGGGGATACGCCGGAGGGCAGCGCTCTGAAGGAGAGGCTGATCACTGTTTACGCCATCGGCTGGCGTGTGACGGAGGAGGATACCCGCGCCTATCCGCAGATCGTGCCCGCGCAGGGAGAAAAGGATCTCGGCACGGTGGTGAGCTTCGACTGCGAGGACGGTTCTCTTCAGGAGACCATCATCATTCCGGCAGGCGTCAGGACCCTGTCCGTCAATCCGCTGAACTGGAGGACGGACGGCACCCCGGCGGATCGCTCTTTGAATCTCGGCGCGGTCATGAGCACGGGCGCGGAGCCCGTTCCCGGTCTGTGCGGCGCATACATCGGCGACCGCGGAGAGCTCGTGGTGACGGACGTGAACGCGGGGGACTATCCTCCGGGACTGGATCTGTTCCCGACAGGCGCATACCACGTCTATGATTACCTGTTCTTCTTCACGAATCTGAAACAGAACGTCGCCGACCGCGTATCCGCCTATTTCGCGGCGCAGCGCGGCGCATGTCTCGGACAGCTTTTGCAGGACCTTTTGACCGCCCGCGAAACGCCGACCGCCGATGACGCGCAACGGATCGAAGCGGATCTTGCCGCAGTCAAAGCGGCCGCCGAGGCGGATTATCCCGTGGCAAAGGCAATCGCGGATCACTGGCGGCAGGTGTACCTCGATCCGGAATATACCCTGTGCTGCCACGGCAAAGGGGAGCTGGCGCCGGAGCTTGACGACGCGGGCATTCCCGACGAACGCACGCACGCGTTCGTGGTCCTGGGCTATGAGCTTCAGAACGGGGAGATGACGGACGAGCTCAGGGGACGCTGCGAAGCGGCGGCCGCGGCAGCCCGATCCTTCCCGAATACGATCCTCGTCTGCTCCGGCGGCGCGACCGGACCCAACAATCCGGACGGGCATACCGAAGCAGGGCTTATGAAGCAGTATCTTACGGAGGTATGCGGCATCGACGCCGACCGGATCTTTACGGACGAGCGGGCGTTGACCACGGCGGAGAACGCCGTCAACACCTTCGCCATCCTGAAGGAGCAGGGGGTCGAGACCATGACCATCGTGACCTCCTCCTACCATCAGCGGTGGGGGCAGGCTTTGTACAACGCACTGGCGGCGATCTATGAGCAGCAGTACGGCTACCATGCCCGGCTGATCGGCAACTATTGCTTCGACACCGAGCCTTCCGTGGACGCCTTTTTGCACGACGACTGGTTCGCCGTCTATCAGCTGGGAGAGATCCTGAACCTCCCCGGCGAGCAGATGAACCGGTTCCGCGACGTATACGCCCTTCTCGGACAGTGATCCGCTTTTTGTCGGATCGCGCAGAACAGACAACGACCATTTGATCACAAAGGAGACCGGAACCATGGCAGAAGAAAAACGGTTTACAAAAGCGACATGGCAGATCATGGAGCAGCTTTTGGAGGTGGATAACCTCGACGACGCGCTCTCCGGCAGTCTGGAAATCATTGTCAGGACGCTGAACAGCGAAGCCGGCGCGATCTGGCTTCTGGATCCCAAGACGGACCGGCTGACCCCGATGTTCCACATCGGACCGGCGGACATCTCCAACATCACGGTGGAAAACGGGCTCGGCGTCGAAGGCGTCGTCACCAAGACCGGCAAGTCCGTGATCGTGGAGGACGCGGCGAACGATTCGCGCTTCGAGGGCTCCGTGTTCGACGACAACGGGCTTATCACCAAGACGATGATCTGCGTGCCGCTCAACAATCTGCATGACGTGATCGGCTGCGTGCAGATCGTCAACAAAAAGGACGGCTCGCTCTATGACGCGGAGGAGCTGCAGCTTTGCGAGCGCATGGCGTCGCTTGCCGCGATCACGATCGACGAAAAGGGACTGATCGTCGATCTCGGCGAACAGAAGGAGATCCTCGCGACGCTTTGGAACGTCACCAAGGAGTTCCCCTCCGGGGACAGCGTGCTGCACGTCTTAAAAGGGATCAATCTCGATATCTACAAGAACGAGTTTGTCGTGGTGCTCGGCGAATCCGGCTGCGGCAAGTCCACCATGATGAACATCGTCGGCGGCATGGACTTTCTCACCGACGGCACGCTGACGGTCGAGGGGAAGGATTTTTCGCATCCGTCCGACGCCGAGCTGACAAAGTACCGCCGTGAATACATCGGGTTCATCTTCCAGTCCTATAACCTGATGCCGAACCTGACCGCGCTCGAGAACGTACAGTTCATTGCGGAGCTTGTGAAGGATCCGATGGACGCGGCGGACGCGATCGCTAAGGTCGGGCTTTCGGATCGCGCAAACAACTATCCCGGGCAGATGTCCGGCGGTCAGCAGCAGCGCGTGTCCATTGCGCGCGCGATCGTGAAAAAGCCGAAGCTGATCCTTGCCGACGAACCGACGGCGGCGCTCGACTACACGACGAGCATCGAGGTCCTTTCGGTCGTCGAGGATATCGTGCGCAAGCAGGGCGCGACGGTTATGATGGTCACGCACAACCCCGAGATCGCCAAGATGGCGGACCGCGTGGTCAAGGTGCGCAACGGCAAGATCGCAAGTATCAAAAAGAATCTGCATCCCGTCCACGCCGAAGAGCTCGTTTGGTGATCGGTCATGAAGAAAACGCAGCTGAAAGACGCATTACGCAATATATGGAAGCAGAAAGTCTCCTTTCTGTCGATCATCGTGATCGCGCTTCTGGGCGTGACCGCCTTTTTGGGCATCGGATATTCGGCGGCGGCATTGCGGAACAACGCCTCCGCGGCGTATAACCGGCAGAACTATCGCGATATCGAGGTCATCTCCACGCGCCTTCTGACCGCGGAGGACCTTGACTGCATCCGCGCGCTTGACGGCGTGAAGGACGTTGAACCGGTCTGGCAGACCGCCGCGAACGCCTATATCGGCAGCGAAAAGCAGGTCATCAACATCATCACCGCGACGGAGCGGATCAACCTCGTATCGACGATCGAGGGGCGCATGCCCAAGGATGCTTCCGAGTGCGCGATCGAGCAAACCGTCGCCGGGGAAGCCGGATGGAAGATCGGCGACGAGATCGAATGGGCGGAAATGACCGATGTCACGGGGCAGTTCTTCCTCGGCGGGGATCCGTTCACGATCGTCGGCATCGTCGCGCATCCCGATCACGCAAGCAAAACCGTGCCGGAGACGCCGTATATGATCGTCAGCGCGGATCGGTTCGATCGGGAGGCGATGGAAAACTGCTGCATGAAGGCGGAGATCGTCATTGAGAAAGCAGCGGACGTCAACCGGTTTTCCGAGGAGTACGACGGGACCGTCGCGGCGGTTATGCAAAAGGTCGAGCAGATCTCCGGGGAACGGATCGCGATCCGGGACGCGCAGATCAAAGAGCAGGCGCTTGCGCTGATCGAACAGGCGGAAACGACGCTTTCGGAAAATAGAGAGCAGCTGACAACGGGAACCCAGACAAAGGACACCCTGCTCGGCATCATCGTGCAGGCGGAGCAGATCGTGGGCGGCATAGACGGAATGGACACCGCAATCGATTCTCTGCGGGAGATGAGACAGAAGATCGAAGCGAAGAATTCCGATTTGGACGACGCCGAAGCGATGCTTGCGCAGACGGAAACGATGCTTCGGGAACAGCGCGATCAGCTGGACAACATGGAACCCGGCCGCTGGTTCATCTTCGACGGACACGGCAGCGCGAGCTTTGTGCAGCTGATCATCGGCAGCGGGAACCTCAAGAGCCTGGAAATGACCTTTTCGCTGCTGTTCGTGCTGGTCGGCGCGCTTGTGATCTACGCCACGATCAGCAAGATGATCGACGAGCAGCGCACGCTGGTCGGAACGACCAAGGCGCTCGGCTTCTTCAACCGGGAGATCTTTGCAAAGTACCTGCTGTTCGGTCTGTCCGCAACGGTTCTCGGCACCCTGTTCGGGGTGCTGCTCGCACGGTTTGTCTTTGAACCGTTCATTCTGAAAGGGTACAGCGCGTACTACACCTATGACACAACGACACCGACGATGACGGTCGGACCGACGCTGATCGTGCTGCTTGCGGGGATCGTCCTCGCCGTCGGCGCGATCACGCTTGCCTGCTACCGGCTGATCCGCACCCCTGCGATCCGGCTGATGCAACAGGCGGTCCCCAAGGGCAAAAAGACGAGCGCAAAAGGCGGAAAGCGGTTGTTGTCGCTGTATTCGCGACTGATCCTACTGAATATGCGCACCGACCTCAAACGCGTGATCGTGACGATCGTCAGCGCGGCAGGCTGCTGCGCGCTGATCGTGATCGGCTTTACGCTGAAGGCAGCGGTAAACGGCGCGGTCAAAAACCAGTATTCCTCCGTCGTGCATTACGACGCGAAGGTGCAGTATGAATACGGCGAGGAGATCGAAGCGGAGCTCATAAGATCCGGCACGGAATGCGTACCGCTGTACGACGTCTACATCACCTATCGGATCACGGACAATCAGGTGGGCGAACTGCTGTGCGGCGATATCGAAGCCATCGAATCCATGTACCGTTTGAACGATTGGAAAACCGGAGGTCCGATTAAACCGACCGACGAGGGCATTCTGATCCAGCGGCGTCTGGCGGAGATCGACGGTCTCGGCATCGGCAGCGAATTCCAGATCACCGTGGGCGGTGTGAAAACGGCGAAGGTCCGTGTGGCGGGCATCTTTGAAAACTACATCGGCCGCTCCATGGTGATGAGCAGCGGGTATTACGCGTCGCTGTTCGGCGCGGCACCGACGCCCAATTCCTATCTGATCCGCCTGAACAACGCGGACGAGGAAGCGCTGCATGCACGGCTCAAAGCGATTTCGGGCTTTACCAAGTACACACCGGCGTCGGCGGACCGGTCAATGTTCGATTCCGCAACCTCGGTCGTCAACAGCATCGTCGTGCTGTTCATCGTCCTGGCGGCGATCATGGCAGGCGTGGTGCTGACAAACCTGACGAACATCTACATCATGCAGAAGAAGCGTGAGCTCGTCGTCATGCGCATCAACGGCTTCACGGTCAAGGAGGTCATCGGCTACTGCACGCGTGAAACGATCCTGACGACGATTGCGGGCATCGTGCTGGGCATTGCGCTCGGCTCCGGGATCGCCTATCGGATCGTACGTTCGATGGAACAGGCGTTTATCCGGTTCGACCGCGGCGTCAGCCCGCTCGCATGGCTGTACGGCGCGCTGATCACGGTGCTGTTTACAGTCATCATCAACGTGATCGTTCTTCGGAAGGTAAAGCATCTGAAGCTGACGGACGTCGCATAATCGAACGAAACGGCGTTCGTAGAGAAAATGAATCATAAGCGAACATAGAGCAAGGCAGCGCAGGATCTAATGCCTTGCGGTGAAATAAAACGAAGGGGCGAAGCTAAAAAGTTAGACAAAAAACCAATTCAAGCAGCTTCAAGGGCTTGTTTTCTGTGAACAGCAGGAGATAAGCCCTTTTTTTCTCTTGATTCTGCGGTTATTGTCGTAATCAAAGCGCTCGATCCGCCTGTAACCGGTCGAAACAGACGGCGAGGCTGATACGTAAGAACCGTCAAAATTGCCTGCGGCGCGTCCTTCCCGGGTCTTAAGGACGGCACCTACTATCTCGTTGAGACTGAGGCGCCCGCGGGCTACACGCTGCTCACCGACGAAATCGAAGTGGTCGTTGACGGCTCCGATTCCACGGCGGTCGGTCTGAATCCCTCTCAGATCGCGCTTGCGCTGTCCGAGTTCGTTCGCGTTGCGAACACGCCCGGCACGCTGCTTCCCAGCACCGGCGGCATCGGTACCACGATCTTCTACGTCGGCGGCGGTCTGCTCGTTCTCGCGGCGATCGTTGTGATCCTGCTCGCATCCCGCAGCAAGAAGAACTCCAAAGCAAACAACTAACGGAACACCCATCGGAGGGAGGAAGCTCCCCCTTCCTCCCTCCGACGGAAAGACATCGAAACGGAAAGAACTGTCGTTGCAATGAAAAAAGCTCTGGTCATCGTCGCAGTCGTCATCATTTTGGTGGCGGGTCTCGGGCTCATCCTGTACCCGACGCTGAGCGATTACTATAACCGTATCCACCGATCGGGAGCGATCGTGGACTATGCGGAGACGATCAATGCGTTCAACGACGATGAATTCAACGAGATGTGGGACCGTGCGGTCCGGTACAACGAACAGCTCTACGGCATGACGAAAGGCATCGAGCCGAAACCCGAGGAACGCATCGAATATGATTCGGTCCTGAACGTCACGAAAAACGGCATGATGGCGTACATCGACATTCCGAAGATCAAGTGTCATCTTCCGCTGTATCACGGGACCGACGAAGGCACGCTGCAGAGCAATGCGGGGCACGTCGACACCAGTTCGCTGCCCGTCGGCGGCAGCAACACACACTGCGTAATTTCCGGGCATACGGGGCTGCCGAGCGCAAAGCTGTTTACGAACCTGGAAACACTGACCGAAGGCGATATCTTCATGCTGACCACGCTCGGAGAGATCCTGACATACGAGGTCGATCAGGTGCTGGTCGTTCTTCCGTGGGAAGTGGATTCTTCGAAAATCATCCCGGACAGGGATTACTGCACGCTGGTCACGTGCACGCCGTACGGCGTAAATTCGCACCGTCTTCTGGTGCGCGGACACCGCATTCCGACGACAGAGGTCATCGAGGAAGAGGTCCACGTTTTCCAGGAGAATCAGGAAAAGGACCTCCGGACGCCGTTCATCATCGCCTGCGGCGTTGCGGTCATTATCGTTCTCGTGATCCTCGCACTGCTCATCATCAAAAAGATGATCGCAAACAACAGGGCGTCGGAGACCGACTAAGAAATAAGTTTTATTTGTTCCGGAAAGGAAGCGCGCTGTGAAAGCATTTCGTAAAATCTGCTTTTATCTGTCAACGGTACTCTGTATCGTTTGTTTCCTGTTCCCGAATAAAGGGAAAGCCGAATCGCCGGTCACGCTGACCCTGGAGCTTACGGCGGACGGCGTCGCGCTTTCCGGCGCGGAATTCAGGCTGTACCGCATCGGCAGCCATCTGAATGAAGAGGGCGACGTCACGCTTGACGAGCCGTATGCGTCGCAGTTTACGATCACGCTCGGCAACGTGACCGATTGGGACGAGCTTGCGGAGGAAGTCGCCGCGTTTATCGACGCGGAAGGCATTGCCTGTCAGGATGCAAGCGTCACCGATTCGAACGGCAAAGCGTTCTTCCCGACGTCGGGCGAGCTCAGCGAGGGGCTGTACTTCGTTTCCGGAACCGTTGTGCAAAAGGACGGGAAGACCTACACGACGCTTCCGTTCATCATCCTTCTGCCGTCGTGGGACAAGGAATCGGCAAGCTGGGTTTACAATGTGATCGCACAGCCGAAGACCGGCGTTGAAGAACCGACGCCCACGCCGACTCCGCCGCCGACGCCCACGCCGACTCCGACGCCGACACCGACGCCGACGGAACCCGATACGCCTACGCCCGAACCTACGCCCTCGCTGTCCCCGACGCCGCTTCCCGGAACTGGCGTCGAATGGAGACCGACCTTCTGGTTTTCCGGTCTCGGCGTATTCTTCTTCCTTTTGAGCATTGTAACCGGCATCATCGCGTTCCGAAAGGAAAAGGAAGAGAAATGAAATCCACATGGAAAAAAGTCAGCGTCATATGCGGCGTCATAGGGCTCTGCTGCATCATTGCGGCAGGACTCTTTGCTTTCTATAATATGTACGACGACACGCGCGCCGCGAACGATCTGAAATCGGAAACGGAGATGCTGGAGGCGATCGTCCTTTCGCACGGAAAAACAAACGGCAAAACGCACAGCATTCAAACGGAAGAGGTCGAATGGCAGGAACCGACGAGCGAGCCGATCCTGATCGTGCCAGCGGAAACGGAAACGCCCGCCGAGCCGACGCCGGAACCGGATGAACCGTCGCCGGAGCCCACCGAGGAGCCGACGCCGGAGCCCACTCCGGAACCGACTCCCGTACCCGACAGCATGCCGGTCGTAATCATGGACGGTGCGGAGTATGTCGCGATCATCAGCATCCCCGCGCTCGATCTTGAATTCTGTGTGCGCAGCGAATGGGACAAGGAAGGCGCAAAGAAATCACCCTGCCGTTATGTCGGATCCGTTTACACGAACGATCTCATTATCTGCGCACATAATTACTCGTCCCATTTCGGGAGATTGAAGGAATTGCAGTACGGCGATCAGATCATTCTGGTCGATATGAACGGCGAGGTTTATACGTATCACGTGGAGTTTAGGGAGGAACTCGGCAGATTCGACGTCGAAGAAATGATCAGCTCCGGATACGATCTGACGCTGTTCACCTGCACGATCGGCGGCAAAGCCCGCGTGACCGTGCGCTGCACAAGAGACTCCTGAATGCAGAGCGGTTCCCTGCGTTCCGAGCCGAAGCGATAACCGGACTGTTGCTGCAGCAGAATGAAATCAATGAAAGCGCCTCCGAGCCGATACGGTTCGGAGGCGTTTCGTCTATGAAGATATGCGTTTCCATTGTCTGTTTTTCAATCAGCCTTGCCGTTTCAATCCTTAATCTCGCGGAGGACGAGCGTGCGGGCGCGGATCAAAGCATGCCGAGCACCTGTTCGTAAACCGCGCCGGTGCAGGCAAGCGTATCGTTGAGCAGCTGTTCGCCTCTGTAACGGTAGACTGCGGCTCTGTCGCCGTCCTTGAGATAGCCGAGGTTGATCAGCACGTTCAGCCAGGCGCTGCGGACGGTCGATTCCAGCATCATCACGGCGACGCCGAGGTCGCTGACGGCGTTGGCGTTGGTCTTTCCCGGCATACGCTCGATCGTCTTTGCCGCGTCGAGAGAAAGCTCCATGGTGTGCAGCGGCGATTCGATGCAAAGGATCAGCGCGTTCTGGATCGCGGCGGTGCGCGCGGCTTTCTCGTCCGCAGTCTCTTTGGGCAGATTCAACGCCGCCGTGAACCGGTGGAACGCGTCGGCGTCGCGCTCCATGGCATCGAGAAACGCTGCGCGCAGCGCGGAGCATCGTTCCTTGCAGATACGGATCTCCTCCGAGAACGTGGCATACTGCGGGCGATCGACGGACAGGTTGCCCACCATTTCGGCAAGCGCAGAGCCCAGAGAGCCCGTCATGGCAGCAGCGGAGCCGCCGCCGGGAGCTGCCGCATCGGAACCGAGAAGTTCAAAGAAGGAACGTAACGTCAGATCGGAAAGCACCATGGTTGTTTCTCCTTAGATCGAAATCATGCTGCGCGCGGTACGTGCAAAACATCTGTCCAGTCGATCATAGCCTATTCGATCGGAAAAAGCAAGATGTTTTCCCGCATTCCGACCTCCGATCTGCGATTCGATCCGAACGGCTCCGTCCTTGCCGTCGAAGGCATCACCTCGCCGGACGGCAGGGTTCTCGGCAAGATGGGAACTCCGAACGCATCGGCACGGATCTGTACAAAAACGTCCCAGGCAGCAGTGACAGCCATCTGTTTGAATCGGCAGTCCGGTATTTCCGCGGGAACTGAAGAATCCATCAACCAAAAAGTCCCTTTTCGGGGACTTTTTCGTATTGCAAAACTGCGCAGCATCGGTTATAATACGATGCAGGGCCGAATGAGCCTGCGCCGCGATCCCGAAGGGAGCGCGGATAATCAGAAAGGAAATCGACCGATGATTTTTACCGCATAGTGATCTGTACGTCAAGCCGAACGGCATTGACGGCGTGCAGCCGGAATTTCAGACAAAGGAACCGAAGCCGTGAAAGCGAATCGTCCGCAGGGCGCTTCTTGTGATCGACGCGTATCGTTTCCTTACCCGAAAAAGCTGCACACAGAACATTTTGCGACAAAGAGCATCGCCGAACCCGAAGGGTGTTTTGCTTCCGAATTGCGGAAGCGGAATACGCCGTCGTCTGATTGTGTGCAGGAGCATTCTGCTTTTTCATACAAATCGACCGCGGACCGGCAGCGCTTTGCCCGGTCCGCTTTTTATATGAATATTTACGTGGATAAAAGAGAATGAACATGAAGGGATATGAATTAAAGAATAAAAACCTGCATCTCGAAAAGATCAATGCAGATAACTTTCTCGCTCTGTACGATCTCGAGGTGAGCGAGGAACAGAAACAGTTCGTGGCGTCGAAC
>JAZNHI010000181.1:0-8342 GCA_045576895.1 Clostridia bacterium | reverse complement strand
CTGCCGGACGAGTTGACCGCCGCCAGCGCGTCGCCGCCGAGGAAGTTCCCGACGATCCACGAGTCCGCCGTGTTGTAAAGCTGCTGAAAGAGCTGACTCAGAAAGATCGGTCCGGCAAAGGAAACCAGCGCCTTCCACGGCTTTCCCTCCGTGAGAAGACGCGACGTCTGCGCCCGATGATGCAAAAACGACAATCCCTTCATGCTCCTACCGATTTCTTTCCGAACAGAATTTGCGGCGCAGCTCCTGCGCCTCATATGAAGCATAATACACTTTGTTTCCTTTTTCAACAGTTTTTGCAAAATATACCTTTCCGGACCTCCGCCCGTGTCACGAACTCCCCTCCGAATCGTCGCAACATGCCTTTTCGGAACGTGATGCAGCAAAAAATCGAGCGGGGATAACGGATCTGACGAATTGCATAAAGGCAGCCGCATACCCATTCCGAGACTGAGCCATTCATATACTGTTATCGGTTTGTGGGGTATCTGGATCTGCCAAGTGATCCGAAACAAGACGTGACGGAGAACACGCGTAAAGGCGTAGCGGTCCGTTACCTGCCCAGAACAGCGTCTGCGTAACAGACAAAAAGAAATCGAGTGGTGATAACTCAAATCCGTTATCACCACTCGACGTGGTGCCGGTGGTGGGACTCGAACCCACACGGGTGATTAGCCCAACGGATTTTGAGTCCGTCACGTCTGCCAATTCCATCACACCGGCATGAGACTTTATTTCCTGTCCGTTAAAACGGACAACGCGGAAATCGGAGGCCAAAGTGGAGGCCAAAAGTCCAAAATCGCGAATTTTCAATTTTCAAAGTGCCCTGTTTTAGGGCGTTTCCGGGCTCCGGTACGACAGACGGCGAAGGTAATTTTGAGTCCGTCACGTCTGCCAATTCCATCACACCGGCAAGGTGCTTATTATTTATAGCACAATCACAGCGAAAACGCAAGGGTTTTTTCAAGCAAACAGCGCGATCAGCGAACGCACGGCAAGCACGGCGGACAACGCCGCGACGATCCAGCCCGCGATCGTGAGCGGCAGCGGGTGTCGGTACTCCCCGACGATCGACCGAATGCCGGACGCAAGCAGAATACAAGTCAATGACAGCGGCAGCACGAAGCCGTTGACCGTGCCTGCAAGGACCGCGAACGTCGAGGCTCTGCCGAAGATCAGCAGGATCAAAGCGGAGACGCCGATCATGCCGAGGATGCACGCGCGCTCATGCCGCGCAAGGAACGGATGCAGCGTCCGGAGAAACGTCACGGATGTGTACGCCGCGCCGACCGTGCAGGCAAGTCCCGCGCACAGGAGCAGCACGCCGAACAGGCGCTTCCCCCATTCCCCTGCGGCGAGATAAAAGGTCTGCGCCGCCGGGTTGTCGGCACCGGCGATCGCCGCCGCGCGTTCGGAAAGGAAGGTGCGCCCCGTGCAGCACGCACCGAACACGCAGAAAAAGAGCAGCAGCCGAACGAGCCCCGATACGGACGCGCCGAGCACCGCCGCGCGCCGGAAAGCAGCGGGCGTCCGCTCTCCCGTCTCCAGCAGCCGGTGCGCGCCGGAAAACGGAATATAGCCGCCGCACGCGCCGCCGAGCAGCGTGATCAGCGGAAAAAACATGCCGGGAAGCGTCCGAAGCTGCGGAAGGCATGCTGCGGTCTCGAGCACCGGCGGCTGTGTCCGGACGCAGACCGCCAGCACCGCCGCAACGATGATCGCGCTCAGGACGACCGCGAGCCGGTCGACGATGCGCTTTGCGTTGTGAAAGCAGAAGATCCCCGCGGCAGCCAGCCCGCCGACAAGCGCGCCGACCCATTCCGGCAGCCCCGTCGCCGCGGACAGTCCCAGCGCGACGCCGCCGATGTTGCCCACGTTGAACGCCAGACCGCCGATCGCGATCATGCCCGTCAGCACGGCGCCGAGCCCTTTTTGCACGCGGTCGGCGATCCCTGCGCCGGAGAGCCCCGACGCGCCGACGACCGACCAGATATTCGCCTTCGTCACGATATCCGCGAGCGTTACGAACAGGATCACATAAAAGAACGGCATCCCGCCCTCGGCGGAAAACCGCGACGTCTGGATGAGGAAGCCCGGTCCGACCGCGGACGCCGCCATCAGAAACGCCGCGCCGAGCACCTCGCCGCGCCTTGACCGCCCCGTCCGCTGTTCCATGCCGTTCCTCCGTTCAAGACAAGCGCCCCGATCTGCTCGGGGCGCGGGTATTCGCATTCCTTAATACTTGAGGATCGTTTCGACCGGATACCCCGCAAGCGTCTCGCGCCCCGGAAGATCGGTAAGCTCGATCGCAAACACGCAGCCGACCACGACGCCGCCCGCCTTTTCGACAAGCTTTGCGCACGCAAGCGCCGTGCCGCCGGTCGCCAGCAGGTCGTCGACGATCGCAACGCGCTGCCCGGGCTTGATCGCGTCCACATGGATCTGCAGCTCGTCCGTGCCGTATTCGAGACCGTATTCATAGCCGATCGTTTCAAACGGGAGCTTGCCCGGCTTTCTTGCCGGAACGAACCCCGCGTGCAGCGTGCTCGCAAGCGCGGAGCCGAAGATGAACCCGCGCGCCTCGGGTCCGACGATCAGGTCGACGTCCTGTTCAAACAGCGGCTGCGCCATTTCGTTGACGAGCGCTTCAAAACCGTCCGCGTCGCCGATCAGCGGCGTGATGTCGCGAAACAGAATGCCCGGTTTCGGGAAATCGGGGATGTTGCGTACCAAAGCTTTCAGATCCATGGGTTCCTCCTTGCAGTTCAAAAGAACAGATTACAAGTGATTATAGCATGAAACGCGCGCGGTTTCAACTGCTGCGGCAGAAATCATCCCGTTCGGCGCAAAAACAGGCGGGAATCCATGATCCGGTGTTGAAACCCGGTTTTGCTTCTGCTATACTGTAATTTATAGAATTATAAACATTTTGTTTTGCGTGTTTGGGGGAGGCAAAATATGAAAAAACGGTATTGGATCGTGATCCTTTGCGTCATGCTCGTGTTGACGGCTGTGGTATTGCTGCCTGTCACGCTGCATGCCGCAGTCGCGGAGGACGAAACATCCGGTCAGTGCGGAGACGATCTCTACTGGGAGTTCGACGAAAGTACCAGCACGCTGACCATCACCGGCAGCGGGGCAATGAAAAACGATTATTGGTACTCAGATGTACCTTGGTACAGCTATAGGGCAAATATCAGCACGATCGTTCTGCCAGAAGAATTGACAAGCATTGGATATAATGCGTTTTACGGCTGTACTCGTCTTTCGATGATCGATTTGCCCGCCGGATTGACAGACATCAACGGTTTTGCATTTTATCAATGTACAAGTCTTATGAAAATCGAATTCCCCGCGGGGCTCGAGAGCATTGGGGACAGCGCGTTCAAAGGCTGTACATCGCTTACGGCGGTTTCCATTCCGGACAGCGTTACAAAGCTCGGGTATGAAGCGTTTTACGGATGTTCCGGCATTCAGAACATAACCATTCCAACAGGTATTACCTATATAGACGTAGGTGTATTTGCAGATTGCGAAAGCCTTACGGAGATTTTCGTTCCCGGTAACGTGAAATTGATTAGCTCATTAGCATTTTTTAATACCGGACTGGAAATCGTTACGCTAGCTGACGGCGTAGAGGCCATAGGAATAGAATCATTCGAGGGTTGTCCGAAGCTGATATCAATTACGATTCCGGAAAGCGTAACAACAATAAAAAGGAAAGCGTTTCTTGACTGCAACGCACTTTCCGACGTTTACTACGAAGGCACCGCAGAGCAAAGAGAGAGCATTTCAGTTGAAAAAGGAAATGAAACGCTCATGAATGCGATATGGCATTGCAGACAAGCCTCCGGTCGGTGCGGCGACAATCTTTACTGGTCGTTTGATGAGGATACCGGCACGCTTACGATTACGGGCAGAGGAGACATGTATGACTTTGACTGGGATCATTCGCCGTGGTATTTCGTTCGATCTATAATCACTGCGTTAGATTTTCCTGACAGGATGACAAGCATCGGTAATAGCGCGTTTTGCGATTGCACGGGATTGATCTCGATCACAATCCCGGACAGTGTGGCAATCCTCGGCAGCAGCGCCTTCTCTGGCTGCACAGGATTGATAGATATAACGATCCCGGGCAATGTAAGGAGCATTGGGCAAGGTGCGTTTTCCTACTGCA
Organism: Clostridia bacterium; assembly: GCA_045576895.1. Taxonomy (GTDB): domain Bacteria; phylum Bacillota; class Clostridia; order Christensenellales; family CAG-138; genus UBA3792. The sequence goes on along the minus strand of JAZNHI010000181.1, from coordinate 4,162 downwards.
CGGGACTCGAATCGGTCATGATTGGCAATGGAGTGATAAACATCTATGAAAACGCGTTTGAATCCTGCACGGGATTGACGGATATTTCAATCCCGGGCAGTGTGACAAGAATCCGCCGAAATACATTTTACGGCTGTACGGCATTGACGGCAATTACGATCCCGAATAGGGTAGAAAGCATTGATCCTTATGCCTTTTACAACTGCACGGGGATTGCGGATGTTTACTATATTGGAACAATTACAGATCGAGAGAATAGGCTAGTAATCAGCTACGGCAACGATGACCTCTTGAATGCGGAATGGCATTACCTAATCGAAGCCATCGAAGGCACGGTCGAATGGAACCCGGAGGACGTCAAGTTCAAAGGCACAACGCCGTATGTGATCTGTAACGGCAGCGCGCAGACGCCGCGGTTCACGGTAAAGAACAGCGCGGACGGCTCCGTCGTCGATCCGGCAAACTATGATTACGAATACAGAGAGAACACAGACGCGGGCACGGGCTATGTGATCGTGACGTTCAAGGGCGATTATGAGGGGACCTGCCGCGGATTCTTCAAGATCTATCTGCCGCCGACGACGACCACCACGGTCGAGAACGTCAGCAACGGCATCAAGCTGACCTGGAGCCCGGTCGAAGGCGCGGCAGGCTACGTCATCTATCGCAGGGCGTGGAGCAGCACGACCGACGGCTGGACAACGTTCGAACGCTGGAACAACACGACGGGAACGACTTATATCGACGGCGCGGACGACAGCCATAAGGTCTACGCCGGTACGCGCTACCAGTACGGCGTCAAGGCGTACTTTGCGCGCAGGGTCGATCCCGTGACCGGCGCCACGATCGGCGGCAACGTCGGCGACAACTTCAACCTCGGCGAGGTCGGTCCGCTGAAGACGACCGTGCGCATCACCACGCGTGTGCTGAACAGCGTCACGGCGGGCAGCAGACAGATGACGGTCAAGTGGACGCCGTCCAGAAACTTCACCGGCTATCAGATCAAGTACGCGACGGACGCGAACTTTACGAAGAACGTGAAAGCGATCAAGATCACGGACTGGAGCACGGCGGAAAAGATCATCACCGGTCTGACGAGAGGCACGACGTACTACGTCACGATCCGCTCCTATCACGAGTTCAACGGCATGACGTACTTCGGCGAGTGGTCGAACGTCAAATCCTGCAGGGTGCGGTAACGCAGAGGATCCCCCGTTCCGCAGAGACGACAAACGGCGCACGCCCGAATGGGTGTGCGCCGATTCTGTTTGTTCTTACGGCAGCTTGCCTTCCTTTTCCAGCCGGACGACCTCGTCGTAATCGAATTTTGTCGTCGCGATATCCGGATATTTCGAGTGGTCGTAGCGCCAGAAATACGGCTTGACCTTGCACTGCTCGTTCGTCCACATGAAGCATTTCGCCCGGTGGCTTGAAGTGAAGGTCGTATCGAAATGGTACCAGCCCGTTCCGATATTCACGATCGTCCAGTAGTGCCGCGTTCTGCCGCCCTGCCGCTGTACGCTCATGTACTCGACGCCGAGCTCGTCCAGCAGCGCGCGCGTGACGGAGTAAAACGTGAAGCAGTCGCCCTTGCCCGTCTTGAACCCGCGCACGGCTTCCTTGCGCCAGTCCGACTTGTCCGAGTTTCCGACGTAGCGGACGTGTCCGCGCGTGTAATCGAACACCGCCTTCAGCTTTTCCGCGGTGACCATGTCTTTTGTGATGATCTCTCTGAGCACGTTCTGCGCAAGCTCCCTGACCTCCTCCTCGGACACGGACGGCTTGACGAGCTTATACTTGCAGGTCGCGGTCGCGCGGTTGCCGGAGATGTCCACCGCCGTGAAGGTGACCTTATACGTCCCCGCCCGCTCCATTTTGACCTCGGAGTCCACGGTGACCTGAACGAGCCCGTCCACGGCGTCCTCGGCATAGACCTCGGCAAGGTACGCGATCGGCTCGCCCACATACGCGGTGCGGTTCATCACGCCGTACAGCTCCGGCGGCTTGGTATCTTCCGCGAGCACGACCGTGTCGTCGATCTCGACCGCGTTGCCCGAAGCGTCCTCCGCGCGCACACGGACCTGCTGCTCGCCGGGCTTTGTCCAATCCGGCTCCGTGACCCACGTCAGCGTCACCGGCGAATAATCCTGCGCGGAAAAGACCGCGTCCGCTTCGACGGGATGCATCGTATACAGCGTCACGTCCGCGTCCTTTTCCACCGTCGGCGGCGTCGTGTCCCTGACCGTGATCAGCACGAAATCTTCCGCGCCGTCCACCTGCAGCGGCACCGAATAGATACCGACCTCATTTGCGACGAACGGCTCCTCCAGAACGACCTCCTCGCCGTGGGAAAGCATCTCCGCAGTCAAAGGCGTGTCCGACGCCTCGACCGCAATCGGTTCGATGCGCGACACGACGAGCTCGCTCTCCACGTCCGTCGTGTTCCCGCCCTCGTCGGTCATGCGGACCGTGATCCTCTGCACCTGCATGTGCGAATCGTCCGGCCCGATCTCATAGGAAAACGTGATATCCGTTTCGTCCTGCGGGTTCAGCACGAGCATGTCCGGCGTGAGCGGATCGTCCGGGCGCAGCCAGAGCGACGTGCGCTCCCCCGTCGGCGGCTCGGTGTCCGCAACGATGAGCTGCGATTCCGCCGTCTGCCCGTTTTGGATCAAAAACTGCATGGGGTATACGCCGACGTGATGCATCATGTCCGCCGTCGGCAGGGACTGCGGCACCGCCGTGACCCCCTCGAGCAGAAACGCGTCCGCACCGGGCGCCGGCGAACCCGCCTCGAGCAGAAGCTCGTCCCTGACCGCGCGGATATGCAGCACGGACCCGACCGTGCTCCGGTTGCCGGAAAGATCCTCCAGAACGATCTCCACATTGAAATCGCCGATCCGGTCAAACCCGACCGGCTCCGCAAACGTGACCTTGACGATGCTTTCGTCGCGGATCTTTCTGACGAGCTTTTCCGGCGTGACCGTCGTTCCGAGCGGGATCGTCAGCTCCTGCGCTTCCGCAGTCGGCGCGTTCGTGTCGACCACGCGCAGCAGCACCGGCACCGTCATCGCGCCGGTTTGCATCCACAGGCGATAGCTGCCCGGCGTTTTATAGTATGCTTCCGGCTGCGTCCGATAAGCGGCGTTCGCGTCGCCCGCGGCAAACGTCGAAGCCCGCGGCGACTGCTCGCCGAGCTCGATCGTGACGTACGGACGCACTCTGCCGTATGCAATGCCGCACAGGACAAAGACCGCCGCAAGCAGCAGCGCCGCAAGCGGGAACAAGACCGTCGCAATGCGGTACGAGAACGAATATTCCCGCGGCGGCTGCTCCTCTTCCGTCCTGACGCGCTTCATACCCATATCCCCTCTGCAAAGCGCCCGCCGCCGATACGTGCCGACGCGGCTCTTTGCCGCCTTTCCCTGCTTTCTGTTCTCCCCCGCCGCGCGGTTTTTGCGCAGCAGGTGTTTTAGACAGTATACCACGACTCCCGCAAAAAGCAAAGTAAAGTTCTTGCGGAATCTTTGTAACAGTTTTTTCCTGTTTTCGGCGGACCTGCGCCGTTCCGTGCCGCCGTGCATGTATGCGAACCGGAACGCGGGCGCTTGTCCGTTCCCTGCGGCAAATCCGCGCCTTTTATCCCGTCCGCGCCGCCCCGCAAGCGCGTATATGATCCCACCGCCGGAACCGTCTTTTTACAAAAAAGGATGCGGACGATGATGCAAATGTCAAAGTCCACAGTCCATGATCCTGTTTTGTCCAATGATCTTGATCGTGGATTTTGATCACTTTTCCTGCGTCACATCCCATGCCGTATCGTCCTTTTGCGGTACCGATCGGTTTGTGTTTTCCGATCTCTTTTCCGTGTTTTCTTCTTATTTCATGCGGCTTTTTTCGCATGGAGATCCATCCTCTTTTCTGATCTCCAAAACACAAAAAATGCCCGAAGTTACCGGACTTTTTGCCATATCATGCGGAAAGGAATCAGAGAGGGAGATGGAAGATAGATGCGTCTTCATTCCCTTGGCTGACACGGCGAAACATGGCGTCTTGTACCGCTGTTCTGCGTCGCTGTTTTTCACCGCATCAAAGCAGTTTTCTTTTCCCTTTTCCACGATCATCTTTTGTGGACAATTCGCGATGATCGAGGGTGGACAAG
>JAZNHI010000180.1:0-6699 GCA_045576895.1 Clostridia bacterium | reverse complement strand
GGTGTTCCGCGTGTTCAAGTACGACGGCGCGTACAATATCTTCGTGCGCGATGAACAGGGAAACGTCAGCGCGCCGTACCCGATCCGGGTCGATTCCGGGTACACGTACAACATCCGGTCCGAGGGACTGACGTGGCTTAAAACGCCGCTGAAGGAAACGGTCGAGGCGGCGGGCAGCTCGGTGGAAGCGCTGGAGGATGCGATCACAAGGGACATTGCCGAAGCGGGCTTCTATACGCGTGAAGGCGGCGTGACCTCGGCGGTCTCGGCGGTTTCGCACATGGCGGAGCTCGGGTACTCGATCCCGTATCAGGGCGGCGGCAAGTATCAGGACGAGCACGAATGGGGGCTGAACCCCGCGTGGGGCTCGAAGCTCGACCATCCGACCAAGGACGGCAACGGCAAGTATTACTATTCCGGCATGCAGTGCGTCGGCTCGATCACGTGGGCGATGAAGCAGGCGGGACTGAATACCAACAACGAGTCCACCGGCTGGAAGATCGGTCAGCTCGGCGCGATCAACCGGAGCAACGACAACAAGATCAAGTACGACAGAGCGCGGAGCGGAGACTTTGTGCAGGTCAACGCGCATTATGAGCTGGTCGTGGACCGGCTCGACACCGACGGCGACGGGAAGGCGGATTCGTACCTGCTGTACGAGATGTGCGCGCCGCATCTGACGTTTTTGATCCTGACGTTCCGCACGATGCGCGGCAGGGAGTTTTTCAACATGGACGGGCTCTACAACAACACCGGGCGCCTGAGCAACCGGAACCGGTTCTGGCAGACCTACTGGATTCCGACCGAGGCGATGCCGGAACGCATGCAGACCGCATACGCCGCGGCGGATCAGAACCGCGCGCTCGACCGCCTGATGCGCGCGACCGGACTGGTCGGCGCGGAGGAGCATTCGATCGTCAGATAAAGGCAAAAAACAGGAGACCGCATAAAACGCGGTCTCCTTTATCGTTTTTGGGATCAGCGGAAGCGCGATTCGATCATCGAGAGCAGCATTTCCTTTTCCACGCCGAGCGCCTTTGCGTCGTCGACGAGTGCGTCGATCGCAGCAGCAAGCCGCGCGTCCACCTTGTTCTGACGGTGCGCCTCGTTGATCGGCGCGACGAAGCATCCGCTGCCTGCACGCGTCAGAAGGTACCCGTCGCGTTCGAGCATCTCCCACGCGCTGCGCACGGTGATCATGGAAACGCTGAGTTCCTTGCTGACCGTGCGGATCGGCGGCAGCGGCGTCCCGGGGGCAAGCGTCCCCGAGAGCACGTCGCTTGCGATCTGATCGTATAGCTGCCGGTAGATCGGCGTCTTGTCGTTCGGGTTGACGGAAAGCCTCATTGTACGTCGACCTGATTGTAGTGCTTCACGGAGAGGCGCGCCGCAAGCAGCGTGCATGCCGCGTAGATCAGCAGTCCCGCGCCGAACAGGATGCCCTGCACAGTCCATGCCTTTGCGGTGGCGGGGAAGCAGTCGATGTTCTCGCTGATGAAGCGGAAGAACGCGGGCGCCGAATCGTTTCCCGCCATCGTGCCGGAAGCGATCATCAGACCTTCGATCAGCATCAGCCAGATCCACACGCCGATCGCACCCTTCAGGAACGCCGAACCCGCCTTGTAGCCGGTCTTATAGAAGCTCGGCAGGAAGATCAGGTTGAAGATCGCAAACAGCACGAGCGCGAAGGCAAGAAGCGAAAGTCCGTGGTCCGTGCCGCCGGCGTTGTGTTCCGGCATCGAAACGAGCGCGAACGCGCACATGCCCGCCATCAGAAGAAGATCGATCACCTGAATGATCACGATGAAAAGAACGCGCGCCCGGACCGCCTGCGCTTTACTCACCGGCAGCATCGCGGTGTACATCGCGTCGCCGTTTTCACGCGCGGTCTGGAAGATGAAGAAGATCGCGTTGCAGACGAAGAAGCAGGAAACGAGGTACGGATAGTTCGGGATCAGCAGCATCAGAATGAGCCCGAGATAGATGAACACCGTCGGGTGCAGACAGAGCTTGAGCTCCTTATTCAGCAGCGCTTTCATGGCCGTCCTCCTTTTCCGTGTAGATCATAATGGATTCCATATCCGCCGGGGCGATCTTTAAGCCCTCGGCGCGTTCGGCGTTCCCGCGCGTCATCAGCCCCGTAAAGCCGAATGCGTGCGCGCGGTACCCGATCATCTCATGGCGGTACTGTTCCAGCTGGTTCGCCTCGCCGGAGACGAGCCGGTAGGCATCCTTGAAGCTGTCCGCGTCGGTCGAAACGACGATTTTACCGCCCTTGATGTAGGTGATGTAGTCCGCGCACTTCTCGAGGTCCGAGATGATGTGTGTCGAGAACAGGATGCTGTGCTCGCCGTCCTCGATGATGTCGCGGAAGATGTCCAGAAGCTCATCGCGGGAGACGGGGTCGAGCCCGCTTGTGGGTTCGTCGAGGATCAGCAGCTTCGCCTTGTGCGACAGCGCCAGCGCCAGAGCAAACTTCACGCGCATGCCCTGCGAAAGCTCGGAAACCTTCTTCTCGGGATCGAGGGAGAAGCGCTTTATGAGCGTCTGATACGTTTCCTCGTCCCAGTCCTCATAGAATTGCTTCGTCACCGCGGCGATCGCTTTAAGCTTCTTGCGCTTGTAATAGTTGAATTCGCCGAGCACCAGACCGATCTTCTTCTTGCAGGCGGTCTCGTTCGCCCAAAGGTCCTGTCCTTCGAACAGCACCGTGCCGCCGTCCGCGTGGACGAGATTCAGCACGCTCTTGATCGTCGTGGTCTTGCCCGCGCCGTTGCGGCCGATAAAGCCCATGATGCTGCCTTCCTCAACGTCAAAGCTGACGCTGTCCAAAAGGAAGCCCGGATATTGCTTCCGAAGGTTTTGAATCTCCAGTATCTTCATATGCCCTCCTTAATTGTGCTTACTGTGCATACACAATTATAACGCTTTATACACGGTTGTCAAGAGGAATTTGAAAAAAGTTTTGCGTTGACTTTGCGGGAGCGGCTCTATATAATAATAGAAACAGTATCAAATACGGAGGAATTGGAAATGGCTTTTTGCGGAAATTGCGGTGCGCAGTTAAGGGATGGAGATCTGTTCTGCGGCAGCTGCGGAGCGCCGGTTGAAAGAACGATACCTGAAAAAGGACCCGTCGCGGGAGCGGAGCCTGCGCGCTTTGCACAGGAACCGAACGCCGTCGAAACGCCGGCGCAGCCGGTCTGGGCACAGTACCTGGATCGGACGCAGGGGCAGCCGAACGGCAGCGCCGCGCCGCAGCAGACGTTCTATGTGCCGCAGAAACCGCTGGGCAAGGGCGGCGGGGTCACCATGATCGTTTTCGGTTCGATTCTGATCTTCAGCTTTATCTGCGGCATGATCGGTATGCTTGCGGGCGACGAGGCAACAGTGGCGGGGATCACGAGTCTCGTTCTGACCTGTCTTGCCGGCGGCGCGCTGCTGCTTGCCTTCGGTATCCGCAAGATCATGAACGTCAACCGATATAACAGAAGCATCCGGAACGACCGCTGATCGGTCCGGAAATACAGAGGGGGAAAACGGAGATGCTGTATTGCAAACGCTGCGGAGCGGAGATGAACGGGGACGAGCTGTTCTGCAGTAAGTGCGGAATGCGCGTAAACGCGGTCGATCGGGAGCCCGAACGGCGAACGACGGAACGGTCGTCCCTGTGGCAGACGGCTCAGCGTACCAACGGAGGACAGCCGCCGCCGCAATGGCAGCCCGCGCATCACACGGACAGACCGAGACCGGAACGGTATGCGCCGCAATCAGATTGGGAACAGCCGCAGCCGGTGTACGCACCGCAATCGGACTGGCAGCAGCCGCAGCCGGTGTACGCGCCGCAGTCGGACTGGGAACAGCCGCAGCCGGTCTGGGAACAGGCGCCTGCGTATACGCCTGCGGAGGCGCAGCCGCGTATGCAGACGAAGTCCAAGGCGGGCGGCGTCGCGATGATCGCGATCGGCATATCCTGTATGGCGGTCGGTCTGTTCAGCCTGATCCTCGGACTGCTGGTGGTGACCCTCAGCATGAGTCTGCTGGGCTACTGCGATCTGGATCTGGAAACGATTCTGGTCCTGTTCGTGGGAGGCGGCGTGCATCTGCTTGCCGGGATCCTGCTGCTGATCTTCGGCATCCGCGCGGTCAAAAAGACGAAGGCGTATAATGAAAAGGTCCTTGCCGGGCTTCGGAACTGAAGCACGGATCAACCATCGACCGTGAAACACGGCTGGAATATAACAGAACAGGAGAATACTATGATGAAACGCTATATCGCATTGGTCCTTTGCCTGCTGCTTGCACTGGCTGCAGGCTGTGTCAAAGAAAAGCCGGAAACGCAGCCGTCCGCATCCGAAGACGTCGTACCGGCGGAATCGGAAGTGACGGAAACGCAGATCGTGCCGGTCGCACCGGACTCGCAGAACGCATCGGAAACGCAGCCTCCGCAGAACGCGCAGCCCGAACAGGGCGGCAAGGCGGACGAGCCCGCTCCGCAGGCCGGAGGAAGCCTGTCGTTCGAATCGGTCACGCTCGACGGTCAGCCGATCGATTCCTCTATCTATCAGAATTACGACCTTGTGATGCTGAACTGCTGGGCGGAATGGTGCGGTCCGTGCGTCGGCGAGATGCCGGAGCTGGAACGCATCCATCAGGAGTTTCCGAACGTGCTGCTGCTCGGCGTTCTGTCGTTCTCGAACGACCCGGAGAGCGCCAAGCAGACGGTGCGGGACACCGGCGTGACCTATCCGGTATTTGAGCCGACCGGCGCGCTTTTGGATCGCGTGAACACGTTCGAGGCGATCCCGACGACCATGTTCCTTGACAGAAACGGCGTTGAGATCACGGAGCCGGTCGTCGGCAGCCAGAGCTACGAGGATTGGAAAACGATCGTACAGAATCTGCTGTTGGTCGAAACGGACGCGTCGGACGTGGAGGACGAGCCCGCAGCGCCGTCCGCGGAAGGACTGACGTTCGAAGCGGTCACGCTCGACGGTCAGCCGATCGATTCTTCGATCTTCGCGAATTACGATCTGATCATTCTGAACTGCTGGGCGGAATGGTGCGGTCCGTGCGTCGGCGAGATGCCGGAGCTGGAACGCATTCATCAGGAATACCCGAACGTGCTGCTGCTCGGCGTTCTGTCGTTCTCGAACGATCTCGACAGCGCAAAGCAGACGGTCCGGGACACCGGCGTGACCTATCCGGTATTTGAGCCGACCGGCGCGCTTCTGGCACGCGTGAATACGTTCGACGCGATCCCGACGACGCTGTTCCTCAACAGCCAGGGCGTCGAGATTCTGGAGCCGGTCGTCGGCAGCCAGAGCTACGAGGATTGGAAGACGATCATCGAGGCGCTGCTCCCGTGAAGCGTTCGGTCCGCATTTGCATTCTTTCCGTGCTCGCGATCGCGGGCACGGCTTTTCTGCTGTACGGGATCTATGTAAACCAGGTCTCGTCCGTATTCGTAAAGGCGTCGCATATCTGTCTGGAGTGTATCGGCATTGGCTAAGGCAAAACGTGTAAAGGGTGAATGGAAGCGGCTCGTTGTACAGGCGGCGGCGTTCCTTCTTCAGAATCCGAAGCTGCATCATTTCTTCCTCGGTACGATCGAGAAGGGCAAAACCAAGTCCGTCTGCGTGCCGGGGCTGAACTGCTATTCGTGCCCCGCGGCGATCGGCGCGTGCCCGATCGGCTCGCTGCAGGCGTCGCTCTCCGGCGGCTATAAAAAGCCCGCGTTTCCGTTCTACGTACTAGGGTTTCTGCTCCTGTTCGGGCTGACGCTCGGACGCTGGATCTGCGGCTGGCTCTGTCCGTTCGGGCTTATTCAGGACCTCGTTTACCGCATTCCGTTCTTCAAAAAGATCCGGACATTCCCGTATGAACGGTTCTTGCGGTGGCTCAAGTACGCCGTGCTCGGCGTGCTCGTGATCGGGCTGCCGCTGCTTTCCGCGTTCAAGGGCGTACTCGTGCCGTGGTTCTGTAAGCTCCTGTGTCCGTCCGGCACGCTGCTCGGCGGCATTCCGCTGACCGCCGCAAGCCCAAAGCTTGCGGGACAGATCGGCTTCCTCTTCTGGTGGAAGGTCGGCGTGCTCGCGGCGCCTCTGCTGCTTTCGCTGCTCATCTCGCGCCCGTTCTGCCGCTATCTGTGTCCGCTCGGCGCGATCTACGGCATGTTCAACCGGATCGCGCTCGTGCACCTCGACTATGCTTCCGAGAAGTGCGTGGACTGCGGCAAGTGCGAAACGGTCTGTCCGATGGGCATCGACCCGAAAGCACAGTTCAATTCAGCGGAGTGCATCCGCTGCGGCAGGTGTTCGCGCTCCTGTCCGGTCGATGCGCTGCACGTACGGTTCGGCTTGCGGATGAAAGACGATTCTCACAAAAAATCCACAATATAACGCTTGCAAAATCCGCAAAACGTGATAGGATAGCAGGCGAACAAACGACGGGGGTTCCCCAAGGAAAGAAGGAAGAAGTATGACAAAGATCGATATTTTCAGCGGTTTCTTAGGCGCAGGCAAGACGACGCTCATCAAAAAGCTGATCGCGGACGGCTTCAACGGCGAAAAGCTCGTGCTGATCGAGAACGAATTCGGCGAGATCGGCATCGACGGCGCATTTTTGCAGGAGGCGGGCATCGAGATCACGGAGATGAACTCCGGCTGCATCTGCTGCAGCTTAGTCGGCGATTTTTCC
>JAZNHI010000179.1:0-3823 GCA_045576895.1 Clostridia bacterium | reverse complement strand
GGGAAGCGGCTTCACCCACGGGCAGCGGAACTGACGGGACGCAGCAAGCGCGCTGTTGCTGTACGCGATCACGCTTGCGCCCTCGGCAAGTCGGATCGTAGCCATGTCGTTCTGTGGGCCAAGGAGTTGAACCAAATCCTTGTCTTCCTAAGACCGCTTGGCCTCCGACTTGGGAAGCGGCTTCACCCACGGGCAGCGGAACTGACGGGACGGTGTAAGCGCGCTGTCGCTGTACGCAATCACGCTTGCGCCATCGGCGCGGAACACGCGCTTTGCGTTCGGATCGCGCAGCGCTTCAAGTTGTTCGGTATAGACCTCCAGCGTCTTCTGCGCGGTCACGCGTTCGCCGCCGAAGCGGGGCGTCTCGGCAGAGACGTCCGAGAGGATCGCGGCAAAGCGCTCGGCAAAGCGGCAGACCGTTTCAAAGTCGTCGGTATCGACAAAGATCCCCTGACAGGAGCTGCAGTAGAGCTGTTCCGTCGCGCAGATGTTGATCGCGGCGGAGCGCAGCGCGTCGTCCGAGGGCTCGCTGGAGAAGTACGCAAAGCTCAGCTTTTGTCCCCATTCGACGATGCGCGTATCGGGCGAAACCATGCGCCGCACGGCGCGGATCGCCTCCTCGCCGCCCCACACGACGACGGCGTCCGCAAGCGCGGCAAGACTTTGCAGCGTTTCGACGTCCTCGGACGGCACGTCAAAGATCCAGACAAACGGACGGATCGAGGGCTCAATTTCGCACAGGAGCTCCAGCGCCGCGGCGGAAAGCCCGTTGTCCTCCCGCGGGAGCTTCAGAAGATTCACGTTCCCCGTCAGAAGTCCCTCGATCACGCTGAACGCGGGCAGCGCGTCGACGTTCCCCGCGGAGATATGCAGCAGCGTGCCGAGCGGCCGCCAGCCCTGCCGCACGGAGAAGGCTTCGCCGACGGGCGTGAACGAAACGTCCTCCGTTTCGCCGAGCTCGGCTTTGATCCTTGCGCGCAGATATTCCGCCGAGAGCATCGTCCTTGCAAGGCGCAGCTCATGTTCGGCGCGCTCCTTCGGCATGCCCATGGCGGCGAGCAAAGCGGCGTATTCCGGCGCGTTCAGCGCGTCGGACAGCTTCGCGCAGGCTGCAATGACCGCTTCGCGCGAAAGGGCGGGTCCGCTTCTTGCCGCAAGAATCCTGTTTTTCAGCGCGTCGATGTCTGGCTTCTCCGGTCCGCCGATCAGACGTCTCAATGCTTCGTTCATGGCTGCCTCCCCAATAGCTCGTTTGCGCCGGCGGCGCAGGTCTTGATCCCGGAAACGCCCGCCCTGCCGATGAGGTCGAAATACGGCGCGCCGCATCCGCAGGGGCAGGGACCCTCGCGCCGCACCGCAATGTCGTCCGTCACGACGCTCAGAAGCGGCATGGAGGTTACGAGCGGCGTCACAAAGCTCAAAAGCCCCTCGGTTCCGTCCGGAACGGGCAGCAGTGTGGCGGGATCGCGGACGATCACGCGGCTGTAGCTCGGAATGTGAAAATGCCCTTCGCGGCACTTGACGTACGCCATGGGGTGTTCCACGGCGCTGTAAAACTCCAGACAGCGCTCGCGCGGGATGCCGAGCGTGTCTTCGATCAGGCGGAAGAACGCGTTCCGGTCGATCTCCTCGCCGGAAAACTGCTTCCATCCACCGCCCAGAAGGATCATGGAGCGGCGGTTCAGCTTCAGCCGGATCCCCTCGTTCTGCAGCAGCTTCGCAAGGAAGAACATGTACGGCGGAAAGCCCACAAACCGCACCGGGAACGGGCTTTTCGCATACCGCAGCAGCGCGCGCTTTACCCCGTCGAGGTTCAACGCATAATCCGTTCCGGTGTCCTTCAGCGCATATTCGCGGTGCAGCGCGGGCGCGAACTTCGTCGTGCCGTACGCGGTTTTGATCGCGCCCATCTGCGTATGCCTGCTCGGCTCGTAGCCCAGCACGATGTAGTTGACGGGGACGGGGGAGAGCACGCCGTAATACCGGAAGAAGCGGAACATCATGCCGATGCCGAGCAGCAGGCTTTTGCGGTCAAAGCCGACAAGGCTCTGCGCACCCTTTGTGCCCGACGAGGTCGCGGTGACGCGCAGCTTCCGCTCCGGCACGGAGAACAGGCGGTTCCGCTTGAAATACAGTGTCGGCAGTACGGGGATCCGGAACAGATCCGCCTCGCCGTGCAGCGCGTCCGGCGTAAACCCGGCGGCGCCCGCAATGCGCGCGTAGTCCGGACAGCTTGCGATATGATGTGCCGCAAGCGCCTTCACGGAGCGCAGGAACAGCGTTTCGTCCTTCGGCGGGGAATAGGGATCCCGTTTCAGAAAAAGCCTTTTTCGTTCGTCCATGCGCGCCTCCCGGGGTGTTGTCGGATCGATTATAACACAGATCGTTTCCGTTGTACAATGCCGCGATTGACAGACGCGCGGCGCGATCCTATAATAGAAGCATGAAGAAAGCGTTTCAGAAAATCCCAAAGCCCCTGCGGGCGGTGCTGTTTTATCTCCTCCAATGGACATGGGGGCTGCCGCAGAACCTCGTCGGTCTGCTGCTGCTGCCGTTTCTGCGGGGGGAACGCTTTCGCTATCACGGCGCGCTCGTCACCGTGTACCGAAAACTGCGCTTTACGAAAAACCGCTCCGGCTTTTCGCTGGGCACGTTCATTTTCATGCCGGAAACATGGTCGGAATACGACAAAAAGCACGTCGTCGTGCACGAGTACGGACACACCGTCCAGTCCATGATCCTCGGACCGTTGTATCTGCCGCTTGTCGGTCTGCCCTCCGTGATCTGGTCGCACCGGTATTGCCGCCGCACCCCGATCTATCGAAGCCGCGGCGTCGCCTATACCGACCGGTATCCCGAGCACGGCGCCGACCGTCTCGGCGAGTACGCAACCGGCGAGAAGCCGCACTGACAGAAAACACAAAAAATCTGGACAGGCGTTTTGCCTGTCCCGGTTTCGGTTTTTTGAGTTTTACAGCGTGAACTTCACGTAGGTTTTCTTGCCCTTTCTGATCTTGACGCCCGCTTTGAGCTGTTCTTCGGTGACGTTCATCCAGGTGTCATCGACGCGCGCGCCGTCCAGCGAGATCGAGCCCTGCTCGATGAGCGTGCGAACCTTGCCCTTGGACTTGTCGATGCCGCCCAGAAGCAGCATGTCGACAATATTGATCCTGCCGTCAACGATCGCATCTGCGGGAACGGCGAACGACGGCATGTTCGCGTCGTCGCCTGCGCCGGAAAACAGCGCGCGCGCGGCGGTCTGCGCCTTGTTCGCTTCCTCCTCGCCGTGCACGAGCTTCGTGAGCTCGAACGCAAGGATCTCCTTCTTCTCGTTGATGCGGCTTCCGTCCCAGCGATCCATCTCGTCGATTGTTTCGATCGGAATGAAGGTCAGCATGCGGATGCACTTCATGACGTCCGCGTCGTCTACGTTGCGCCAGTACTGATAGAACTCAAACGGCGTGGTTTTGTTCGGATCGAGCCAGACTGCGTTGCCGGCGGTCTTGCCCATCTTCTTGCCCTGCGAGTCCGTGAGAAGCGTGATCGTCATCGCGTACGCGTCCTTGCCGAGCTTGCGGCGAATGAGCTCCGTGCCGCCGAGCATGTTCGACCACTGATCGTCGCCGCCGAACTGCATGTTGCAGCCGTGGTTCATGTAGAGATAGTAGAAGTCATAGCTCTGCATGATCATGTAGTTGAACTCGAGGAAACTGAGCCCTTTCTGATCTTGACGCCCGCTTTGAGCTGTTCTTCGGTGACGTTCATCCAGGTGTCATCGACGCGCGCGCCGTCCAGCGAGATCGAGCCCTGCTCGATGAGCGTG
>JAZNHI010000178.1:0-15933 GCA_045576895.1 Clostridia bacterium | reverse complement strand
ACCGCTTGGCCTCCGACTTGTGCGAACACTGCCCGCCGGAGAGCCGCTTCGGCGACATCTTCAACGGTACGACCGACGCGCAGGCAAGATACGAGTTCTGCAGGACCGACCGCACGCGCGAGATGTGCCGCAAATGTGTGTTCTTGCCGGATTGTACGAGCTTTGCTTCGTGCCCGTGGGTGGATGCGCACTGCAAAGAAGCGCGCATGATGAACACGCTGACGGATCTGCGGCATATGCTCGATCAAACAAACGATCAATGCACAGATCAAACGGAAGAACCGGATGACGAAGACAACGTCTGTTAAGGAGCGTATTTATGAAGCTGAAAAATGATTTTATCGTACAGGACATCGACGACACGCAGTTTCTGGTCCCGCTCGGACATGAAGCGTTCAACGGCATCGTGCGCAGCAACAAAACGGCTGCCTTCATCGTGAACTGCCTGAAGACGGAAACAACGAAGGAACGGATCGTGGACGAGATGTGCGCGCAGTACAATGCGCCGCGGGACGTGATCGACGCCGACGTGGAGGAGATCCTCGCGACGCTGCGCAGCATCAACGCACTGGAGGAATGACCCGCTTTGAAGACCTGCTGGAAAAGGACGGCAGGCTGGTATACAAAACAAAGGGCACGAGCATGGAGCCCATGCTGCGGCAGAACAGGGACCTGGTGATCATCGAGGTCCCTTCTTCGCGCTTGAAAAAGTACGATGTTGCGCTGTACAGACGCGAGGACAAATATGTGCTGCACCGCGTGATCGGCGCGGAGGACGGGTATTACCGCATCCGCGGGGACAACACGTATGCCGTCGAGCGGATCCCGTTCGAAGATGTGATCGGCGTGCTGACGTCGTTTAACCGGAAAGGAAAGATGCACGCGGTCACGGATCGGGGCTACCTGCTGTACGCACGGTTCTGGAACGCGATCTATCCGCTGCGCGCGCTTTTGCGGCGCATACGGCGACTGCTGATCAAGGCGGCAAAGACGCTCGGGATCCTGCCCTTTTTGAAAAAACTGCTACGGCGGAAATAACGGTTCCGGGAAGATATATGATACGGAACGCGTTTTTCTGCAGATCGGTCCTTGACTTTGCGTGAAAATGCGTTTACAATATTATTGAGTAATCCTGCACTGCCAAGTGCGTTCATCATAGTATTGGAAGATAGATTTGCGGAACGCTTTGCCGCGCATTTGCTGCGCGTTGAACTATTTCGAAAAACTTGAAACGATCCTGAAGAATGACCGGGCAGTATGCTCGGTTATATTCATATAGATTGGAGAAGAATATCGTGGACTGGTTGCACTACGTATTGTTGGGCGCCGGGGTTTTGATCGGCGTCGCGATCGGATTTGCGATCGGCTACTTCTATCGTAAGAACGTCGCGGAGGCAAAGGTCGAAAAGGCCGAGGATGCCGTGAAGCGCCTGTACGATGAAGCCCAGAAGAAGGCCGAAGAGATCCGGAAAGAAAAGGTCCTGGAAGCAAAGGACGAAGCTTACAAGATCCGCAGCGAAGCGGAAAAGGAAATCAAAGAACGCAGAAACGAGATCAAGCAGAACGAGCGCAGACTGTTCCAGCGTGAAGAATCGCTGGAGAAGAAACTGGAAGGCGTCGAGAGCCGCGAGCAGCAGCTGAACGACCGCACCAAGAAGCTCGACAAACTGGAAGACGAGATCAACGCACTGTACAAGAAGCAGGAGGAGGAGCTGGAGCGTATCTCCGGCATCACCCTCGACGAAGCAAAGACCATGGTGCTCGACCGTGCCGAGCAGGAAGCGAAGCACGAAGCGGCGGTCATGCTCAGAGAGATCGAGCAGCGCACCAAGGAAGAAGCCGACAAGCGCGCGCGCAACATCGTTTCGCTGGCGATCCAGCGCTGTGCCGCAGACCACGTCGCAGAGGCGACCGTGTCCGTCGTGCCGCTGCCCAATGATGAAATGAAGGGCCGCATCATCGGCCGCGAGGGACGCAACATCCGCGCGCTCGAAACGGCGACGGGCGTCGATTTGATCATCGACGACACGCCGGAGGCGGTCATCCTGTCCGCATTCGATCCGGTGCGCAGAGAGATCGCGCGCATCAGTCTCGAAAAGCTGATCATGGACGGACGCATCCATCCCGCGCGCATCGAGGAAATGGTCGAGAAGGCGCGCAAGGAGGTCGATCAGACCATCCGCGAGGCGGGCGAAGCCGCAGTGCTGGAGGTCGGTGTACACGGCTTGCATCATGAGCTCATCCGCTATCTCGGCAGAATGAAGTACCGCACCAGCTACGGTCAGAACGTCCTGCGTCACTCGATCGAGGTCGCGCATCTTGCCGGCATCATGGCGGCGGAGATCGGCGCAAACGTTGCGCTCGCAAAGCGCGCAGGTTTGCTGCACGACATCGGCAAGTCCATCGACCACGAGGTCGAGGGCAGCCATGCGCAGATCGGCGCGGACCTTGCGAAGAAGTATCGCGAGAACAACGCGGTCATCCACTGCATCATGGCGCACCACGGCGACGTCGATCCCAACTCGATCGAAGCGGTGCTCGTGCAGGCGGCGGACGCGATCTCGGCGGCGAGACCCGGCGCGCGGCGTGAAACGCTCGAAGCGTACATCAAGCGTCTCGAAAAGCTTGAGGAGATCGCAAACTCGTTCGAGGGCGTCGATTACTCCTATGCGATCCAGGCGGGCCGCGAGGTTCGCATCATCGTCAAGCCCGAGCGCGTCAGCGACACCGAGACCGTCATCATGGCGAAGGATATCGCAAAGCGCATCGAGAGCGAGCTCGAGTATCCGGGTCAGATCAAGGTCAACGTCATCCGCGAGACCCGCACGGTCGATTACGCGAAATAAGCAACACGGGGGCAGAGCATTCTGCCCCCTTTTTTCAAGTATTACGGCATCCTGCGCAAAGCGGAGAATCCTGCAGAAAGGAGACAACCGTTTATGAAATACAGCGTGAAGCTGATCATCAGATCGACGGCGGAGACCGGCGAGGTATCGCTGGAGGAATCCGTTCTGATGATGAACGCAGATTCCTTTGACGACGCATATGATAAAGCGGAGCGTTACGTGAAGGAGTACGGTGTCTGCGACCCGTATGAAAACATCTTCGGGAAGCGCGTAACGGTCGAGGTCGTTTCCTATGCAGACTGTTTTCGGGTCGATGAAGAGGAAGACGAAGCGGTCACGGAGGTTTATTCCTCTATCGTCCGGCCGAATGCGGATCTGACGGAGGAAACGATCGTTGCCGTGCACGAAGCTTCCGCCTCGGCGGAGGAAAGAAAGCCGTTCCGGGCCGCGGAATTCGCAGACTTAAGCGACGAGGAACTGGAAGAACTGTTGAGAAAGGCGAAGAAATGAAATTTTACGCGGCTGACGCGCATTGCGATTATCTGTTCGGCGCGATGGATTACGGCTGGACGATCGACACACAGAAGCGGAATCAGACGATCACGCTGGAGAATCTGCAAAAGGGCGGCGTTGCGCTGCAGTTTCTGGCGGCATGGGCGGACACGACGCTGAAGGTCCCGCCGCTTGAACAGGTGATGATCATGATCGACCGGTACTATGCCGTGCACGAAACGCGTCCGGAATTTGTGCCGTTCACAAAGGACTTCGATCCGCGCTCCGGAAAGATCGCCACCGTGCTTGCGGTCGAGGGTGCGGAAGCCTTAGGGGCGTCGCCTTCGATCCTGCGGGATCTGTATCGGCTCGGCGTGCGCGCGATGACGTTTACCTGGAACTCGGACAACGAGCTTGCAGGCGCGGGACAGGGGAAGAAGCGCCGCGGACTGTCCGCCGCGGGACGCGAGATCCTTGCTGAAATGAACCGGCTCGGGATCGCGTTCGACGTGTCGCATCTTTCCGACGCCGGGATCGAGGACGCATTGGCGCTTTCCACGCAGCCGATCTTTGCCTCGCACTCGAACTGCCGCGCACTGATGAATGCACCGCGCTGCCTCAAGGACGAATACATCCGGGCAATCGCCGAAAAGGGCGGCGTCGTCGGGATCAATTTCTACGGTCCGCAGCTTGTGGATTCCGGTCGTGCCGTGATCAAGGACATCGTGCGGCACATCTCGCACGCAGCCTCAATCGGCGGCGTAGATCACGTCTGCATCGGTTCGGACTTCGACGGCATGCAGCGCTATCCGAAGGACCTTAAAAATCCGTCCGACCTGCCCGCACTGTTCGACGTGCTTTTACAAGAGGGCTTCACGCCCGCCGAGGTCGAGCGCATCGCCTACCGCAATCTGCACGATTATATCGTACAATTCGTGTGAAAGGAATGACAGACATGATAAAAAGCACTTCGCATGAAGTGCTTTTTCGCTATTTCCACTTGTTGCACTTGGTTTGACAAATCATCTTCAGTCGTTCGGGAAAAACCATTCAGGAGACGGATCGTACAGGAGATCGAGTTTTGCTGCATACAATTTCTCGCATTCATAAACAGCTCCGAAAAACGATTCCGCACATGCATCAAATTCGCCTTGGTCTGTAGGTGCAAACATGACATTTGCAAGCTCGTGTGAAAAACCGAGTCCAATGAAATGCAGATGAAAGGTCGAATCGTAATGCGACGGTCCGCTTGTAACACTGATCTGCAGATAGTGACCGTGATTCAGACGCTTGTTCATGGAGAAAACACCGCTCCAGACAAAGGCATATGAATAACCGTTCGCTTTCGAAAGCTTTTTGAGTTTCGGAGCAAGATTATAGTTACATTGATGCATAGTTTGACGTTCTGCTGCAGTCAGTCTGTCCGATAAGAAGGCGCGGCATGCTTCAATCAGCGGCGTCGCTTCGGACTCCATGCTTAGTATTCTTGCTTTCTCAGCGTCATTCAGATAGACCTTGAGGAACGTATTGCTTTTGATGCCGGGAAGAAGCGCTTGCATCGCTTTATAATACGGTGTCGGATCATAACATTGCCCGCCATGCAGAATGTCAATCGACATGGTCATATCGTTCCATCTTGGAATGCCGGCATTGATCCTTTGAATGTGGATTATAGAACCGTAAGGCTGCGCTTCGAGCATCTCTGTTTCATCAAGGGGGTAGTTCAACGCTTCGCTTCTTTGCTTTATCCGAGAGGAATCACGTTCATAAGGAATGGTTTGCCCAAAGAAATCAATATCACAATAATACAAATCGGCTTCCGAAAGACCGTAAGTACGCTCCATGCGCTTGAAAAACGGCTTCATGTCCTCTTCCAAGCATTCGGTGGGTGCGGCAATATTGCTTACATAGAATGTTGCGGAACGGCAGGATAAATCCGAAGGGGTATACTGCATCACAGCGCCGAGTTTCGGGCAATCCTTGACGGCACGGTCTACTGCGCTTTTCGGAGGATTGTCAATGATCCTTTGCAGTTCTTCAATTGCAGATGGCTGATACTTTTGGACAAACTCTTTGGTTTCAGGATTTGCGTCCCAATACGATAAGCGAAGCATTGCTTGTGCTTTCTCGTTTATGCATTCCAGAAAATAGAGAAAGCGATTAGACGATAGCTTTTGCTCGGACAGAAAACGGTGTACGATCTCCGGAAGCTGTGAGAAAGTAATCTTATTTGCAGTTTCAAATCGGAACGATTGTATAACGCGCATAGGACACCTCCAAATACATGGTTCAAATACAGTATACATGTAAACAACACGGATTGCAACCGTGACCTGCTTACAAAGAAAAAAGTGCTTGCAATTTGCGCGCGGCTGTGGTATGATACCGCTTGCAAACTGAATAGGGGCATGATGTAATGGTAACATAGCGGTCTCCAAAACCGTTCTTGAGGGTTCGAGTCCTTCTGCCCCTGCCATCAAAGAAACCTCTTTTGTCTACCAGGGCAAGAGAGTTTTTTTGTTGAAAAAACAGCCTTGAAATGATATGATAAAAGAGCAAATATGAAATGAGGGACGATCAACGATGGGAATACTCTTAAAAAACTCCTCGAATTACAATGCAGGAGATGTGTTTTATTATATAAGCAAAAAGAGAGTTTTTGGCGGCGTTTTTCTATTCCGCCAAAATGAATACTATCTTATCGCTCTTTCAGAGGAATTGACGAAGCCGGTTCGTTCGGTTTGCGTGAACGATGTTCTTCAATCTGCTCTCTATACAGTTGCATGGTTTTCGGATATTGAATTACTCATGCCACAAAGACTGCACATCGTTGGAACAATTACCCTTGATGAAGATTATTCAAACCGTGCAGGACTATTGATCGATGATCAAAGCGTTTATAATAGAAACGTCGGTCAAAGAGAAACATGGAAACACGGGTTTCGCTCGTTTGCTATATCCAATGCCAAAGTGGGTGATGTATTAAGCAATAAATACATTCCAAAAACATGGCGCTGATGCGTTACGTTTGTGCGTTCTTACACAGAAAAAAGCACGCGAAAGCGTGCTTTTTTCAACGATGTGTTCCGCTGGCGCGGAACGTGATGTTTGGCTTCGCAAGTGATGTGCGCTACGCGCGTGAGCGGAACACATCACGTTTCCATCGCCGTTCGGGGGGTGTATTGCGCTGAACGGTTGAAGATCACATGCTTTTCGGGTATAATCATCTCAACAAACCGGAGCTTGCGGAGACCTTTGATATGGGAAAACATTTGTCTGAGATGACATTGCAAGAGTTGTGGGAATTATTTCCCATCTATCTTGTGGCACACGATGATCGGTGGGAGGACAGCTTCCGCGAGATCGAGAAAACACTGACCGGACTTTTAGCCGATCAGCCTGTTGTTCGGATCAGTCATATCGGAAGCACCGCCATTCAGGGAATATGGGCTAAAAATATCGTTGATGTGATGGTAGAGATCCCGCAGGGTGTTGACATGAAAGAGACGGCACGGACATTGGAACAGAACGGCTTTATCATCATGTCCTCCGAGGCAAACCGAATCTCGCTCAATAGGGGATATACTGAAAACGGATTTGCGGACAAGGTGTATCATATCCATCTGCGATACGCCGGGGACAATGATGAACTGTACTTCCGTGATTATCTGAACGAACATCCTGACGCAGCAAAAGAATATGAAGCATTGAAGCTCCGGCTTTGGAAACAGTATGAACACAACCGGGATGCTTATACAGATGCAAAGACAGATTTCATCTCCGAACGCACGGCAGAAGCACGAAAGGAATATAGAGACCGATACTGACGGATCCAAGCTTGTCGAGGCATCCGGCGTGTATCGTTTCGACGCTTTTGCATAAATGCCTGTCCTGCCGGGCAAATGATGGCGCTTTGTCAAGGCTGTCCGCAAAAAAAGCAGACGATCCTTGCGTTTCGTCTGCTCGCTTTCCGAAAATCGAATGCCGTGCCGTCAGGAATAGTATTCCGTGAAGTGACAGGAGTAGGGGAGATTGCAGGCTTCGGAGAAGACGAGACGCAGCGTTTTCGCATACACGCCGAGCGCGGCGTCCATCATATCGCCGTTGATGAGTATGATCCATACGCTGTGCGGAAGGTCTGTGAGACAGTCGTGCAGCGCGTCGAGGTTGTGACCGTAATAGTCCGGCAGCCGCAGCGTTTTCGCAAGGTACAGATGCGTTTCTTCGACCGAAGTCATGCGGCGTCCGTCGATGATGATGAATTCCATATTATTCCTCCCCGTATAAAAGCGTAAACGTTTCATAATGATCGTCGGTGTAGTAAATCAGCCCGTCGTTTGAAAACACGATGCGCTTTGCGCCGCGGCTTCTTGCACCGCGCGTGTCGATATCGCATTCGGTATAGGTACGGCCTTTTTTCGTCGGTAGAAGTCCTTCGTAGTTTCCGAAATACCCGCCGCCGATCGAGCAGCCCGGCGCGTACGGTTCAAGAGAACCGCCCGTCCAGCCGAGCTTCTGCGCCTTGGTTTTGCTGATATAGTTGCTTGGCAGATGCCCGAACAGGTGAATATAGAGCGCGACCTCGTCCTTGGTCCAGTATTGACCGTCCTCCGAAACGGGGCACGGGGTTTCGGTCGGATCCGACGCCGCTTCCGAGGGGGTCGATCGCTCGACGTGATTGGACTGTTCGCCGTTCGGTTCCAGCGTGAAGACCGGCGCGTCGATCTCGCTGACCGGATCGTCCGAATGCGAAGCGGGAGACAGCGTGTTTCCGCAGCCGAACAGGGACGCGATCAGCAGCAGAGTGAGTATAAAGATCAGAATCCGTTGCGTGTTCTTCATGGCAATCCTCCATAAAAAACATTATACCATACCTTTGCAGGAAGAAAAAGGGCTTTTCTGCGAAACGGCAGAATCTTTTGTGCTTTTCCGATGCGGGAAAGGCGTCCTCCGCAGCGAATGAATCTTCCTATTTCTTATTGCGTTTTTTGGTGTTCCATGTTACAATAACTAATTGATGGTACGGGATGATCAAATCCGTACGACTGCCGAATAAGGATCAAAAAATCGTACACGGGACTAAAATCTGTTCTGAAAAGGAGAAACCGATGATGAAGAAAAAACAGGGATGGATCCGGATCGTTTTCGCATGCATTCTGATTCTGGGACTGCTTGGATGCTCCGGAAGCTGCGGAAAAGAAGGATCGGAAGCGGCCCCCGCAACCGATGTGCCGCAGAATCATGGCGATGAACCGGGAACCATAACGGAGGACGAGATTCTTTCGCCCGGATCGAACGAGGGAACAAATGCGCAGCCGACGCTCCCCGCCACAACGGAAGCGCCTTCCGATACGGAAGCGCCTGCCGATACGGAAGCCCCTGCGACGGAGGAACCCGAGGCGACGCAGGATCCGCTTGAGATCGAGATCCCGATCGCAACGCCGACGCCTACGCCCAAGCCGACGCCTACGCCGAGACCCGGAGAGACGGCAAGACCGACCTCGACGCCCACGCCGACTCCGACGCCGACGCCCGAACCGGAGACGACGCCGGACGACGATCCCATTGAGTTGCCTGAACTTCCGTAAGGAATGAGGATAAATAGAATTCAGGAGGAGAAGGATCAATGAAACACAGAAAGCTATTGTCCCTGCTTCTGGCGGTCTGCATGGTACTGTCCCTGCTGCCCGCAGTTGCGGCGGCGGAAACGACGACGGTTACGGATGTGCTGGATCTTGAATTTACCGGCAGAACCGAATCGAGCTACGGCGATTGGACCGGAACCGGCTTATCCGGCGCCGTCTATGCGGGACAGTCCGCGGCCGGAAACGATGCCATTCAGTTGAGAAGCAAAAACAACAACTCCGGCATCGTGACCACCGTATCCGGCGGCAAGGCGACGAAGGTTGTGGTGGAATGGAATTCCAATACAGCGAATGACAGAACGCTCGATATCTACGGCAAGAACAGCGCGTATTCGTCGGCGTCCGATCTGTACAACATCTCCACGCAGGGCACGAAACTCGGCTCGATTGTCATGGAAACAAGCACCGAGCTTACAATTTCCGGCGATTATGAATACATCGGCATGCGCTCCAACAGCGGCGCTATGTGGTTGGATGAGATCGATATCACATGGTCGCAGGACGGCGACACACCGCCCGCGCCGACTTACACCGTTTCTTTCGATGCGAACGGCGGTACCGGTACGATGGCGAACGTGACGACCGCAAGCCCCTATACGCTTCCGGCATGCGGATTCACTGCACCGGAGGGCAAGGAGTTCGATTACTGGGCGGTCGATGGAGAAGAGGGCATGTATGCGCCCGGCAATTCCTATACGCTGACCGGTAACACCACGTTCATCGCACAGTGGAAGGACCTGCCCGTCGTCAACTACACCGACATGATGCTGATGCGCGTGCCGGCGGACGGCGATACGGTCGTCATCTATTATCCGAAGGCGAGCAAGGTCATGACCGGCGAGGATTACCTCTATAACAACAAGAAGCATGAGCTCGTCGCTGCCGACGCGACGCTGACCGACAACGTCCTTGCGGTGCCCGATGAGGCGGTCCGCCTGATGGTTTCGGTCGCCGACGGCAAGTACACCTTCGCCACCGCGGACGGCAAGTACCTCGAAGCGGACGGCACCAACGTACAGCTCGTTTCCGCGCAGAGCGCGAACACGCTGTTCCAGCTTGAGACCGCGGCTGCCGGTACGGACAACTACTATATCAAATGCGACAGCGCGACCTATAACGGCAGCGCACAGTACATCGAGTATTACGGCGGTTACTTCACCGTGTATTCCCTGAATACCTCGAACACGCCGATCTTCACCTTCCAGTTCTTCTCCGAGGACGGCGAAGGCCCGACGCCGGAAACGACCTATACCGTGACCCTGAATCCGGGCGACGCGGAAGGCGAGCCGCAGACGATCGAAGACGTCACCAGCCCCTATACACTTCCGGATTGCCCGTTCGAGGCGCCCGAAGGCTGCGTCTTTGACGGCTGGCAGGCGGATAACGGCGACGTCTTTGCGGCAGGCACCGAGATCGAGCTTACGGACGACGCAACTTTCACGGCAACCTGGAAGGAACTCGTAGCCAGAATGTATGAACTCGTGACCTCTGAGGATGAACTTGTCGACGGCGGCACGTACCTGATCGCGAGCGAGCTCTTTGTGGATGAGCTCTATCTCATGTCGAACCAGACCTCCAACAACCGTGCGCAGTACAAGGTGACCGGCGTGGAAGGCACGACGCTGACGCTGGACGAAAGCTGGATCGCGACCGCGGCGGCGGATGCGCTCGCATTTGAGTTCACGCTGGAGGACGCGGAAGACGGCTGGGCGTTCCATGACGAAGTGACGGGCGGCTATCTGTACGCAGCAGGCAATGAAACAAACAAAAAGAACTGGCTGCGCACCGAGACCGAGCTTGACGCAAACGGCATCTTTATCATTGCGTATGAAGGCGACGACGGTGCGACGGTCCCCGTTGCGCAGGGCGAGAACACGCGCGGCTATATGCACTACAACGGAGAGAACAACCTGTTCTCCTGCTATGCGGAGGATTCGCATATCACCGGCGCTGTCTGTCTCTACAAGCTCGTGGAGGACGAGCCGGTCGAACTGAGCAACGGCTTCTATCTGATCGGACCGGACTGGACGATCAACGATATCAGCGCCACGAACAAGTTCGGCGAGAATCTGAATGCCGGCGGCGAGATGCTCCTTGCGACGACACTTGCGGTCGGCGATCAGATCAAGGTCGTCAAGGTCGAAAACAACACGATCACCGCGTGGTATCCGGACGGCCTCGGCAACCAGTACACAGTCGATGCGGCGCACGCGGGCGACGTTACGATCTATTTCCGTCAGACCTACACAAGCGACTGGGCGGAGTTCGGCGGCTACTTCTACATTCAGGCGGATTACGCGATCACCTGTGTTTCCGGCGATCACGGTCTGATCAGCACAATGGCGGAACGTGCTTCCGCAGGAACGACCGTTACGATCTATGTCGAGCCGGAAGAGGGCTATGAGCTTGACACGCTCACCGTTATGTGCGGCGAGACGGCAGTCGCAACGACCAAGGTCAACAATGAGCAGTACACATTCGTGATGCCGGCGGGCGACGTTACGATCACCGCGACGTTTGCGCTCCCCGCGACAGAGCCGTCCTTTGAGGCGCAGAGTCTCATTTTGGACGGTCTGATCGGCGTAAGCTTCAAGATGAAGCTTCCCGCTCTTGACGGCGTGAACTATTCTGAGAGTTACATGACTTTCAGCGTTCCGCACGGCACCTGCACGGAGCGCGTGGATTACAGCGCAGGTACCGCAAAGAGCGCGGAAATGAGATCATTCGTCTGCTATGTGACCGCGGTCATGATGGCGGAACCGATCACCGCAACGTTCCACTATACGCAGAACGGCACGGAAAAGACGGTCGAAAAGGTCTACGCCGTTAAGGATTACTTTACGGCATACGACGGCATGAAGGATCAGTTCGACGCGACCACGCAGGCGCTGATCGAGTCTGTTGCGGACTACGGCCATTATGCACAGGCGTTCCTTGCTGCGCAGAAGGGCTGGACGCTCGGAACGACGTACATCGAGATGGACAAGTTCTATACGCAGAACTACAATATCGATACTGTCGCAGCTGCGGTTGAAAACATGGGTGTCACCTGCACGCTTGCCGGGGAGCCGGATTTCGGCACGCCTTCGTTTGCGGTCATGTGCGACAGCGCGACGGAGATCCGCTTGCTGTTCAAGGTTCCGAAGACTTATGAAGGTACATTTGAGGCAACGGTGGATGGCGATTCGTTCGAAGTAACGATGCTCGGCTCGCGCAAGGCGGTGCAGATCAAGAACGTTCCGGCGCATATGCTCTCGAAGACCTATGAGATCGTCGTCACCACGGAAAACGGCAGCGCGACGATCACCGCTTCGGTACTGTCTTATGTGAAGATTCTGCTTAGTGCATATCCGGACAACGCCTCTGCGAAGAATGCTGCAGCTGCAATCTACGGATATTCTGCGGCGGCGGATGCTTTCAAGGAAGCGCACTGAATCGAGATCATCTGACAGACAGAGGGGCGAAGACGCCGGTTTTCGCCCCCTGATTTTTACAAAGGGAAACATGACGGAAACCTATCGCATCGCGGATACAGTCATTCGGATCTGTTCATTGCATGAACGGGTGCATCGTCTTTGCGAAGCATATCGCATCGACGATCAGCCTGCGGATCTTTGCGTTGAGATCACACAAGACGATCTTGAAGACGAGCATCGGCATTCCATGCAGGAAGAGCAGACGGAAGGACGGTATTCATACAGACATTCGGACGCATATCTCGAGGAGCTTGCCGTCTACCGGAAAATCGCGGAGCAAATGCCCGCATACGATACCTTTCTGATGCACGGCTCCTGTGTTGCAGTGGACGGGGAAGGGTATCTGTTTACCGCGAAAAGCGGCACGGGCAAGAGCACGCATACGCGGCTTTGGCGCGAGCTGTTCGGCGAGCGCGCGGTGATGATCAACGACGACAAGCCTTTGATCCGCGTAACCGAAACCGGCGCGATGATCTACGGAACGCCGTGGGACGGCAAGCATCATCTGAGCACCAACTGCGCTGTGCCGCTGAAGGCGATCTGTATTCTGGAACGCGCCGCGAACAACACCATCCGGCGCATACCGTCTGCGGAGGCGTATCCTTTTTTGGTGCAGCAAATCTATCGGCCGCAGGATCCGGCGGCGATGCTGCGAACGCTGCAGCTGATCGACCGGCTGTCGAAAACCGTCGATCTTTGGCGTCTCGGATGCAATATGGATCCGGAGGCGGCGCAAGTCTCCTACAATGCAATGAAAGGTTCCGAACGGGAAAAGTGAAACAGTCAGCTCTCAAATGGCTCTATACCGTGCCGGGGAAGAAGAAGTGGTACATTGTCGCCTTGACGCTCGTGCAGGCTTTGCTCGGAGGGTCCGGCGTTTTGTACGCGCTGCTGCTGCGCGGCATTGTGGACAGCGCGGTCGGCGGAGACAAGACGGCATTCTGGCGGTATCTGGTCCTGATCATCGCCTTGTCCGCTGCACAGCTTGCGCTGCATGCCGTGGTTCGCTGGCTGACGGAGCTGAGCAAATCGACGTTTGAAAACGCATTCAAAAGCAGACTGACCGGTACCCTGCTGCGAAAGGACTATCTGCGCATCAGCGCCGTCCATTCGGGGGAATGGATGAACCGACTGACAAACGACACGGTCGTTGTCGCAAACGGGTATGTGGAAATCGTTCCGGGACTTGTCGGGATGACGGTCAAGCTGATCAGCGCGCTTGCCATGATCATTGTGATCGAACCGTTCTTTGCCGCGATCCTGGTACCCGGCGGAATCGTGCTTGCGCTGCTCACGATTCTGTTCCGCAAGGTTATGAAACGGCTGCATAAAAACGTGCAGGAATCGGACGGCAGGCTCCGGATCTTTCTGCAGGAACGGATCGCAAGCTTTCTGATGCTGCGCTCCTTTGCGGCGGAAAACCAGACGCTGGCGGGAGCGGAGGAAAAAATGAACGCGCATAAGGCTGCGCGAATGCGGCGCAACCGGTTTTCGAATCTGTGCAATTTCGGATTCGGCGCGGCAATGACGGGTATGTATCTGCTCGGCGTCGGCTGGTGCGGGTATGGGATCCTGACCGGCACGATCAGCTATGGCACCATGACGGCGATCCTGCAGCTCGTTTCACAGGTGCAGTCGCCGATGGCAAATATCACGGGATTTCTGCCGCGGTACTATGCAATGCTCGCCAGCGCCGAACGTCTGATGGAGGCGGAATGCTTTGAAGACGATCGCGCGAACGCAAAACCGCTTCCGGAGATCACATCGTTCTATTGGAACGAGCTGTCCGCGATCGGGCTGAACCGCGTCAGCTTCACGTACTATCCGGTGGTCTCCGACAACACGCTGGAGCTCGAAAAAACGGACATGCCGATCGTTCTCAGGGATCTGTCGCTGAAGATCAAAAAAGGCGAATATGCGGCGTTTACGGGCACGAGCGGCTGCGGAAAGTCCACTGCGCTGAAGCTTCTGATGTGCGTCATGCAGCCGGATTCCGGCGAGCGCTATTTCGAGGACGCGCAGGGGAACGAGGGAGAGCTTTCGTCCGAATACCGCCGTCTGTTCGCCTATGTGCCGCAGGGGAATTACCTGATGAGCGGCACGATCCGCGAGATCGTCGGCTTTGCCGATCCGACCGCCATGCACGACGAAGAGCGGATCCGGAATGCGCTGCGCATCGCCTGCGCGGAGCAGTTCGTTTCGGAACTCGATCAGGGGACGGACACGCTGCTCGGCGAACGCGGCACAGGGCTTTCCGAAGGACAGATGCAGCGCATTGCGATCGCGCGCGCGATCTTTTCGCAAAGTCCGATCCTGCTGCTGGACGAGGCGACAAGCGCACTGGACGCTTCCACGGAAAAACAGCTGCTGGAAAATCTGCGCAGCATGACGGACAAGACGGTCATTATCGTTACGCACCGTCCGGCGGCGCTCGGGATCTGCGACCGCGTACTGGAGTTTACCGAATCCGGCGTGATCGACCGGATCTAACGCAAACAACAAAACGGCGCTTTCGTCGAGGAACGGAAGCGCCGCTTTTGCATTTCAATGATCGGCGGGCGGTCTATGTCCGATCCGCGCCGCCATCCGGATTCAGATCCTTTACACCGAACGTCAGCCATGTAATGATGTAGCTGCACACGTACGATACGACGAGCCCCAGAAGATAGATCAATACGCTGCGAAACGCGCCGAGCGGACCTTCGGTCATGACGAAGACGCCGAGCAGACCGGAGGGGCCCCAGGTAGTGGATGCAACGCGCAAAGCCATGACCAGAGCGCCGCCGAAGCCTGCGCCGATTCCGGCTGTGATAAACGGCTTGCCCAAAGGCAGCGTGACACCGTAGATCAACGGCTCGCCGACGCCGAGGAACCCGGCGGGAAGCGCGCCGGAGATCACGGAACACAGCTGTTGATTGCCGGCTTTTTTCGCCTTTCGGTAAACGGCAAGCGCCGCGCCGACCTGCCCCGCGCCTGCCATCGCAAGGGCGGGGTACAGCGTGATATATCCAAGCTCCTGAAGCTGCATCGTATACAGCGCAACGAGACCGTGATGCATGCCGGTCGCGACAAGCGGAAGGAACAGTGCGGAGGACAGAAAGCCCGTGAGCATCCGGACGATCACGCTTTCGGAAAGGCACAGCTTGCCGAACACCCAGGCGATCCCGCTTGAAACATATCCGAACAGCGGCATGATCAGAAGGATGTACGGCACCGCGCAGATCAGCAGGGACAGGATGGGCGTAAAGATCATATCGATGCGCTCCGGCATGCGGGAACGGATCTTCTTTTCCACAAAGGACAGGAGAAGCACGCCGAATATGACCGCCAGAACGCCGCCCTTTCCCGCCTGCAGAACGGAGGCCAGTGGCACGCTTTCGTTCGACAGACCGAGGATCGAAGCAATGTCGTTGATGCCGTCCAGCGAGGTGATCATGCCGAGCATACCGCCGAGGATCAAGTCGGATCGTAGCC
>JAZNHI010000177.1:0-16561 GCA_045576895.1 Clostridia bacterium | reverse complement strand
AAACGGGGAATTATGAACCGGGCAATGATTAGAAGTATAGTAGCGCATTGCTTCACAACACATTGATTTCATCATGTTCTACCTTTCTTTATGGTATTTTTATAAATCTTCCCGTAACTGGCGGTTTATACATTTCACCTGGATGTCAGGGGGACGGTTCTCCTGACACTTTTTGTTTTCTATCGGCTGTTGTCAAGAGAACCGGTCCCTTGTCATTAAAAGTGAAATCTGCCGGAATGAATCATCCACTCAATCAGCAGAGCGCCCAAAAGCTGCATCACGGCACAGAACGACAAACAGACGATGATTGCTTTTCGTTGTTTTTTCGATTTGCCCTCCATTTGTTCGATGCTTGCCGTGTATTCTTTGTGCCGTTGTGCTGCTTGCGTTTCATCGCATTCTTCTGTTTCTAACCCTATCGCTCTTGAAATACGAAGTGTCGTTAATCCTACATATACGAGATAAAATATCAACGCCCCAATATATATCGCTATCATCAACCCGTAAAGACTGCCGCGCCACGAAGCGAACTGCCAGCCGATATACATTCCAAGCGGCAATACGGCAACCATGCCGATCAATGAGATCACCAAAGTTATAATCTCCGGCATCATATTCTTTCTGCGAATTACGAACCATTTATGACAGTCTTTGCAGTAATAGCTATCTTGCAAATATATTGCATTCTCGCTGAACAGATTTGTATACCGCAGGTCCCTTTTTTCTTTCGGTATATTCAATATATGTTTCATTTCGTGTCATTTCTCCTGTAAATACTATTCATCACCTGAAAGACAGCTTATCAGCTGCCGGAAAAGCTGTCAAGAGAATCGTTTTCTTAACGCTTAAAAAGCCGGAAGGAATCCAAACTCCTTCCGGCTTTTGATGGGTGTTACATCAGCTTCAGCATTGCTTCCGCAAACGCGGCGGGGTCGTCGAGCGGGAGTCCCGCGACAAGCTTTGCCTGCGCAAGCAGCAGCTCCGCGTACTCTTTGAGCGTTTCGTCGTCAAGGCCTTCGAGCTTTGCATAGACCGGGTGATCCGGGTTCAGCTCAAAGTGGAACGTCATCGGGAGATTCGCGCCGTTTGGCATCTGCCGCAGCACCTTGTACATCTCCACGCTCATGCCCTCGTCGCCGGTCAGACACGCCGCGGCATTCTTCAGCCGGTCGGTGAGCTTGACGTCGAGCACCTTGTCGCCGAGCGCCGTCTTGATCCGGTCAAGCAGCGGCTTCGCTTCCTCGGCGCGCTGTTCCAGCGCTTTCTTCTCGTCCTCGGTGTTGAGGTCGAGATCCGGATCGGAGACCGATTTGAACGGCTTCTCCTGATACGACTCAAGGATACGCAGCGCAAACTCGTCGACGTCTTCCGTCAAACACAGGATGTCGTAGCCCAGATCCGCCACGCGCTCCGCCTGCGGGAGCTTTTTGACCTGAATGAGCGTATCGCCCGCGGCGTAGTAGATGTGCTTTTGCGCTTCGGGCATCGCGTCGACGTATTCCTTCAGCGTGACGTACTTGTCCTCCTTGCGCGACCAGAACAGCAGCGTGTCCTTCAGGAAATCCTTGTTCATGCCGAACTTGTCATACACGCCGAACTTCAGCGTTCTGCCGAACGCCTTGAAGAACGCTTCGTACGTTTCGCGCTCCTCGCGCTGCATGCGAAGAAGCTCCGCAAGGATCTTCTTTTTCAGGTTGTTTGCGATGGCGGAAAGCTGCCGGTCGTGCTGCAGCATCTCACGCGAGATGTTCAGCGAAAGGTCGGGGGAGTCCACAAGACCCTGCACGAAGTTGAAATACTCCGGCAGAAGCTCCTCGCAGTGCTCCATGATCATGACGCCGTTTGCGTACAGCCGGAGACCGCGCTTAAAGTCCTTGCTGTTGAAATCGAACGGGGGATTCTTCGGGATGAACAGCAGCGCCGTGTAGGACAGCATCCCCTCGGTGTTGATGTGCAGGGTGCCGACCGGCTCCTCGTAATCGTGGAACACGTCGCGATAGAACTGCGCGTATTCCTCCTTGGTGATCTCGTTCTTGTTCTTGCGCCAAAGCGGCACGCGGCTGTTCAGCGTCTTGTCCTCGACGATCGTTTCGTATTCGTCGCTGCCTTCCTTCTTGCGCGAGCGCTCGACCTGCATCAGGATCGGGTAGCGGATGTAGTCGCTGTATTTCTTGACGAGGCTTTCGAGACGGTAGGTCTCGAGAAACTCGCCGTAGGTTTCCTCTTCTCCGTCGTCCTTCAGCGTCAGCACGATCTTCGTGCCGATCGGCTCATAAGCGGCGGGCTTCACCGTGTAGCCGTCCTCGCCCTCGGATTCCCAGACCGCGGCGTCTTCGCCTTCCTTGTGAGAATACACCGTGACCTTTTTCGCCACCATGAACGCCGCATAGAAGCCGACGCCGAACTTGCCGATGATGTCGATGTCCTCGGCGTCTTCGTGCTCGCTGCGGAACGCCTGCGTGCCGCTCTTTGCGATCGTGCCGAGGTTTTGCTCCAGCTCCGCCGCGCTCATGCCGCAGCCGTTGTCGGTGATCGTCAGGGTACGCGCGTCCTTGTTCGGCTCAAGCCGGATCGTAAACCGATCCTTGTCGACGCCGGTTTCGCCGCGCTGCATGGCGGCGTAGTACCGCTTGTCGATCGCGTCGGACGCGTTGGAAATCAGCTCGCGGAGAAAGATCTCGCGATGGGTATAGATGGAATGGATCATCAGATCCAAAAGCTTCTTGGATTCCGTTTTGAATTGCTTTTTGCTCATGGTTCGCCTCTGAAAACTCATTTTTAGCACTCTCGTCTTTCGAGTGCCAAGCATATGATACCGCCGCGCATACAAAAAAGCAAGCCCTTCGGAGAAGAGTTTGCTTTCTTGCCACAATCTTCGTCGGAACATGCTCTGCTTTGCTCACGGCAGCGGTTATGCTTTGTAATTGGCGAATGCCGATCTCCGTGAACCGCAGCCGCTCACCCGCATCGCATGTTCCTCCTCTCCGCAAAAAGTCATACTCGGTTTTTCTGCTCGGTTGTAAACGCCCTCACAACGAAAAACCTCCGTTACCGACTTTTTGCGGGAACGCGCCTGCGGCGCGATGGCAGGAAGCTTTCCCTTCGCGGGAAAGCAACTTTTCATTCACATGCTCTGCTTTGCTCACGGCAATGCTCTCAGAACACCAGCGTCAGGTTGTTCCAGCCCAAAGAATTCATGTAATTGGCTTCCTTTGCGGTCTTCATGACCATGCGGATGCCGATGTGCGCGGTCGGATCGTCCGCCTCGCGCAGCTCCATATAGTGCACCGGGTCGAAGTGTTCGCAGTCGTCGCGGATCCGGATCACGCGGCTGTTCCCGTCGAGCACCAGGCGAACGTCGATGTGGCGGTTCTTCCGGTCGTCGCGGAAGCCGTATTTCACGATATTGACCGTGATCTCCTCGATGCACAGCCCGATCAGCGTGCTTTCGCGCGGAGAGAGCCCGTGCGACCGGCAGAACACAACGGCGTCCTGCGAAGCGTCGATCGCGTCCTGTTTGCTCTGCACCGAGCGTTCGATGCAGTTATCCTGCGACGTGCCGAACCCTTTGGGCAGCATGCTGTAGGCGTCCGCGGACAGCGTGACGCGTCCGAAGTGCTTCCAGACGACGATCGAGAAGGTGAGCAGCGTCACCGTTTCGCCGCACAGGAATCCGAGCCAGATGCCGGTCACGCCGAGGAACCGGCTCAGCACAAACGCGAACAGCGCAGGGAACAGGAAGTTCTGCAGCGCGGAGATCACCTCGGCAAAGCCGATGCGGTTGACGCCCTGATAATAGTTCTTGAACGTCGAGTTCAGCGAAGACGGGATCAGGGACAGCACGACCAGCCGGAGTCCGAACGCGGCGATTTGGACGGCGTCCGGGGTGTCTCCCAGGAACAGCTTCACCAGCGGCACGGCTGCGGCCAGCGTGACCGCCGTCATGGCGGCGTCGAGCAGGATCGCATAGACGATCATCAGGCGAACGAGCTCCCGGATGGATCTGCGGTCGCGGTCGGAATAGAAGAAGGATGCAAGCATCATCGCCACGGAGCCGATGCCGGTGCCGAAGCAGTAGCAGATGTTGCTCACCGTGGAAATGACCGAGTACGCCGCGACGGCGACGGTTCCCTGCGCCGCCTCCAGCAGGCGGTTGAGCAGCAGAACGAGCAGCACCGTGCTGATCTGGTTGACGACCGTGGGAACGCCGTAGGAAACGAGATCCCTGAAAACGCGCGGACGCAGCAGACGGAAGCGGAGACGGAACAGGCAATCCTTTCGGAAGAAGTACGCAATCCCGATCGCAAGCGCGATGTAATAGCTCAGCGTGGAGGCAAGCCCCATGCCGAAGGTGCCGCCTTTGAAGACAAAGACGTTCAGAAGGTCAAAGGCGATGTCCGATACGGTCATGGCGACGACGGCGACGATGAGCCGCGTCCGCTTGCCGGACAGCTGCAGAAACGGCACCATGATCTGCGCGCACAGAAACGCCGGCGCGCCGAGGATAAAGCCCTTGATATAATCCTTTGTCAGTCCGAAGACGGGGTTGTCCGGCGAAGGAGCGCCGGCGCCGAGAAGCCGCGTGAGTGGGTTCAGGAACAGAAAGACCAGCGCAAGCCCGACCGCCGCGATCGCGGCGCAGAAGGTTATCGCCGCGGTATAGCAGGCGTTGGTTCCCTCGCGGTCGCCGTTGCCGATCGTTTTGCCGCAGACCACCTGCACGCCCGCAGAGATCATGCTGCCGAGCGCGGCGAACACCAGCAGCAGCGGCGTTGCAAAACCGTACGCGCTCATGGAATCCACGCCGAGGAACCGACCGATCATAATGCTGTCGATCAACATGCACAGCGTTACGGTCATCGTCGATACAATCTGCGTAATCAGCATTTCGCGAAACAGTTTCCTGATCATGGTCCGAGGTCCTCTTTGTAATCCGATTTGCAAAAAAGTATACCACAAATCCGCTTCGGAATCAATGCTTCCCGCGGGTTTTGCTCCGATCTTTCCGGATACGGCAAAAAACGCACGTTTCGACGGGAACGAAACGTGCGTGTATCGCGAAACGAATCGGGATGCGGCGTCAGCCGTTGATGATGTATGCCGCGAGATTCAGATAGCCCGCAAAGCAGAGCCAGAGCAGATAGGGAATCTGCAGAAGCCCGGCGGACTTCCGCACGCGGTAAAACGCGACGGTCATCCAGATCGCAAGTCCGAGCATGCCTAAAAGCACGAAGAACGCCGCCAGCCGCAGCTCCAGCGCAAAGAACAGCGGCGACCAGAGGAAGTTCAGCACAAGCTGCGCATAGAACGGGATCATTGCGTCCTTCTTGCCGCGCGGCACGGCGTTCCACACGAGCCCCGCGGAAAGTCCCATCAGAAGATAGAGGATCGTCCATGCGGTGATGAACACCCACGGCGGGGGCTGCAGGGCAGGCTGCGGCAGCAGCGCGTTGTTTTTCATGCCGTCCGCGGAGATCAGCGCGGACAGTCCGCCGACCGCAAGCGGCAGCAGCGTCCAGAGCAAATACGATAGATCGGTTTTCTGTTTCTTGTTCATGGTAACAGTGTACGCAGAATGCACGCGCATCATGCAAAAAATATTTATGAAAAAATCTTACTTTATTTTCAAATTCATAAAACCAAACGCCGTGCGAAACTGTCCTGTATGGCAAAGGCTGAAAAGGAGCTGTCCCATGACATATTACGAACTGATCAGAACGTGTCTCATGAAGGACGCGGAACAGCATCCTTACCCAAAGAAAGGATGCGGGCAGGACCTGCCCTCGTCCGAGCAGAACGAGGAGCGGGGAGCGCCGGACGGAGGAACCGATCCGTAAGCGGCGAGCGGGACTCGAAAAGTCGAATAAAGCGCTTTACAAGCATTCAAAAATCGGATATAATCATTTTATCGGCGGGGGTTAAGATGAAAGAGAATCAAGTATACCGGGATCTCAGCAAGGACGTCATAGCGGCGCAGAACAACGATCGGGACGCGCAGGATCGCATCATTCTGTGTGTTCGCGATATGGTGTATTACACCTGCCTTAAGATGCTGCGCAGCGAGGATCGCGCAATGGACGCGACGCAGGACATCACCATGACGATCTACGAGCGGATCGGGACCCTGAAGGATCCGACGGCGTACGTCGGCTGGGTGCGCCGCATCACGGCAAACTACTGCAAGAACGCGCTTTGCGCGAAGAACATCGAATTCCTTGCGCCGAAGACCGAGGACGATTGCGATCCGTTCGCGGCGTACGAGTCGCTGGACGAGCAGAACGTTCCGGAAAAGGTACTGGAGCAGAACGAGACGCAGGAGCTGATCCGCAGAGTCATCGACGAGCTGCCGGACGAGCAGCGTCTGTGCGTTCTGATGCATTATTTCCACGAGATGAAAACGCGCGAGATTGCGGAAACGCTCGGCGTGTCCGAGGGCACGGTCAAGAGCCGCCTGAATTACGCGCGCAAAGCGATCAGAACCGGGCTCGAGCATTACGAAAAGAAAGGCTTCCGTCTCTGCAGCATGCTTGCCGTGCCGTTCTTCGGAAAGCTCCTTGCAAGCCTGAAGGTCACGGCGGTGACGGCGACGGGCATTGCCGCAGCGTCTGCCGCGGCGGGAAGCAGCTTCATGAGCGGCGCAGCACAGAAACTGGTAGCGGGGCTTGTGGCAACGATGCTGATCGGCGGGACCACAGGCATCGTGATCAAAGCCGGAAGAAAAAACACGGTGAAAGCGGACACGTACCAAACGCAATCCGTCTGTTCCGTGGAGCCGATTCTCGAGGAAAACAGGGTCGAGGAAGTTCTGATCTGTCCGGGCCCGGACGAAAAGCTTCTCATTCCGGCATTCCGGTACGAATCGTCGCTCGAATGCGTGCAGCTGACGGATCGGATCGAAGAAACGGGTTCCCGCGTGACGAGCTGGATAGCGCCGTCGGTGCAGGTTGAAGAACCTGCAGTCCCGGAAAAGCCGGATAACGGCTGCAGCTCCGCAGAGAATGCGCCGGCCATCGGGGAATCGAACGGCGCTGAATCGATGAATGGATTCGACGGAGAGATGCTGTCGGCGGAACGCGAATGGAGCGCGTGGAGTATGGAACTGCCGCCGGAAAGCAGCACGGAGGTCCGCACAAAGCCCTGCTATCGCCTTGTGACGATCCGCAAGACGTTCTCGCAGGATCCGGATGCAAATCACGGAAAGGCGTCCGTTCCGACGTTCGAATACACGTACGGCGATTGGAGCGACGAGCCGGTTGAGCTGACATTTTCGATCGACGCGGAGACTGTGGTGGAGACCGCAACGTTCTACAGCTATCGCTGAGATCGTTCGCTGCGGCAGTCCCCGCGCAAATACGGACCAGATACGGGTGAAGAAATATTTCACCCGTTTTTTTGTACGGTAAAACCAAATGCGCATGCGCTTGTCCTTATATGCGAAAGGGAAAACAAAATCCCGAAACGCATAAAGGAGAAAAAACCATGAAACACATTTTGAAAACGACGCTGTCTCTGCTGCTTGCCGCATGCTGCCTCTTCGGTACGGTCGGCTGCGCGGCGATCATGGACAGGCTGGAGGGCGCCACGCCGGGCGAGATCCTTGTTGTCGAAGGAAAATCAGCGCTCGATCCGGCGACAGCGAACGCTGCAATTCCCGAAGAACCGAACGAAAGTGCGGCGGACATCCTGAAGAGCATGATCGAAAAGGTCATTCCGGACGAGCGGGTTTCCGACGAACGGATCATGGAGCTGTATTGGAATCTGTTCGACGAGGCGTGCAGCGCGTCCGAAAACGGTGATTACAAAGCGTTCAAGGCGCTCTACTACGACACGGACGAGAGCGTGATTCAAAGCAATTTCAACAACAGCTGGCGGCAGTACGACGAATACGACCGCCGCGACGGGTTCGTAGCGGGAAGCAAGGACGGCTATTATTGGATCGTAAGAACGCATTATATCGTATCCGGCACGTATCCGAATGCCAGTCGCGATTCACTGGACGGATATTCGCTTATCCATTATGAGAACGGCAGATTGCAGTTTGCATACGGCGATGAAGCGGTGGAGGTTCTGAACCCGCTGAGTGTTGAGATCATGGCGGATTTCTTTGAACGGGTTTCGCCCGGGTTCACGGATTCGTTTAACGGTGCCGCCAACTTCGCAGACTTTGTCAACAACAATTACCTGTTCCTGAACAGCGACATGGTATACAAAGGAAGCTACAGTGCAAACCTGCTTTGTATGTGGCAGCTGCAGAACGGCGACGTGGGGATTGCGCTGGTATTTACGAACGGAACGAATCAAAACATCAGTTCGCGCATCCGGGTCACGGTCAAGGACGATACACTCGGTACGGTCATCGACGAGCAGCTGAATGAAACCGTCGCGACGCGCGCCAACCATTCGCAGGTTCGTATGTTTAGGATCCCGGCAAGCCATGTAAAGACCGGCATGCAGACTTGGGGATCATTGCATAGCAACGTGCACACAGACGACAAATGATGCGGTCGTCCGCGGAATGAAGGAACCCGACGCAGCCGATCCCCCCCCGGTCGGAAACGTCGGGTCCTTTTTCATTCAGACAAATGCGCGGTCGATTCGTTCTTCGGCAGCATCGAGGATCGCTTCGGCGTCCGCGCCGAAAAGGTCGATTCCCTCGGCGCAGAACAGCGCCGCGTCCTCGATCCCGTAGAACTCCTGCCCGAGCGCTTTGACGTAGCCGAAGCCGTATTCGTGCGAGCGCACCGGACCGCCGGCAGTGGCGACATAGAAAAGCTTCCTTGCGCGGCAGAGCGTGATCGGGCGGTCGCTGTCCGTATAATAGAAGGTCAGCCCGACGACGTTGATCTGCTCAAAATACTGCTTCAGCGCGGCGGGGAAGCTGAGGTCCCAGTGCGGCGCAGCGACGACGACCGTGTCGGCTCTTTGAAACTGCTTTGCAAGGTCGAACATCGGATCGCGGAAATCGTTCGCCGCAATACAGGCGTCGCGCTTTTTAAGAAACGCCTCGTCCGTTTTCGGAAAGTCAATCGCCTCCAACCGGACGGTTTCGACCGGACCGGAAAGGTGCGAAAGCACCCTCTTTGCAAGTCTTCTTGTGCGCGAATCGGTTCGCACGCACGCGTCGATGAATAAGATCATGGTTGTTTCCTTTCTGCTTTTGCAGGAAAGCGGTTGATGCTGAGAGAGGCTTCTCCTCAAGGAGAAGGCAAGGGGAGGGGCGTAAGCGTGTCTTCGACGCCCCGCGGCGCCAACGACCTCGTTGGGGCGGATATCATCTGCCCGCCGTATCACCGAACCGTAGGGACGTGCATTGCACGTCCGCCGCCGCATCCTCATCAACCCCATTATACCCCGCAGGACGCCAAAAAACAAGAAAGCGGCTTATAAGTCGCTTTCTTTGCTTGTTCCGGATTATTTCGCTCTCTTTGCCGCAAGGTATGCAAGGATGCGCTGCATCTCGTTGTAGACGATCATGTAGCCCTCGTCCACGCCCATGCCGGGCTTTGCGAGGATCTGATCGGGACGCGTTGCCATCGCGCACTGTACGCACACCTGCGCGGAGCGGTCGGTCTCGTTGCACGTGCCGCCCTGATATGCGCCGATGCCCTTTGCCTTGCAGTACAGCACCGCTTCGATCGTGTTGTTGATGCCGCCGAGGTCGGGCGTCTTGATCTGGACCATGTGACCCGCCTTGTTGTCGGCGAAGTACTTGATGTCCTCAAGCGTGTTGCACCATTCGTCCGCCACGATCTCCACGTTGATGCCGCGCTCGTCGAGCTCACGCGTGATCGCCTTCAGCGCGAGCATCTGCTTTTCACGGTCCTCGACGTCCATCGGTCCCTCGATGCGGAGGTGGAACGGCTTCGCCGCTTCTTCGAGCTTCGCCATATAGTCCGCCATCGCCTTGTAATTGTCGTTGCCGAACGCCGCGCCGATTGTGCCGTACACGTCGATGTGGAAGATCGGGTTGTAGTCCTCGCTCGTTCTGAGCTGCAGCACGCGGTTGCGAAGCCACGTGACGTACTCTAAAAGCAGTTCGCCGTGCTCGCCGAGCTTGGTCTTGACGTTGTTGATGAGAGCGTGCGGCAGAATCTGCGCGCCCTTGATGATCATCTTGTCGGAGTTCGTGTAGCGATCGTCGCCGGACTGCGTGAAGACGTCGAGCATCTTCTCCTCGATCTTGCAGCCGTATTCGTCCGCAACGACCTCGCACATCATGCGGCGGGTGGACTTTGCAACGGCGTCCAGAAGCGCCTGCGTCATGCCGTAACGAATCGCGGTGTGGAGACGCTTGCCGTCCACGGTGATCGCTTCGAGGTCCGCGGCGAGCTTGCGGAAATTGTCCGCTTCACGGCCGATGAGCTGCGGCTTGATGTACTTGTCGATGATCGGGATGAAGTCCTTTGCAAGGAACAGCGGGTCGCGTCCGCCGCAGCCGCTGTACTGGACCGCCGCGCAGTCGCCGAAAGCGATCTGCCCGTCCTCCAGGATGAGCATCACGGAGATGGATTCGCCGGGCTGACGCACGGAGGTAAAGCCCTCGGTCTTCGGCTCGCCGATGTAGGCTGCGCCGTCGGACTTTGCGCCCGCCTTGATGGCGCGCTGGTCGTCGAAATAGAAGCCGGTACGGCCTGCGGAACAGATAACGTCGATGATTTTCATGTTTTTCGCCTTTCTGTAATTCTTTTCTGTGAACCCTTTCGGGATCGATTCTTTTTTGACCTTCCCTTGTCAGGGAAGGTGTCAGCCGAACGGCTGACGGAAGGGTAGTCTTTTTGATTCGAAATCAACCGGCTGTTTTCTCTCCCTCCGTCATCTTCGATGACACCTCCATCGTCAGATGGAGGTCTGGGGAAAGTCGCCTGCAGACCGAGCGTTTACGCTCTGGGTCTGCCGACGAGCCTGCCCTTGCTGATCGCGTAGACGTCGTCGATGACCATCTGGAACGTCGCGTTGCGCTTTTCCGCCTTGGCGCGCTCCTGAATCTTTGCGCGGTGGTACGCCTTGATCTCGTCGGTAAACGGCAGGTTGCCCATCTCGAGGATGCGGATCGCGCCGTCGTTGTCGCGCGCGGGAAGCATCTTACCCGCGTTGAAGCGCGAGGGCGCAAACGGGATGTCGAGCACGCCGCACAGCACCGCCTTGACGCAGCCGTCCGCGATGTCGCCGTTGCCGAGCTCGAAGCACTTGTCGACGATGCAGCGCGTTTCGGAGCGGATCATCCACTTTTCTTCTTCGAGGTTCGCGGCGGTGCAGACCTGATCCGCGAGCATCGAGATGACCTGCTTCGTGCAGCGCAGACCTTCCGCATTCGCCTCCATCGTCGGAACGCCCGCCGCCTCGTGCGGGGTCTTGACGATGACCTTCGTTGCCTTACTGAGCGCCGCCGTTGCGCTGCCCCAGCTGATGACGCCGAACGCCTTTGCCTCGTCCTGCGGGAAGCCGCCCATCCACTGATGGAAGACGGTGGTGACGATCACGTCCTTGTAGCCGTTCTTCTTGAGGTATTCGTTCGTGAGCTCCTCGAGCACGCGGATCGCCGCAACGTCCTGCACGAGGTTGCCGCACTGACCGTAGCCGACGGTGATGTTCTTGACGCCCTGTTCGGCGGCGAGCAGCGCCTCGATGATCGCGACCGCGTTCGAGATGCAGGCGGGCACGAGCGTGCCGGTCAGCGGACCGTACGGCTCGCGGTTGATGGAAACGCCCGCTTCCTCATAGATGCCGGTGAGACGGTCCACGTACTGCCAGTCCGCGATCGTCTTTTCCATCGGAACGCTCTTTGCGTACGGCAGGTTATAGGAGATGCCGCCGCCCTCGTAGCTCGTGAAGCCGCCCGCGTATGCGATCTCGGTGAGCAAACGCGCGTCCGGCGTGCCGTGGCGCACCTGGATCGG
The DNA here is from genome assembly GCA_045576895.1 of Clostridia bacterium. Classification (GTDB taxonomy): domain Bacteria; phylum Bacillota; class Clostridia; order Christensenellales; family CAG-138; genus UBA3792. Next base: position 4,664 of record JAZNHI010000177.1, on the reverse strand, counting down.
CGTGTCCAGCGCGTTGATCAGCCGTCTGCAGCCCGCAACGCCGTGATTGACCGCCGGGAAGCCATTCAGCATGGAGCGGCGCTCCTTCATCGACTCGCGGATGCCGTTTTCGGCTTCCTGATACCGGTTCTGACGCGTATAGCTGTCGATCGTGGTGGGCAGAAGATCCGCCTCGCCCTTGTCCTGCAGATACGTCAGAAGCTCGATCTGCGCGTCGATCAGCGCCACGCCCGCGCGCGGCTGGATCAGCGTGATGCCCTTGTTCTTGGCGTCGATCAGCTTTTTCGAAAAGACCTTGTGATCCGGCAGCGCCTTGTGGAATTCGATCGCCTCTTTGAGATCGACCTCCGCGCCGGTCGGCCACTGCTTCAGAACTTCCTCGCGGATGGCATTGAATTCGTCATCCGGGATGCGCTTATTTTGTACCGTCATCTTTTCTTAACTCCTCTTTCAAAATGGTGAGCGCCGCATCGGGATAATACTGGGAAAGAAGTCCCATCGCGGCGATGATGTAGCTTCGGTCCACGAGCACGTCGCATTTCTTCGGCTTCAGGGATCCGGGGTCCTCCTCGTCGAAGAAGCCGTAGGACGCGATCCGTCCCGTGTTCTGCGTGTGGATCAGCGAACCGCCGGTGACGATGAATTGATCCACGTTCAAAAGGTTCTTGCCGGTCTGGATCAGCTGCAGCCCCCCGAGACCGAAGATCTCGGAAAGGCGTCCTGCGTGCCGCGTCATCGCGACCCGCACCGCCATGCTGGCAAGCGCTTCGTCCGCGCGCTGCGTTTCGTCGTCGAACGGAAGCATGTCGGTGTGCGTCGCAAAGAGATCGACGATCTCCGAAAGACGTTCCTCGGACAGCTCCGCGATCGCGGCGGTCTTTTTGAGCCCCGCCGCCTCGACGATGCCCCGGATGCTGTACCGCATGCCGATGTCGCCCTCGACCGTGCGCTTGACGTACGGTTCGGGAATGCCGCGGAGAGCGGTCCTGGGATCGTCCGGAAGCCCCTCGGCAACGGAGTATACGTCCGTCGTCGCGCCGCCGACGTCCACCGCCACGAGGTCGCCGATGCCCTTCTGATTCTCGGTGCCCTCGGCAAGAAGCTTGATCGCCGCCATGACCGCGCTCGGCGTCGGCATCATGATGCCGTTGATGAGCTCTGCGGCTTTACTGAGCCCCTTTGCCTGAATGATGCGGTTTAAGAAGACCTCGCGGATCTCCTTCTGCACCGGCTCGGTGTTCAGCACGTTGAACGACGGCATGACGTTTTCGGTGATGTGCACCTCGCGCCCTTCGAGGATCCTTGCGCAGGTGCGCGCCGCGTTGCGGTTGCCCGCCAGGATCACGGGGTAGGTCCCGCCGATCTCCGCGATCACCTTTGCGTTGTGGATGATGGTCTCGGTATTGCCGCCGTCCGTGCCGCCCACGAGCAGGAAGATGTCGGGATTCAGCGCTTTGATCTCGTCCGCATCGTCTTCGTTGAGCTTGAACGAATAGGTCTTCAGGACCTTTGCGCCCGCGCCGAGCGACGCCGTCTTTGCGGCTTCCGCCGTAAGCTCCGGCACAAGTCCGCTTGCGAGCATCCTTAACCCGCCGGCTGCGCTCGAACAGGCGTAGCGCGCGCAAAAATCGAGCCTGCCCGTCTGCGCTTCAAGCTTTGAAAGCGCGTCGGCAAGCCCGTTGTTGATGTCGGTCTCGACGGTGGTATACGAATTTGCGGTGCCCAAAAGCCGCGGGGTGTCGACGTCCACCGCGGTCACTTTGGTATAGGTGCTGCCGAAATCGATCAAAAGAACAGGTTTCATTGCCCGAGCTCCCGGCTTCAGTCCTCCACGTGCAGGTCTTCCTTCAGGTACGCAATGTCCACTTCGGGCGGGGTTCCCGGCGGGAAGGAGCGGTCGAAGCCCATCGCCTTGAAGCGCTTTTCGACCTCTTCGAACGGCTGCTTGCCGATGACGATGTTGCCGCCGACATAGAGCAGAATGTGTTCGAGACCGGCTTCGTCGCACTTCTCGCGAAGACCGCGGCAGTCCAGCTCGCCCTGTCCGTACAGCGACGAAACGACGATCGCGTCCGCGTTCGTCTCGATCGCGGCGTTGATGAACTCCTCCTGCGAGACCATCACGCCGAGGTTGACGACGTTGAAGCCCGCGTCGGTGAAGGCGTGGTACAGGATCTGGTTGCCGACGGCGTGGACGTCCGCGCCGATGACGCCGATGATCAGCGTTTTCTTTTGCTTTTCCATGATCGTCCTCACTTTTTCAGAATAGTCGATCGGGGGACGTTCCGGGCATTGCCCGATATCCCTCCATTTTGTTCATACATGGGGATGATACCCCGAATACCCGGCAAAGTCAAGCCCGCGCGCGGCATTTGTCACAGTATATTTTCCGCGCGCGAAAAACGCGGTTTTCTCAGTCGACGAACACGCGATCCTTGAGCCGCGCCATCGCTTCCTCCACGAGCGAAGCGGGCAGAGCGACGTTCAGGCGGATGCAGTCCGGATCGCCGAAATCCGCGCCGCGCTGCCAGATCACGCCCGCGCGCACGCCGCGCAGCAAAAGCTCCTCCATCGGCACGTGATGCGCCTCGCACCAGCCCCGGCAGTTCAGGAACAGCATGTACGTTCCCTCGGGCAGAAACATCGAAACGCCGGGGAAGTGGTTCTCCATAAAGTATTTCACATAGCAAAGGTTCCCGTACAGCACGGCGCGGAGCTCGTCCACCCACCGCGCGCCCTTTTCACTGTACGCGCCGAGGAGCGCATGCAGCGAGAGCACGTTGCAGGAATTGTAATGCGTCGCATCGCCGCAGTCGGTCACCGCTTTTTTGAGCGCTTCGTTATAAATAATATGATAGGAGCCGATCAGCCCGGCAAGGCTGAACGTTTTGCTCGGCGCATAAAACGCGATCGTGCGCATCCTTGCGTCCTCGGAAACGCTCTGCGTCGGGATGTGCTTATGCGCGCCGAAGGTCAGGTCCGCCCAGATCTCGTCGGAGATCACGGTGCAGCCGCAGTGGCGGTACACGTCCATCGCGCGCTCGATCTCCTCGCGCTCCCAGACCCTGCCGCAGGGGTTGTGCGGCGAGCAGAAGATGACGAGCCGGATCCCGTTTTCCGTGATCTTTTGCTCCATGTCGGCATAGTCCATGCGCCAGACGCCCGCTTCGTCGCGCGTCAGGGGGCTTGTCACGATCCGGCGGTTCAGGTCCTTCAGCACATGCAGAAAGCCCACGTAGGTGGGGGCATGCACGAGGATCGGATCGCCCTCGTTCGTGAGCGCGCGCAGCGCGGAGGAAACGCCGCCGAGCACGCCGTTTTCGTAGCCGATGTGCTCCTTCAGAAGCCCTTCGACGCCGTGGCGCGTTTTCTGCCAGTTTTTGATCGCGTCGAAATACGCGTCCGGCAGCAGGAAATAGCCGAAGTTTGGGTGATCGAGCCGCTTCTGCACCGCTTCGACGACGCTCGGCGCGGTCGGAAAACTCATGTCCGCGACCCACATCGGGATCGGGCGCAAGCCTTCCTCGACCTGCACGTCGCGATAGGGTACGAGATCGACCGCGAGCGCGTCACGACCGCGCCGGTCGAGGATCGTCGTGAAATCGAATTCCATAGAGACCTCCGAAGATTTTTGCTGAAAAAGAGAAAACAGAGCGGTTCGCAAATGCGAAGCTCTGCAGGGATCAGGTGGTCGGAATGAGCCACATAAACGGATTCATGCGGTAGAAGAAGCCGGAAAGCGGGGTGTTGATCAGCTCCCGCCCGAGCTTCGGCACGATGGTCAGAATGACCGGCGCGATCAGGAAAAAGATGTAGAGCAGCACCACGCCGTGCAAAAAGCCGATCCCGCAGGAGAACAGCGGATCGAACCGCTTCAGCGTGGGCAGACCGTGCCTGCCGTAATCGATCATGCGCAGGATGAAGCCGAACAGCACGCGCAAAATCACAAACAGGAACAGCAGCGAAAGGATGTTCAGCACAACGTCGACGATTGTCTGGTTGAAGTAGTCGCCGATCGTGGTGATGCCCTTCTTTGCGTAGGATTCCCGCCAGATATTTTTCTCGACGGCGCTGCCGAGCGGCAGGGGAAGACCGGCATTGTCCACGACGTCCGAAAGCTCCTGCCGGTCCAGCGTGGAGATCGGATCGTGGATCAGCTCCACGCTCGTCTTGCTGACGAATTCATAGCCCTCGAAGTAGTAGAGCAGACTGCCGTACAGCGTTTTGCTCTGCCGCACGGGTCTTGCCACCACCGGGATCAGCAGCAGCGCAAGGAAGAAGGACAGAAGGGTCAGTCCGATGCTCACGGCGGAGTAGATGACCCCGCGGTAATACCCCGCAAGGATGCACACGCCCAGTATGATCAGGATCAGGATGGTAACCACGGCTTCCTCCTTTCCGCGTCAGTCGATCGTTACGCGATAGCAGTTCTGTTCGGTCACGACGAAGAATCCGTCCTGCCCGCAGCGGTATGCGTAGATCGGCGCATACGCCGGTTCCAGATCGTTGAGTTTCTTGCCCGCGAAGGAGAACTGCAGGAAGTTTTCCTTCGTGAACACGCAGATGCTTCCGTTGAACAGGAACGCGCCGACGACCGGTGAGGGCAGATATTTCTGCATGACGTTCGACCAGAGATCGTCCGTCTGCGAGATCGTGATCAGACG
>JAZNHI010000176.1:0-2779 GCA_045576895.1 Clostridia bacterium | reverse complement strand
CAAGCTTCGCAGCGAGCTCAGCTACAGCCTCGGCAGAAACGGGCTTTCTGCGCTGAGACGCAAGTATCCCGCAAGATAGGCGTACGCGCCGTAAAGTCGGAGGCCAAGCGGTCTTAGGAAGACAAGGATTTGGTTCAACTCCTTGGCTCACAGAACGACATGGCTACGATCCGACTTCAAGCTTCGCAGCGAGCTCAGCTACAGCCTCGGCAGAAACGGGCTTTCTGCGCTGAGACGCAAGTATCCCGCAAGATAGGCGTACGCGCCGTATGTGAATAAAGCGAAAACGGTGTATCCGCGCGATTGCGAAACCGTGCGAAACGTGGTATAATGAAAAAAACGGGTCGATCCGCAACAAGGAAGACGTCATGAATATTTATCTTGCGTTCACACTGTTTTCGCTGATGATCCTGGTGTACTGGGTCATCTCGGAGCTGTTCGCCATGCTGTTCCGCTTCACCGGTCTGCCGGACGAAAAAGCACGGTTCCAGGTCGTTTCGCTGCTGACCGGCTGCGGCTTCACGACGCGCGAAAGCGAGCTGCTGCTCACCAGCAAATCCAGAAGACGGCTTGCAAGCATCACGATGCTGTTCGGATACGTGTTCAACATTACGATCGTATCCATGCTGATCAACGTCGTTCTCTCGATCAAGCTCACGGAGCTTTCGAACCTGTTCAGTATTCTGATCCCCGTGCTGGCGGCGGCGATCATCATCGTCTTCATGCGCGTGCCCAAGCTGCGGGCGTGGGGCGATCATATCATCGAGCGGATCGCGGGACGTCTGACCCGCCGCGACACCGCAAACTCCGTGCTGCTGGTGGATTATATCGGCGAGGATTCCATCGCGCAGGTCACGCTCGTGGAGGTTCCGGAGGCGTTCCGGGAGAAGCCGCTTTCCAGAATGGGACTGAAGGCGGATTACAACATCCTCGTGATGCTGATCGAAAAGCCGCAGAAGAAGCCCGTTCCCGCCGGCGCAAAGACCGTCTTCGGCGCGGGTGACAAGCTGACCGTGTTCGGCGATTACAAGACGATCTGCAAGGCGTTTGAAGCCAAGGAACGTTTCGGCGAAGAGACCGAGATCGGCTGACGGCATAAGAGATCCGGAAAGGGGCGAAAAACTCGCCCCTTTCTCAGGCTGTCGCAAAAGGGGTCAGACCACTTCGCTGACGCTTCGTTACAGAAGTGCCGTCGTGCGCTTCCCGCGCGTCGCCATCGACCGTTTGCGGCGAGGGTTCATATAAGGAATACTTGTCGGATGAAAAGGCGTAAAACCGCCTTTTCTCTTTTATTAGTTCGCCGCAAACTATCCATGTTTTCTGAACCACTTCGCTTCGCTCCGTTACAGCGGTGACGTCGCGCGTTTGATCACGCGTCGCCATCCTCGGTCGCATACTTTCTACTCCGGTGCGCTTCGTTACAGCGGATGTTCGTGCGTTTCTCGCGCGTGCCATGTATAGCTCCGTCGCGAAAACACGGATTCGCAGGCATTCTGTAAAGGGGGATTTCAAAAGCACAGCCGGTTTTCGATCGGCTGTGCTTTTTCGTTGCGTCGTGCCGGAATTTGTGATAGAATGAACAAAACAAATCGAGGTTTGAGGAGACAACGCATGATCTATGAAATAAAAGACGTCGCCAAGGTAAAGCGCATGTTTGAATTCTGGTACCCGTTCGACGTTGTCGACGTGGAGCTCAGGGTATTTGTAACCGATCCGGATGCGCCGCGTTCGGCGCTGCTGTATTCTCCGTTTGACGGTATCTTTTTAGCTGGGGAGCCGGACAGGGAACTTGCCGAGTATGACAAGCTCGGCGACGAATCTGTGGTTCCACTGAATGAAGGGTGGGAAAAGCTGATCAAAGAATGCTGGCCGGAAGCCGTTCCGACTACCCGCTACGCGATCCATCGGTGCAAAGACTTCGATCGGGAAAAGCTGCAGTCGTTTGTTGACGCGCTGCCGGAAGGGTACGAGATCAGGCGCATCGACAGCGAGACTTACGATCTGATCCTCGCGGCGAACGACGCCGACCTCGAGTACCTCACCGGCGATTTCGAGACGAAGGAAGCTTTTTTGGAGAAAGGATGCGGTTACGTCGTGCTGAAGGGCGGTATGGTCGTTGCCGGTGCATCCTCCGAATACTGCTACCGTTTCGGCGGCATCGAGGTCGAGATCGCCACCGTGCACAAGGAGCGGCGCAAGGGGCTTGCGTCCGCCGTCGGCGCAAAGCTGATTCTGTCCTGTCTGGACGACGGACTGGAACCGGTCTGGGACGCGGCAAACCTGATTTCGGTGCATCTGGCGGAAAAGCTCGGGTACCGGTTCGATCACGAATACGTGTATTACTGGATCAACGAGGCGCAGAAGCGCATGATCAAGGATCCCGACAAGAGCAAGTGGCCGGATTTCTGCGGAACGTATGAACAGCTTTGTGAGGATTTCCGTCTGGAAAAGGTATGGATGCAGGACGAGAACCTATACGGATCCGCGTGCAACGATCCGGATGACGGATACTTCACGTTCAAGCTGCTCCCGATCGGCGAGAATACGTTCGGCAGAGCGAACGGCGGCGTTCAGATCACGTTCGGCGACAACTGCCTCGTAATCGACGGCGTCACTTGCAAAAAGCTGTAAGCAGCACGCAGACAAATTCCGGCTTGCCGGAATGAACCGGATTTGAACCTTCCGGGAAACAATTCCTTCTCGGGAGGTTTTTGTTTGTAAGCGCACGTTCCGCCGACGCATGGTGGTGAGTAAGTGCGCTCTTCCAAAAAGAGGCTTC
>JAZNHI010000175.1:0-15627 GCA_045576895.1 Clostridia bacterium | reverse complement strand
GCCGTTTTGTTGTATGCTTCAAGCACGCTGAGGCGCATGATACATTCGCCCTGAACCTCCATACGCCCTTTGAACGGAATCGACAGAGGGATCGTTCGGATCGTGCGCAGCTGCGGCAGAATCGCTTCGCCGACGACGCCGTTGCCGCGCGTAGCGCCCTGAACGAGAATACCGTTTTCATAGGTCAGATTTACGGTCAGTCCGTCGAATTTGTATTCAAGCGCAAAGAGCGGCGGTTCGGGGGAGGCGGCTGTGACCTTGCGGATAAAGTCCATCAATCCTTCGCGCGTGCGGACCTTGTCGAGGCTCCAGAGCCGTCCGAGATGCGTGTGCGATTCAAAGCTCTTCAGAGGCGCACCGCCGACGCGCAGCGTGGGACTGTCCGGCAATACGATTCCGCTTTCCGATTCAAGCTTCAGAAGTTCATCGTACAGTTTGTCGTATTCCGCATCCGAAACAAGCGGCGCGTCCTGCTCGTAATACGCCGCCGCATAGCGATTCAGAAGTTCAACCAGTTCTTTCTGTCGATCCATAGCTTTACTCCAATACCGTCAGCGGAGCAAAGCCCGCCGCGAGTTTTTTGACTGCGCCGTTGTCAAATCGGATCTGTACGATCATCGATGCGCCGCTGCCCTCCATACCGAGGATCGTGCCGTCGCCGAATACCTTGTGCCGGACGCGGTCGCCGGGTTTTCCGATAAACGGCTTCATCTGCTTCGGCTGCTCCGGCTTTGTGCCGACGTCGACTCTTACGGACTGCGGTGTTTTTTTGACGATCGGTGTGGCAAAGAAGGAGGAGACGGAACCGCTGTCCCACCGTTTTTCCGACGCAGGACGCCGTGAGCGGCGATCTTCCGGCATCTGAATCGTGTCGCCCATCTCGGTCAAAAAGCGGGAAGGGAGAGCGGCTTCGGTCCGACCGTACAGCATCCGTTCCTTTGCGTAGGACAGAAACAGCTTCTTTTTTGCGCGCGTTACGCCGACATAGCAAAGTCGGCGTTCTTCTTCGAGCTTTTCATCGTCATAGCCAGATTGACCGGAGGGGAAGAGCCCTTCTTCCATGCCGCACAAAAACACGTTCGGGAATTCAAGTCCCTTTGCAGCATGCAGCGTCATCAAATTGACGCAACCGCTTGTTTCGTCGACATTATCCGCCTGCGAAAAGAGCGCAACGTTCGTCAGAAACGCCTGCAGTACGTTGCCGTCGTTTGCCGTATAGCTGTTTTCAAACTCTTCGATATAGCCCAAAAGCTCTTCCACAACTTCAGCGCGCGCTTCGTAGTTTTCTTTTTTATCATCTCTCAGGTATGCATCATACCCGATCCGGTCCAGCAATTCGCGCGTGAAGTCCGCAAGCGGCATCGTTTCCAGCAGCTCATACAGCTTTTGAAACAGATTCAAAAACGGCGTAAACTTTGCGGCTGTTCGCGCGGGGACATCGTCAGGCGTGATCACAGCGGACATCAGCGGAATTCCGCGGCGATGCGCGCTCTCGCTGAGCACGGTAATACTCTGTGCGCCGATGCCGCGGGGCGGCGTATTGACAGCGCGCAGAAATGCTTCGTCGTCGGCGGGATTCAGAACAAGCCGCAGATACGCAAGGATATCCTTGACTTCTGCGCGAGAGAAGAACGATACGCCGCCGTAGACCCGGTAGGGGATCAGGAAGCTTTTGAGCATCATTTCAAGGATACGGCTTTGCGCGTGCGTGCGATAGAGGATCGCGTAATCATCATACCGTGCGCCGTTTCTTGCGCCGCTTGCAATGCGAGAGCAGATATAATACGCTTCATCGCGTTCGTCGGTCGCTTCGTGCACATCAATCGGCTCGCCGCCCTTTTCCGCGGTCCAAAGCTTCTTCTCCTTACGACCTTTGTTGTTGCGGATGACCGCGTTCGCCGCATCGAGGATCTTTTCGGTCGAGCGGTAATTCTGTTCGAGACGGATGACCTTGCAGCCTTCGAAATCCTTTTCAAATTCAAGGATATTGCGAATGTCCGCGCCGCGCCACGCATAGATGCTCTGATCGTCGTCGCCCACCACGCAGAGGTTCCGATGTATTTTTGCGAGTAGATTCACAATATGATACTGTGCAAGATTCGTGTCCTGATACTCGTCGACCAGAATATAACGGAATCGTTCGCGCCATTTCTCAAGCACGTCCGGGTTCTCCTCGAAGAGACGGATCGTGCAGAGCAAAAGATCGTCGAAGTCGAGCGCATTTGCGTCCTTGAGCCGTTTTTCATATAGCTTGAACGCTTCCAGTACCTGGATCGGCTGACCGGTTTCGCGCAGAAAGGCGAGAGGGGAGAGAGAATGGTTTTTCGCGTTCGAGAAAATCCCCGCCAGCATTCGCTTCGTGAAGACCTTATCGTTCAGGTTCATATCCTTGATGATATGTCCGATCAGCGATTGCTGGTCCTGTTCATCATAGATGATAAACGTTTTGCCGTAACCGAGACGGTCGATCTCCATGGAGAGAAGACGCGCGCAGAATCCGTGGAACGTCGCGACCCAGATGGATCTTGCGTCGGTCTCCACAAGAGAATCGACGCGCTCGCGCATTTCTTTCGCCGCCTTATTTGTAAAGGTCAGCGCAAGAATGCGGTACGGAGACACGCCCTTTTCTTCGATCAGATATGCGATTCGGTGCGTCAGAACGCGCGTTTTGCCGCTGCCCGCGCCGGCAAGGATCAGAAGAGGTCCTTCCGTGGTTGTGACCGCTTCGCGTTGCGGCGGGTTGAGCTTGTTCAGATCCATCATTTCTCAGTTATGTTCCTTGGACAACGTGTCCCAGATATAATTATAAATCGGTTCGCTGCCGGATTCCCAACGACTGCGCAGCGACATTGCCTGTTCTTCGTTTGCAACCGCAAGTGAAACGGAGAAAATCACGCGATCGGCTTCGGTCAGCAGCAGGTGAAGCATCACGCCGGTATCCGTCTTTTCAATGCGGCTCGAGATCTGTGTTTCATGTAAAAAGTCATTCCGGTGCGCTTCGAGATACGCGTCGAGCTTATTACGCTCGTCCTGCGGGACGCTTTTCTCAAACATGGAAAGCGCTTCCCGACCGAGCGCTGTCACGCCGAGACACGCACCGAAAGGCTTGGGGACTTCCGTTAACAGTCCGTCCTCAAGAAGCTCTCCGAGCGCTTCTTCAAAAGAAAAGTATTGCATCTCGGAATTGAGGATCGCCGTACGATATAACTGCGCACGCGTCGGGATCGCGCCTGCACGGTCCGCAATATACAGCAGGATCAGTTTGTTTTTGGTTTCTCCGTGTGTAAAATAAGGCATTTCTTTCCTCCGATGCAACCTATTTTACCATACCGGAAGTGTTTTCACAAGTGGAAAAAACACAAATGTCGCTGTAAGGCTTTTGTAAAATATACAAGATATATCAAAAACAGTGCTTTACAAAATCAATATGCTGTGGTATGATGACAAAAATTGAACAGATCCTTTAATTCGGTACGAGATACTGGCAAGGTCGATACAAGCGCAAAAGGCGTATTCTTTCTTGCCGTACGTACGGCAAGATTTTTTTTATGGGAGGACGCCGTGAACGAGCATATTCTGGTCGATGAAAAGACGATGGATCGCATGCTGATGCGTCTTTCGCATGAGATCATCGAAAGGGACGAGAGCGCGGAGGAGCTATACCTCGTCGGAATCCGCCGCAGAGGCGTTCCGCTTGCAAAGCGGATCAAAGCGAACATTGAGCGGTTCTCGGACATCCGCGTCAGCCTCGGCGCATTGGACATTACGCTGTACCGTGACGATCTGAAAGAGCTTTTCCCGACACCGCAGGTGCACGGAACGGATATCCCGTTCGACGTCAACGGCAAAGTGATTGTACTTGTCGACGACGTGATCTATACGGGACGCACCGCGCGCGCGGCAATGGAGGCGATCATCCGGCTCGGCAGACCCGCTGCGATCCGACTGTGTGTTGCGGTCGACCGCGGACACAGAGAACTTCCGATCGCAGCAAACTTTGTCGGCAAGAACGTGCCGACTGCGCGGGACGAGTTCATCAGCGTGCGCGTAAGCGAGATCGACGGCAGGAACGAGATCGCGTTGTTCCGGCGCGATGCATAAAGGGGAGACAAGCCGCAAAGCGGCTTCTCAATAGACACATCATAATAAAAGGACACAGGGAGGTACATTATGAATCTGGTCTACAACATCAAGGACAAACCGAAATTCGGTCAGGTACTGCTGTTCGCACTGCAGCAGCTGCTCGCAATCATGGCAGCGACCATCGCGGTCCCGGCAATCATCGGTCACGGTATGAGCTCCACTGCAGCGCTGTTCGGCGCAGGCGTCGGTACGCTCGTCTACCTGCTCTTCACGAAGTTCAGAAGCCCGGTCTTTCTCGGCAGCTCTTTCGCATTCCTCGGATCCATGGCTGCGGCATTCGCAGGCGGCGTTTCCGTGCAGCTCGGCTACCTCGGTCTGATCATCGGCGCACTGTTTGCGGGTCTCGTCTATGTGGTCATCGCTATCATTGTGAAGATCGCGGGCGTCAAGTGGATCAACAAACTGATGCCGGCGATCGTCATCGGACCGATCGTTGCGATCATCGGTCTTTCGCTCGCGGGTAACGCGATCGGCGACCTCACCAAGGGCAATGTGAGTCTTCCGGTCGAATCCGTGGAAGTGACGGTTGAAGAGGTCGCCACTGAAGAGGATCGAGCGCAGTTTGTGAACTTCGTCGACGAAGAAAACGGAGTGCGGAAAAACATCATTGCCGATGTCGATGAAACCCATGCTGTCGTTGAAACCGTTACCACGGGAAACGTACAGGCGGCGAACAAATATCTCTGCCTCGTCGTCGGTCTCATTACCTTGGCAGTCACGATGCTCTGCTCGGTCTACGGCAAGAAGATGCTGAAGATGATCCCGTTCATCATGGGTATCTTGGCGGGCTACGCCGTCGCTGCGGTCTTCACGCTGATCGGCAACGCGACCGGCAACACCGCGCTGCAGATCATCAACTTCTCCGGCTTCAAGACCATGCAGTGGTATCCGGACTTCACGTTCCTTACCGCGGTCAAGGGCTTCGGCGAAATGAACGGCGCATACTTTGTAACGATCCTCGTCGCATACGTGCCGGTCGCGTTCGTCGTCTTTGCGGAGCATATTGCGGACCATAAGAACCTGTCCTCGATCGTCGGCGTCGACCTGACTGAAAACCCGGGTCTGCACCGTACGCTTCTCGGCGACGGTATCGGCTCCTTTGCGGGCGCGATCTTCGGCGGCTGCCCGAACACCACCTACGGTGAATCCATCGGCTGCGTTGCAATTTCCGGCAACGCCTCCGTCGTGACGATCCTTTGCACCGCGATCATGGCGATCATCATCAGCTTCATCGGACCGTTCGCGGCGTTCCTCGCATCGATCCCGAGCTGTGTCATGGGCGGCGTCTGCATGGCGCTGTATGGCTTCATCGCGGTCTCCGGTCTCAAGATGATCCAGAAGACCGATCTGAACGACAATCGCAACCTGTTCGTTGTCTCCGTCATTCTGATCGCGGGCGTCGGCGGTCTGACCGTCAGCTTCGGCAAAGTCAACCTCACCACGGTCGCCTGTGCGCTGATCCTCGGTGTTCTTACGAACCTGATCCTCGGCGGCATGAAGAAAAAGAACGAAAATGTTCCCGAAGAACCTGTTGAAGAAGAATTCACGCAGGATTCGCTGAAGAAGGAATAATTTTTTAGCTGAATATAGAGCTTCCGCTGCTGCTGTCAGAATGATCTGAACCCAAAAAGTTAGACACGAGATTCAAATTAAGCGGCATCAAGGGCTTGCTTTCTGTGAACAGCAGGAGGTAAGCCCTTTAGTTTTGCCTTGATTCTACGGTTGTTGTAGTAATCAAGGTACTCGATCAACTCCTGTTTGAACTGTTCTAAAGAGTCAAATTCTTTCAGATAGAGCAGTTCACTCTTGAGAATCCCGAAGAAGTTTTCCATCACAGCATTATCAAGGCAGTTGCCTTTTCTACTCATGCTTTGCACAATCCCATGGTGTTTGAGCAACTTCTGGTAATGCTTGTGTTGGTACTGTCAACCTTGATCCGAATGAAGGATCAGTTTTGCCTCCGGAGGCAAAACAGCCAACGCCTGTTTCGTCATGTCCATCACCATGGATAAAGCGGGACGGTCAGAGATCGTGTAGCTTACTATGTCGCTTGAATAAAGATCGAGGATTGGTGACAGATAGAATTTCTCCCCAAAGAGGGAAAACTCCGTGACGTCAGTTACCCATTTCTCATTCGGAGCTTTTGTGCTGAAATCTCGTTCAGCGTTTTTGTTTGATATATATCCTATTCCATGCTTGATTTATGATTATTATAAGAAGTGGAAATAATAAATCATAATAGTTTGATTATTTTCGCTCTTACCGAACGGGCTATTATACAAATCTTAATGTGATCTATAGGAATTCGATGATCCTTACAGAAAAGTATTTTCAAGATGTGAAAACTATGTTATTATATTTATAGATGATTGTCGACTTTGATGGACGGACGGTTATATTTTTATATGACATGCTCGGAGGGGATAACTGCATGAAAAGATTGTTGGTATGTATACTGTTACTGCTTCTTTTGCCGATCGGCTGCGCAGGGAACCAGAATGCTGACAATACGACGTCCGCAGGTCCGTATATTGATACCGGTTCCGACTACACGTATGTAATGGAGGACTGGAGAGATCGCAAATGGGAGATTGATATTGTCTCATTCGCGAATGCGTATCTCGATCCCGATCACGGACATCCGCAGCTTACAGATCGCTGGACGATGTGGTATTACTTCAATGACACAAACATGCAATATGCACAGAGCGATTTGGTTAATTATTTTGACCCGGAGCTGAAAGCCCGTTTTATCGACAAGATCAATTCCCTGATTTTATCGATTCCGGAATTAAGCGACGATGAGATCAATTTCGGTTTGATGGAGTCAGCGGCAATGTTGCACGATCTGCATTCTTATGTCTCGCTGTCAATGCCGGATGAAGTATTGCCCTTCGACGTCATGCCGGTCGATTACAATGGTGAAACGTTTGGCATGATTTGGGGAGGATCATCTGATGTAAGCGAGCTGATCGGAAAGCTGCTTATCGCGATCAATGATATACCGCTGGATGAAGTCAGAGAACGCATCAGACCGATCATCGGTTATGAGAATGAAGCTTCTTTTGAAGCACTGTCATATAGTTATTCTTATTTGATGAATTGGGATGTCCTTCGTTATATCGGCGTGATGGATGAAGGACATTTCGCCTGGATCACAGTGCGTGATTTCGACGGGACAGAACGCAAATATCAGATTACATCCGAATCTTACGCTGATACGTGGAGTGAGGATTATTTAGTTGAATACTATAAAAATGCCAATATGTTTACAGATGCAGGCATATATCAGAAAGATTTAAATGACCAGAATAATGTGTGGTACCACTTGATGAAGCAGGGCGAAGTGCTGTACATCCGTTTTACAAGCTGCATTGTGGATGAATCCGTCGGGGAGGTTTTTGATGACGCATTTCAGGCGGCGGATGCGAACGAAAAGTGTCAAACCGTGATTCTGGATTTTCGTGTAAACTCGGGCGGATACAGCGATTTGTCGGGCAATTTTGTCAAACTCGCGGAGTACCTTGAAACATGTGAAGCACAAGTCTTCATTTTGATTGACAACAACAGCTTTTCGGCTGCAATCGGGATACCGGCAGTACTTCGCCGACGTTTAAAAGATGCAACGCTTATCGGCTCTGCCGGTGGACAGCAACCAAGGTTTTTCCGGGGAGAAAGCTTCAGCCTGCCATATTCACAGATATACTGCCAGTGTTCTTCCGAATTAGTTGATTTCTGGCCTAACTATGAGAATGAAACATTAACGCCCGATTTGATCGTCAGGCAGACATACGAAGACTATCTAAATGGGTATGACAGCGTGTTGAAATACATCCTTGCTTCGGGGAATTGATCTGATCGATGCGAGCCCGCTCCGCGTGAGCGGGCTTTTTGCGTCTCTTTTGTCCGAACTGCGCATAGAATGGCAAAAACGGCGGAGGACGAACCATGCAGACGCTTCGATTCGGTGATACGGGATTGTTCGTAAAATACTTGCAGACCGCGCTTTTGCGCGCAGGGGAGGAACCGGGGGAAATCGACGGCATCTTCAGACGGAGAACCGAGCGTGCACTCGAACGATTGCAGGATCGGATGGGCCTTCGTTCGGACGGAATCGCAGGACAGCTTTCATGGACGGCGATGTACCCGTATCTCGTCGGATCGACGTTTGCCGTGATCGGGGAGAATGAAACGGTCGAAACGCTTGCTGAACGGTACGGAACGACGCCGCAAGCGATCCGCACCGCAAACCCGACTGCGTCGTTCCAACCGGGCGAAACAGTTACCGTACCGCTCGGCTTTGACGTTACATTTACCGATCTTTCATACTCCGCATTTTTGACCGCATGTGTGCTCGAAGGGTTGACGCTTCGCTATCCGTTTCTTGTGAAGTTTCCGATCGGCAGAAGCGTTATCGGAAAGAGAATCGAAGCGATACGCATCGGCGCGGGACCGCTGCGCGTCGGAATCAATGCGGCGCATCATGCAAACGAATGGATCACGACGCCGCTTGTGCTGCAGTTTCTCGAACGCTATGCGAAAGCGTTTTCCGAAAACAGTACGATCGGAAACGTTTCTGCACGGGAGCTGTATGAATCGTCGACGCTGACGCTCGTTCCGCTGGTAAATCCGGACGGCGTCGATCTCGTGACTGGCGTGCTTGCGGAAGGCGACAGCTATTATGAAAGCGCAAAGGCGCTGTCCGCGTTCTATCCCGCTATTCCGTTCCCAAACGGATGGAAAGCAAATATACAGGGCGTCGATCTCAATCTCGGCTATCCGGCAGGATGGGAGAACGCCCGCGCGATTAAGTTTGCCCAAGGATTCACGCGTCCCGGTCCGCGCGACTATGTAGGCACGCGACCTTTAGAAACGCCGGAGAACCGTGCAATGGCGGAACTGACGCGGCACGAGCGGTACGACCGCGCGATCGCGTACCATACGCAGGGCGGCGAGATCTACTGGGAGTACCGCGGCAAAGCACCCTACGGTTCGCGTGCGCTTGCAGAGCGGTTTTCCGCTGCGTCCGGTTATACGGTTGCCGACGTCCCGTATGACAGCAGCTTTGCGGGTTACAAGGATTGGGCGATCGATGCGTTCGGAATCAACGCATTTACGATTGAGGCGGGCAGGGGAGATAATCCTCTTCCGATCACCGATCTGGAATCACTATACAAGGAAAATGAAGGGATCTTTACCGCAGCGCTTCTCAGCGATACAGATACTTGAAAAACACAGCTGAATCTGCTATACTGTGCGCATGGAATCCAATAAGAATACAACATTTGTCAAGGGCGCCGCGATTCTTGCCGCAGCAGGACTGATCTGTAAGCTGATCGGTGTATTCTTCCGAATCTTTGCGGTCCGCATCGTCGGCGAACAGGGCATGTTTTATTATGAGCTCGTCTATCCGACGTATTCCTGGCTGCTGATCATTTCAAGCTCCGGCATTCCGACCGCGATCTCGCGCATGGTTGCGGAACGTGCCGCCATCGGCAATCAGGACGGCGCGCGTCGCGTATTTCGTCGTTCGCTTCTTCTGCTGCTTCTGATTGGCGCGATCACGTCTGCGCTGATGTTCTTCGGTGCGGAATGGATCGGCTCCACGGTTCTGGGCGGCGGGGAAGGTACGAAGTATTCCATGATGGCGCTTGCGCCTGCGCTTCTGTTTGTTTCACTGATCTGTGCTTATCGCGGATACCTGCAGGGATTGCAGCGCATGACAGGCACGAGCATTTCGCAGTTTGCGGAACAGGTATTTAAGTTTATCTTCGGTCTGCTGATCGCAAAAATCCTGTTCAAAAAGTATGCGGATACAGAGCTTGCCTATGCTGCGGGAGCGGCAGGCTTGCTGTTCGGTGTAACGATCTCCGAGATCCTTGCGCTCGTCGTGATGGTTATCTTTTATGCGCGCACAAAAGGGCAATATCCAGCGTTGATCAAGGATCCGAACCCGCATGAGCGCGTCATTGCTCCGATGCTTTCGATCGCGATCCCGATCACCCTCGGCGCTTCGATTCTGCCGATTGCAAACCTGCTGGATTCCGCCATGATCAAGCGCCTTTTGGAAAGCATCGGCTTTTCCGAAGAATATGCGCGTCTGAACTATACATCGCTTTGTACATATGTCCGCTCGATCATCAATCTCCCGGCAACACTGACCGTCGGCATTGCCATGTCAATCGTTCCTGCGATTTCGGCGGCGCGTGCACGTGCCGACCGCGAAGGTATGCAGAAGCTTTCTCTTCTGAGCCTGAAAATTTCGATGGCGATCGGTCTTCCCTGTGCGGTGGGATTGTCCGTGCTTGCAGGTCCGATCATCAAACTGCTGTACTCGCGTGTGACACAGGAGGCGTTCTTCATTGCGGTTCCTCTGATGCATGTTGCCGCATATACCGTCGTGTTTATTTCGCTTGTACAGACCGCAACCGGCGCGCTACAGGGTGCGGGCAAGCATCGTTTGCCGATGTGGTTTCTCCTCATCGGAGGCATCACGAAAGTTGCAGTCAACCTGATCTTTATTCCGATGAAGGAAATCAACATTCTCGGCGCCGTCTTTTCGAATCTTGCCTGCTTCGGCATTGCCGGGATCCTTGACACCGTTGCGCTCCTGAAAGTCACGAAGGCAAAGCTGAACGTGCTTGATACGTTCCTGAAACCTATGACGGCATCTGCGCTGATGGGCACGGCGGCATGGGGCGTTCACAAGCTGCTCTCCGGAATCGGTATTTTTCAGGGAAACTGGATGTCAAGGCTTGCTACGATCATTACAATCATTGCCGCATTTGCGGTATACATGTTCTTTATGCTGCTCTTCGGCATGTTTACAAAAGAAGAGCTGACCTATATTCCGGGCGGAAGAAAGCTCGCCCGCTTTGCAAGGAGATAACATGAAAACTATTACGATCGCCCCGCTTTCCACGCCGCAAACGATGACCCGCGCTGCGTGGGATGCGGTTTTGTACGCAGACACATTATATCTGCAGACCTCGGAACATCCGTCTGCAAAGCC
The DNA here is from genome assembly GCA_045576895.1 of Clostridia bacterium. Taxonomy (GTDB): domain Bacteria; phylum Bacillota; class Clostridia; order Christensenellales; family CAG-138; genus UBA3792. The sequence continues at coordinate 4,472 of JAZNHI010000175.1, read as the reverse complement.
CGTGCTTGACGCAGGGCTTGTATTTACGACGATGGACGATCTCTATGAAACCGCCGAAGACTTCGACGAGCTTAACGATGCGATCGCCGAACGACTTGTTTCGGGAGGCGACTGCGTGTACGCCGTCATGGGAGACGGCTGTTTTGCACAACTCCCTGCAATCGAAAAAGCCGCAGAAAAGCACGGATTCCGCGTTGATGTACTTCCGGGCGTATCGTATGCGAAAGCAGCATTTCCAAAGCTGCAGGACGCGCAGATCTATACGGCGCGGACGCTTCCGAAACGCATCGATCCGGACATGCCTTTGTACATTCAGGAGTTGGACAACCCGATCATTGCAGGTGAAATTAAGCTGGCTCTTTCGGAAATCTATCCGGATGAATGGCCGGTGACGCTTGCGACCATGCAGCAAGACGGTCATTATTCGTACCGGACGTTTCCGCTTTCGGAGCTCGATCGCAAACGTACACTGTTTGCCGGTTCCGTACTGTATGTGAAATCGGCGACGTTCGAAGAACGGACGCGATACGGGTATTACGATCTTGTTGCTGTGATGCAGCGGCTCCGCGCGCCGGGCGGATGCCCGTGGGACCGCGAACAAACGCATGAAAGCCTCAAGGCAGATCTGATCGAGGAATGCTATGAATTGAACGACGCGATCGATGAGCAGGACGACGCGCATATTGTCGAAGAACTCGGGGATGTGTTGATGGACGTTGTGTTTCATTCCGTGATTGCGGATGAGCAGGGACGGTTCAACGAAAACGACGTTGCAGACGGCATCGTAAAGAAGATGATCTATCGGCATCCGCATGTGTTCGGCTCGGAAAAGGCGGAGAGCAGCACGGACGTGCTGAAACGCTGGGATGAGCTTAAGCAGAAGGAGAAGAACCAGAAGACACAGAAGGAAGTGCTCTGTGCTGTGCCGAAACGGTTTCCTGCACTGATGCGCAGCGCAAAGGTCCAGAAACGCGCGGGCAAGGTCGGGTTTGACTGGAGCAACGCAAACGAAGCGCTTCCAAAGGTTTATGAAGAGCTGGAAGAACTGAAGGCAGCGATGAACGGCAGCGGGAACCTTTCGGAGGAGGCGGGGGATCTTTTGTTTGCCGCCGTCAATGTGATCCGGCTGCTCGGGCTCGATCCGGAACAATTATTGCACGATGCATCCGATAAATTCATTTCGAGGTTCGGAAGAATGGAGGAGCTTGCGAAGGCTGACGGCTTTGAATTGTCGGAATTGTCTTTGGCAGAACAGGATGTATACTGGGAAAAGGCCAAAAAATCCCTGTTTTCCGAATGAAACAGCATTTTGGGTCTTGACGAACAGACATTTGGTTGATACAATATGCAATGCTCGTTTGAAGAGCACCTTTCATATTTGAAAATTATTTACGGAGGAATAATCATGAACAAGACTGAACTCATCGCGGCAGTTGCAGAGAAGAGCGAGCTGTCCAAGAAGGATGCTGAGAAGGCCGTCAACGCGGTTGTCAATACCATCGTCGAAGCGCTCAAGGCTGACGAAAAGGTTTCCATCGTCGGTTTCGGTTCCTTTGAAGCAAAGACCCGTCCGGCACGCAAGGGCCACAACCCGGCGACCGGTTCCGAGATCGAGATTGCGGCAACCAAGGCTGCAGCTTTCAAGGCAGGCAAGGCTCTGAAGGACGCTCTCAACTAATCGTTCTTATAAACAAGAGGATCGCATCTGAACGGCGATCCTTTTTGTTTTCTTTTTGCGAAATCTGTGATATACTGATGTGAAGGAACGAATTACGCCGATCGGGGACCTATGTGCTCCGTCGGCAAAATGTGAGGATGTCTGATGAGACGATTATGCTTGCTGCTCATTTGTTTGCTCTGCTTGGGCGGATCTATTCCGGAACCGGAAAGAACGCCGACCCTGATATCCTCCCGTGAGGATCTCGAAGCGATCGTTCATAATCCGTACGGCTCGTATGTATTGAATGCCGATATCGATCTGGGCGAAGAGCCGTGGATTCCGATCCCTTTCTTCGGCATGTTTGACGGTGCGGGATACACGATCGGAAATCTGACGGTAACGGAACCGGGACAGGATACAGCGATCACATACGACGGAAACGATAAGCAGTATGATACGGTTTTCGGAGGTCTGTTCTCCGTTGTGCGATCGGCAGAGATCCGGAATCTGAATCTGATGAATGCAGAGATATCGATTGCAACGGATCGGGACTGCTTTCTCGGCTCGATTGCCGGATATGCCTGTGATACAATTATATCGGACTGCGCGGTTTATACAAGGCAGAAATTGACCTTAACCTCCGTGAACGTCGGCGTCGGAGGGCTGATCGGGTTTTCCGAAAACTGCAGCGTCGAAAACTGTGAGATCTATGCGGAGCTGATTTTTGAAGATACCAATCGGGACACTCTCTGCGAAGAGTTTCTCGGCGGCGTGTTTTCCTGCGGTTACGGTTCCGTGAGCAACTGCAATGTGCGTCTGCGCGGATATGCCGATGTCTACGGATATGCGCATAACGGCGGCGTGATCGGAATGTTCAAGCTCGCCCCGAAGATGCGAAGAGCAACCTTTACGGTGCAGGACTCGACGGTTGATGCGGAAATATACTTTTTTGAGATTACAAGATCAAGGAGAGCGTACTGCAAACCGTTTGTCGGAGAAGATTCGTATGAGCTCTGCCGCCTGAAACGAAATCAGGAAGCACATTATCTTCGCAAAGAGTCCAAGCAGGGACTGCCGCAGCGTCCCGAAATGTGCGAATCGCCAGTCTATTCCGTTGCGGTGAAGGAAGCGACCTGTACGGAATGGGGATATTCGACATATACATGCAACGAATGCGGCTATTCCTTCCGTGACGATTATACGCTGCCGCGTCACACTTATCAGATGCAAACCGTTCCGGCAACCTGTACGGAAGACGGTTGTACGGTTTATACGTGTTCTGTCTGCGGAGACACCTTTACGGAAACGATCCCGTGCAGCGGGCATACGCCGGGAGATTGGACGGTTGTTCTGGAACCGGATGTTGATACGCCCGGGAGAGAAGTAATTTGCTGTTCGGTCTGCGGTGCAGTTCTGGAAGAACGTACGATCCCTGCATTGGGACCGACACTTGTTCAGATCATCTCCGTTTCGAAGCGCGAGATAACGCTGCATCCCGGTGAATCCGCAATTCTTTCCGCTTCGATCGAACCGGAAGACGCCACGGACAAAACGATCCGGTTTATCAGCTCGGATCCCTCTCTAGCCGTTGTTGATGAGAACGGAAGGATCACGGCGATTGCTGCGGGCACGGCAACCGTAACGGTATTCAGCGCAGACGGAAATACGCAGGCATCCTGTTTGGTTACCGTCGTTTCGATCCCGGAGGAGAAAAAGGAGACTTCTTCCTTCTTCTCGTGGCTGCGATGCGCGCCGGACGAATGAGCATATGCTCCGTGATATTATGGAAGAGCAGGCGACTGATCGCCTGCTCGTTTTATACCTCGAATGTTATGGCCGGTCTGAATGTACGATCGCGTTCTGCAGAGACTCCGAAAGCGCTTTCATTTGCGATGCATCCGTTTTCACAACGGATCTGTCATAGGACAGGATCCCGTTTTCTTCCGATTCGACGTCGCTGATCTGCGTATAGATCGCGCCGCAAAGCCCGTTCGGGATTGCGGGCAGAATTTCTTCCCGATACAGCTTCATGATACCCTCACGGTAAGCTTCGGCATCTTTGAAGAATCGGTATCCGTATTTCTTGCGCGGGCTTTCGGAGAGGACATATCCGCCGAATTCGGAGAGCAGAAAAGGCTTCTTCCCGAATTTCGGCTTGAATCGTCTGAAATACACATGCTCGCTTTGAACATCGCTTTCCTTGCGACGGAACCATCCGGACGTTGCGTCAAAAAAACGCGTCGAATCGAGCGGTTTCAGCGTTCGATACAATTCATCCGCACAAAACTGACCCCAGCCTTCGTTGAAGATCGTCCAGCCTGCGATACACGGCGCATTGAACAGATAACGGATCGTCTGCTTTGCGGTCTCCGTGAAGATTCTGCGCGCACGCGGATCGCGGTTTGTGCGGCTGTCGCAAAGACGTTTGAAGCCGATCGTCGGCAAAACGGTATCGTGCCAGAACCGGTATTCGCCGTTGTTGACAAAATCCTGGATCACAAGCATGCCGAGTCTGTCGCATGCTTCATAAAACGGAAGAGGCTCGATTCGGATATGCTTTCGTAGCGTATTGAAGCCCTGCGCTTTTGCGGCAAGAATATCCCTTTCATAACCCGCATCATCCGACGGAAGACATAAACCGTCCGGCCAGTATCCCTGGTCCAGAAGACCGTGAAAAAAGTAAGGCTTACCGTTCAGCAGCAGGCGGGGAATACCGTTTATAACGCCGCAGGAGACCGTTTTCAGCGCAAAATAGGAATGCACGGTATCATTGCCGTACCGAATGAAAAAACGGTATAAATGGGGCGTTTCG
>JAZNHI010000174.1:0-3467 GCA_045576895.1 Clostridia bacterium | reverse complement strand
CTGGTTGTCCGAGAGACGGAACAGCAGCGTACCGATCGCGATCGCGCCGGTCGAGAGCACCGCGATCGCCGCGTCGCCCTGCATGCGGCGCTTTTCGGTGAGCCACATCAGGATGAACGCCGCCGCCATCACGATCGGCAGGGACACCGCCATCGACGCGTTCCCCACGTGCAGCGCCGTTGCGATCGCCAGCGCGCCGAAGCCGACGTGGCTTAGGCCGTCGCCGATCATTGAATAGCGCTTCAGAACGAGCGTGACGCCCAGAAGGCTTGCGCACAGCGACACAAGCGTGCCGACGACGAGCGCGCGCGTCATAATCTCCGGCATGGTTTGAAAGATGGTTGCGATCGTATTCATAGCGCCGTCTCCTGCAGATATCTGCGTCCGATCGGACTGGTCTTGTACGCCGCCGCCGTGCCGATAAACAGCGGATGGCAGCTTAGATGCAGGATGTGCGAGCAGTCGCGCACCGCCTCCTCGACGTCGTGCGAGACCATGATGACCGTCATGCCCTGCCCGTTGACCGTGTGCAGCAGCCGGTAGAAGTCCGCCGTCACGACCGGGTCGAGCCCCGTCGTCGGCTCGTCGAGCACGAGGCATTTCTTGGTCGCGCAAAGCGCGCGCGCCAGCAGAACGCGCTGCTGCTGCCCGCCCGAAAGCTCCTGATAGCTGTGCTTTTCGATCGGCAGGATGCCGAGCATCTCCATGTTCTTTCGCGCAAGTTCGCGCTCATGCCTGCCGTAGAACGGCTTCATGCCGCGCCAGCCGATCGTGCCGGACAGCACGACCTCGCCGACCGACGCCGGAAAATCCTTCTGGATCAGGCTCTGCTGCGGCAGATACCCGATTTCGTTCGGCTTCAGCCCGTCGCCCAGAACGATGCGTCCGTTCGAGCACGGAATGAGCCCCAGAAGCGCCTTCATCAGCGTCGTCTTGCCGGAGCCGTTTTCGCCCACGATGCCCCAGAACTCGCCCGCGTTCACGGAAAAGCTCACGTCATGCGCGACGTTCGCGCCGCCGTACGACAGCCCGACGCCCTCAAATGTGATCAGCGCCATTCAGTTCACCGCCTTTTTGATACCGATCAGATTCTGCCGCATCAGATCGAGATAGGTCACGCCCGCGTCGAAGTCCTCGCGGCTGACGTTGTGGCAGGAATGCAGCAGCCACGTTTCGCAGCCCGTCGCCTTTGCGATCGTATTCGCGATCCTCTGATCCGAGAACTCGATATAGAACACGCCGGGAAGATGCTCCTCGTTCACCCGGTCGATCAGAAACGACACGGTCGAAAGCGCCACTTCCTCGTTTGAGGAGCAGCCCGGAAGCGCCGCATAATAGGTAAGCCCCAGCTCGTCGCACAGATACCGGAACGGGAACCGCTCCGCAAACACAACGGTGGTGCGCTTTGCGTCCCGCATGACGGCACGGTAATCCGCGTCGAGCGCCGTAAGCTCCTTCCGGTACGCCGCGGCGTTTGCCCGCATGGCTTCCGCTTCGTCCGGCAGCAGCGCGCACAGCGCGTCGGTCAAGCCTTCGACGATGCGGATGGCGTTACCCGGACTCGTCCAGACGTGCTCGTCCGCCTCGGGCTCCTCCTCCGCGTTCCCCTGCATGCCGGGAACGCATTCCTCGTCAACCGTTTCGCAAAGATCGACGAGCGCGACGGCGTTCAGATCCCTGCCGTTCTTTTTGAGGAGATCGTCGACCCAGCGGTCCGTTTCGCCGCCGACGTACACAAAGAGATCGCAGCCGAGAATCTCCGTCATCTCCGAAAGGCTCGGGTCGAAGCCGTGGATCTCGGTGCCGGGTTTTGCGAGCATATGAAGCTCCACGCGATCGCCCGCGATCTGCCGGATAAAATCGTACTGCGGAAAGATCGTTGCGATCACGACGGGCTTGTCCTTCGGCTTCGCCTCGCCGCCGCACGCGACCGAAGACAGCAGCGCAAGCGCGCACAGAAGCAGCGCGAACAGCCGTTTTGCGATCTTCATTTCGCCTCTCTCCTTCCCCGCGTCAGCACCCTGGCGACCGGCGAGCGATGCACGCGCATCGCGCCGACCGGGCAGAATTCCTGACAGCAGAAGCATTTGATACAGTGTCTGCGGTCGATGACCGCCTTTTTGTTTCGGATCGTGATCGTGTGCGCCGGGCAGACGTCGCGGCATCTGCCGCAGCCGACGCAGGCGCTTTTTCTCACCTTTGGCTTTGACACGAGACACGCCTTCATCACGGCGACCTTTGCCTTGCCGATGAGCGTATCGTTTTCGGAAAACAGCAGGCTGTTGCGGTTTGTGATCAGCTCGAATCCGGTCTGCACAAACGGCTTCCAGTCTCCCGCGATCGAAAGCTTCCCTACCGAATCGGGACAGAAGCCTCTGCGCACCGCCGCCGCGATCGTCGACACCTCCGTGGGTTTAAGCCCGATCACCGTTGCCGCAAGCACGTCGAGACAGTGCGGATTCTTTGACGCCAGAAGACAGCCGACGTGCTTCGGCGTGCCCTGCGTGGGACCGTTGCCCTCCATGGCGAGGACCGCGTCGCACAGGTTCAGCACCGGCTTCCAGTACTCGTCGAGGTCGACGATCATGTCCGCGAAGTCGTTCGGATTCGGGAAGCGATAGTGATACTCCTGCTTGATCGTGCCGGGGATCGTACCGAACAGATTCTTCGCCGCCGCCGAGAGCGACATCATCCCGTGCGACTTGAGCTTCGAGAAATTGATGATCGCGTCCGCGCCGTCGAGCCAGCCGGTATAGGTAAAGCTCTTCGCCTGCACCGCGTCGGGCGAATACGCGCCTTTTTCGGAGAAATCGCGGTTCAGCTCTGCGCCGGCCTTCTCCGCGATCGAGAGCTCGCACGCCGTATAGATATGGTTCAGCACCGACGCGTTATAGAGATTGCCCGGGCTGTCGCCGATCACGACCGAAGCGCCGCGCGCTTTGAGAAGCCGCGTCAGCGCCGCCAAAAGAGCCGGATGCGTGGTCACCGCCTTTTCCGGCTTTGCGCCAGCAACGAGGTTCGCCTTGATCGCGATCCGCATGCCGGGACGCACCCAAAGAAGCCCGCCGAGCGGCTCCAGCACCGCCGCAAGCGCCGCCTCGCAGACGTCCGGATCGTAGGTTTCGCAGGGGATGATCGAAACAAGCTCCGGATTCATTCGCACAGCCCCCGTACCAGCCGGATCTCTTCGGCGTATTCTTCGAGCTTTTCATGCGGCGTCTCGAGACAGAACGGCAGCGTTTTCAGCGCGGGATGGTTCACGATGCGCCTGACGCCGTCGAGCCCGAGAAAGCCCTCGCCGATCGGTGCGTGGCGATCCTTGTGCTGTCCGAGATCGAACTTCGAATCGTTCAGATGGACGAACCGCAGCCGGTCGAGCCCGATCGTTTTATCGAACTGCGTCAGCACGCCGTCGAGGTCGTTCACGAGGAAGTCGGATCGTAGCCATGTCGTTCTGTGAGCCAAGG
>JAZNHI010000173.1:0-13363 GCA_045576895.1 Clostridia bacterium | reverse complement strand
TGAGAAAGCGCTTTTTCACTTGATTACCGAAACGAAAAAAGGTAAAATGTATGGAGAATGGAACGACTACGGCAGACTTTTGGAATATTGATTCTCATCGTCGTCGAAGAGTAATTGTAAACCAAAGCACCTGTGCATATTAAAGAGGGGGGTTATCTGTGATTCTGTTTTTACTGGCCTTTGTTGTAAGCTTTGTTCCGTCGGTTTCTCTGTTTCTGTGGCTCCGGAATCGCTTGAAGAAGGAAGAGACGTATAAAAAACTATGTACTCGAACGCTGCTGCACGGCGCCATATGTGTATTGCCGGTGCTTCTGCTGTCCGGAAGCAGCTATATCATTCTTCGAATGACTGGGCTTCATAATATAAATCCGCTTTTATATCAGGCACTATATAATATCATTGTATTGGCGCTGATGGAGGAAACGGCAAAATATTGGGTCTTCCGGCGCATCCTGAAAAAGACGAAGTATGCGTATTCATGGCTGGACACAGCGGTTTTGATGACGATTGTCGGACTTGGCTTCGGTATGCTGGAAAGCGTCGTCTATGCAATCGGCGCCAGCGTGCCGGTTGTGCTGATCCGCGGCATCTGTGTTCCTCATGCCGGGTATGGTTTCCTGACCGGTTATTTCTACGGCAAGGGAAGTAAAACCGGCAAGCCTGCCGTAAAGTGGACGGGCTTTTTGCTTTCATGGCTGATGCATGGTCTTTACGATTTTTCGCTGAGTCAGGAGTTTATTGCAATCAATGATAATCTTATGATAGTAGCGCTCCTTTTAGCCGTGATGGATATCGTACTGGTGCTCCTACTGATTGGTTTTGCACGAAAAGCAAAAAAGCAGCCGCTCTATATCGAGCCGCTGCCGGAAACGATCGGAAAAGAAAGAAAATGATAAGGCAATGCCGGCAGAGTAACCGCAAATATGCCGCAAAAAACGGGGCGGAAGGATAAACGGTTGAACATGCTCCCGTGAACGAATGATCAAATATCAAAGGCTGTTGGCATTTATACTTTTAATTATATACATAAAAACAGTAAAATATCAATCAAAAGGAGTTGACGATTATGTTTTCATTAAAAGGACCCGGATTGAAGATATTTGCGGCAGTTCTCGCCGTCATAGCACTCGGCTTTGGCATCTATTCGACCTTCATTCGACCGGCAGGATTTGTTGACGGAACCGCGACCATTGTTTCTATCGAGAAAGATCCCGATAACATTCCGGACGCCGATAACCCGAATGATGTGCAGTACATCGTAAAGGCAAGCTACACGGTCGATGGCAAAGAATATACCGCAACACTGAATTCCTATGATCCTGCTTACAAGGTAGGGGGCGAGGTCGCGATCAAATACGATCCCAAGAATCCCGAAAAGATGACGTCGGGCTTTGGCATCGGTATCGCCGTCATGGTCATCGGTATCGTTCTTTTGGCTGTGGTCATCTTCCTGACCGTTAAGAAAAATCTATCTGTTAAGAAGCTCAGAGAGACAAACGGAGATATCACTTACGCGCCTTCTGTCAAGGGCGAGGAACGCGAACTGTACTTCCTGACTGATATCGGCACAATTAAAGGCGGTCATCGCCTTGAGGATAAGAACCGCTGCGTATTATTTGAAGCAAAGATGACAAAGTTCTCTCCGCTGAGCGCCTTTGAATTCGACTTTATCGATCATGAAAACAATAAGACAACCAAGCACCTCGTCGGTCATACCGAGGAGATGGACTGGGATTCGCTCCTGATCGATAATAACTACACCTTCACCATTGACGGCCAGGATGTATGGAAGCACCTCAGAAAGATTGGCGTTACCATCGATTCCCGTTTCGGCAAGGCAGAAGGCCTTATGCCGAGCTATACGATTCGCAAGGATGGCGAGGAGCTCGCTTATGCAGAGAACACCAGTCAGTATGCGCATGAAGAGGACGCCGAAGAACATAAGGTTGCAAGCAAGATCCCCGTACAAGGCTTCTACCGCGTTCACACCTGTGAGAAGAATCTTGAGCTTCTGTTCATGATCTTAGTAGCCATGGCACGCAGCGGCGCCACAGACGAGAGGGGCGGCAGCCGCAGAATGTTGTTCAATACAATAAGCGGAAAATAATTAACTCGTATGAACGTAAAAGGAGGTGGAGACATGAAAAAATCATTTGCTGTTTTGTTCGCAATACTGATTGTCTTGATGGCGGTGGTTCCTATGATGTCTGCGCCTGCGGAAAGTGTCCCGGATATTTTGCCTGACAACGGTTTGCCGGTCGTGAACATCACGATCGACGAAAGTGCCGAAGGATACGGTACAATCAAGGAGATGAACGACAGCCCCGATCATTCTGTCAAATGTACCGGTACGATCAAGATCACCGTTCCCGATGGCTTTACCGGCGATTACAGCGACACCGAGCTGAGCGATACAGCGGTTCTGAAGCTCGATTACATACGAGGCAGAGGCAATACGACATGGATGCACGACAAGAAACCCTATAAATTCAAGCTCGAAAAGAAGGCCGGTCTTCTCGGCATGGGCAAGAACAAACACTGGGTTCTTCTTGCAAACTATATGGACGTAACGCTGCTCAGAAACCGGATTGTCTCTTATATCGGCAGTGAGCTGGGACTACGATTTACCCCGAAAATGCTGCCGGTTGATGTTGTGATGAACGGCGAATACCTCGGCAGCTACTATCTCTCGGAGCAGGTCAGGTTAGGTGATAACCGCGTCGATATTGACGAGCTGACGAACGAGGATAACAGCGAACCCGAGATCACCGGCGGTTATCTGATCGGGATGAAGCCTTATGGCGACGAGCCGGAACTGAATCGCTTCTATACCGACAGGGGTGTGGGATTCCTGTTCGATACTCCTGAATTCGAAACCGACAACCCGGCAGACGAAGTAGGCACCCCCGCGCAACTGACATATATTACCGATTATTTGCAAAAGGTCGAAGACGCAATCTATAACGGTGACCCGGGTAAATATATGGATCTGCAATCTGCCGCAGACTACTGGTGGGTGCAGACCTTCTCCTATAATTATGACGCATATTTTACCCCCAGCACGTATCTGTATAAGCCGCGTAACGATAAGCTATACTGGGGGCCGCTGTGGGATTTTGACCTCTCTTTAGGGAAAACAATCACGCAAACCGAAGGGTTTGGTGTGCGAGAAACACCGTGGTTCGATTATCTCAGAGAAAATGACGATAACTTTCGTCAGTTCTTAATTGATCGTTGGGCAGCTCTTGACGATATCATCACCGATATCGTGAGGGACGGCGGTGTATTGGATCGCTATATGAACGAGATCAAAAACTCATGGGAGGCTAATGCTCCGTTTGCAGAGGACTCCTATGCAGAATTTGATTATGAGATGGAAAGCCTGCGCACTTGGATGACGGAGCGGAAGGCGTGGATCAACGGTAATCTCAATCTGCTTGGAAAGGTACACAGCACCGTTACCTTTACATCTGACGGAAAAACGCTCGAACAAAGACAAGTGCTCACCGGACTGCCCTTAAGCAGTCTGGCTGATGCGCCCAAGAAGGACGGATATCTATTTATCGGTTGGGAATATAATGGTGAGCCCATCAATCAGTACGATCTTCCCTACATTTGGGGGGATGCGGTCATCACTGCCTGCTTCCTCAGCGAAGACAAGGTCATCCATGCTGACAATATCTTCTTTTCCGGCTATGATGCTTGGGCGGATATCGGGAATAAAATGTACTTTACTAATTATACGGTTACTCCCGAGGATGCGCATGATAAAGCAGTGACATGGAGTTTGTCCGATAGCAATATTGCTGAGATCAATCAGAACGGCGTTGTGACGATGAAGCAGGTTGGCGATGTCGCAATCACCGCGACACTGAGCTCCGGCTTTTCAAACACCTACACGCTGCACATCTATGACGGAAACGTAACACAGCAGAACAATCCGCAATCGATCATACTGGAACATCCCACGATCATGATGAAGGTCGGAGAATATGCTCAGGTAGTCGCCTATGCGTCCCCGCAGCCCTGTGAGACATATTTCAGTTATTCCGGCGATGACAGCGATATTATAGAGGTTCTTGATAACGGCGCAATCAGGGCATTCGCACCCGGAACAGCTACCGTAACCGTCACGCTGAATAACCTTGAAGCGATATGCACGATCAATGTAACAGACAGCGAGGAAACGCCCGCAGCAGAGCCAACCGAAGCTTTGGCTGAACCTACGACAGCTCCCGGGTCCTCTTTCCCCGCACAGCCGGCAGCCGACGCAAAGTCTGCAACAAACGAAACGCCGTCTTCTGGAAAGGACAACGCTGTTGCGACTGGCGAAAAAACAGTTGCTCTTGTACTCTTATCGGTGTTAGTCGCTGCAGCGGGAATTATTATGTGCGTTAGTTTTAGGAAAACAAAAGTAAAATAACAATCCTCTCCATGTGGATTTAATGAATGCTTTTTCATGTATAGCCTTCTGTGAAAAAACGGAAACTATGTTATTACATACGGCAAAACCGATGCGCTGTACGCGCTGAAAGGTCTCGTCGGAACGAAGAAATACGAGTCGAGGACAGCAGGCGGCGCAGTCGCGTTTGCCGATACCGGCATGATGCTGACAGACAAGCGGCTGACCGGTGTGGATGACGCATACATCTTCACAATCTCTGCTGTCGACGGCAGATTTACAATTCGCAATGCGGAAACCGGCACATACCTTGCGAGCAAAGGCGGCTATCTCTACAGCTATAAGACCGATGCTGCGAACTATAACCGCTGGATGCTTGCGATGAATGGCACGGCCATTGAAGTGACCAACGGCGCAAGCAGGACGATTCCGTATCTCGGGTTCTCCGCAAGCAACTATTTCATGATCAACCATACCGCAGATCCGGAGATCAGCCTATGGAAGCTGACGGACGTGCATAAAACCACGATCTACACAACGGTAATCAATTGACCCGTGCGTCAAGCGAAAGCTCCGCTCGAGAGCTGTTCTCTAAACGACGGTTGTCAAACCATTGCTGCAGAATAGCTGCGAAGAGGGCTTTCCTGCGGTAAAAGAAACAAGAATGCGGCTATTCGAAAGGGCGTAATGCCCTGCGGATAGCCGCAAATTCGTTATGCGCCTCTACAAAATAACCTGGGAGCAGTTACTACAGATTCAAAAGCAAGAGACGAGGAATTCGGATTGGTACAGCAATCTTGTATCGCTTGGTAAAGACGAGGACGGCGACTGGATTTACACCTTTACTTCTCCGAGAAGAAAACAAGAAAACCCTCCGAGTGATAGGTATCTGAAGATTATACGGGATGCGCTTCTACATGAGTGTCATATGCACAGCAGGGTAGTGGATCATTATCTTCATATTTGATTGATTGAGGAATTTGTGAATAGTTCAGTTGATATAACAGGAGAAAACATATGGGTTACATTTACATTTTAACAAATCCGTCTTTTCCGCAGTATGTGAAAATAGGCTATGCAACGGATGTGCGCCAGCGGCTGGATGAACTGAACCGCAGCATCGCAGTGCCGTTTGCATTTCGCGTATATGCCACTTATGAGGTCGATTCGGCGCTGTCCGACAAAAAGCTGCATTCCATTCTGGACAAGCTGAACCCGGATCTTCGTTCCATGGAAGAAATTGATGGTCGGAAGCGCGTCCGCGAGTTCTATGCCATGCCCCCGGAGGACGCATATGCGATTCTCGAAGCAATTGCGGAAATCAATGGTTACACGAATCGCTTGAAAAAATGGAAGGCATCTGCGGAAGAAAAGAAAGAAGAGCATGTTTCTTTGGGTTGTTTCTTGTCATGTTTTTACGGAAAGCTGTTCTTCGTCCAGTAAAAACGAAAAATACAAAACAAAATCTCAGATATTGTTAAAACAAAAGTGCAGAAAAAACTAAAATAAAAGTTCCTTCTTCGTTTTCCCGTAAAAGTATTTCCGCATTAAAGATCCGTCGGTGTTTCGTCCGACCGCCAGCGTCGCGGTATAGCGCTTATCGTTTCGCTTTGTAACCATCTTACACCTCGATCAGTTCCGCGCGGACGATCTCGTCGGCGCGGGCGCGGATGTTGTTCATGGCTCCCACCCATGCCATCTGATCGCGGCGTTTCAGGTCTTCGGTTACGCCCTCGGCTGACGCCATTTGCTTGACAAGCGTTTCCATCATGTCCAAAGCCGCTTCGTTCGTGTCGATCAGATGCTGTGTCAGTGTGCCCTTCATCAGTAGTGCATTGTAAGTACCTTTGCGGTGCTCTTTGAGAAAGCGCTTGCGCCGCCATCCCCATACGCCGATCTCGCCATCCGGCTGCGGGTCCATGACAAGGTTCGGGATCAGATAATTGCCTGTTTTTGTATACGTCAGTTCCATTGTGTTTTCTCCTTTTGGTTTTCGGTCAGTTTAACGAATAGTACGTTTCGCATCGTCTTGCAAGGAAGTCTCGCCGCGCTGGTTTCTCAGCGCGGCGAGAAGCTCCTCCCTCGTGATCGTTGCATCCACGTACGGTTCGTCGGAGAAATAGATACAGATGACTTCGTTGTCCATATCGTTTTTCTCCTTATGCGTCATCGTTCCATGTCTTTGGCGCGTTTCCGCTCCTGCCGGCATTGGTAATCCGTCAGGATCCGGAACAGCGCTTCTTCGATCTCCCGCGGCGTGCTGTCCGGCGGGAAGAACCCGGCAAAGCGCTCCATCGGAAGCGTCAGGACTTCCTTGCGCTTGCCCTTCGCGGCGATCATAATCTCAAGCGGGGTGTCGAAGGTGAAAGCACCGCGAGCGAACGCTTCTTTCATTTCTTTGGCCTGTGCAATCGTCGGCGGGCACTGTTCGGACTGGATCGCCGCCAGCACATAGGTCTGTTCCATTGTCGGAAGGTAAGACAACTCGACAGCGGGATTCATCGCAAGCTTTCCGCTGTCCACCATATCGCGCAATTCCGGGATCAGGTACGTCAGCCGGATATAGCGCTGAATCTGATTGCGGCTCTCACCAACATCCCGCGCAAGACGGTCCGCGGACTTCTCACCGGACTTGTACCCAACTTCTTTCGACGAAGAGGAAGCCAAATATCAGGCGAAGCTCGCCGAAAAGAAGGCGAAGGAAGCAGCAAAAGCGGCAAAGAAGCAAAGGAAATAACAGAACACACCTCCTGTGAACGAGGCGGCGGCTGAGCTGCCGCTTCGCTCACATAAAGAGAAACAGCTAAGGGAGAGCACAATGAAAAGGATTGCATTCAACGATCAATGGACGGCGAACGGCACGCCCGTCACCCTGCCTCACGACGCACAGATTTTTGAGAAGCGCCGCCCGGATGCGTCCAACGGCGGCCACGGCTATTTCCCCGGCGGGGTGTATACCTACGAAAAGAAATTCACTGCTTCGGAGGAATGGAGAAACAAGGTCCCGATTCTTGAATTCGAAGGCGTGTATAAGAACGCGGTCGTCTCACTGAACGGACAAAAGCTTTGCTTTCATCCCTATGGCTATACGAGCTTTTTCGTGGAACTCTCCGTGCTCAAAGAGGGTGAAAACACCCTGACGGTGGTTGCGGACAACTTGAAACTCCCCAACTCCCGCTGGTATTCTGGGTCCGGCATCTACCGTCCCGTGTGGCTGTGGCTATGCGAAAAGGACGGGCTTCGCCCCGAAAGCGTGAAGATCGAAACGCTGTCGATCAATCCTGCAAAGATGCGCGTCACTTCGCCCGTGAACGCCGAGATCACGATCTGCGACAGCGAAACGCCCATAGCGTCCGGCTGCGGAAAAGACGTAGCGCTCACGATCGAAAATGCAAAGCTCTGGAGCGCCGAAACGCCTCATCTGTATACGGCAAAGGTGCGCGCGGGGGTGGATGAAACCGAGATCCCGTTCGGCATCCGTATCATTCAATGGTCGAACAAAGGACTTTTTATCAACGGAAAAGAGACTTTGCTGCGGGGCGGCTGCGTGCATTACGACAACGGTATCCTGGGTGCGGCCACCTATGACGAAAGCGAGGAACGCCGCGTACGCATCCTGAAGGAGAACGGCTTCAACGCCATCCGCGCAAGCCATAATCCGGCCTCCCGCGCCCTTTTGGAATCGTGCGATCGGCTGGGCATGTATGTCATGGACGAAACCTTCGACATGTGGTACAACCGCAAAAATCCTTATGACTACGGCTGCGATTTCGAAGAGTGGTACGAAAAGGACACCGCTTCCATGATTACCCGGGACTACAACCATCCTTCGGTGATCCTCTATTCCATCGGAAACGAGGTCGGCGAGCCGGCGGAGGCGAAGGGACTGGAATACGGCAAAAAGATGATCGACCTCTGCCATAGGCTCGACGCTACACGTCCGGTCACCTGCGGGGCAAACCTGATGATCATGTCCCGGTACGCCAAGGGCCAGGGTGTCTATCAGGACGGCAAGCAGAACACCGCCGCGGGGGGCAAGCCGAAGAAGGAAAAACAGCAGAACGCCAGCCTTGCCTTCAACATCATGGCGTCCTTTATCGGCAGCGGCATGAACAAGGCCGGGAATTCCAAGAAGGTGGATGAACTGACCACCCCGTTTTTGGACAGCCTGGACATCGCGGGCTATAACTATGGCTCCGGGCGCTATCCGCTGGAGGAGAAGGCCCATCCAAACCGGGTCGTCTTCGGTTCCGAGACCTTTCCCCAGGACATCTATAAAAACTGGCAGATGGTGAAGAAGTATCCATATCTTGTCGGTGATTTTATGTGGACGAGCTGGGACTATCTTGGGGAAGCGGGCATCGGCGCCTGGAGCTACACTGGCGGCATGCCTTTCAACCGCCCATATCCCTGGGTACTGGCCGGCGCGGGCGTCATCGATATCCTCGGCAATCCGGACGGAAGCTGCAAGTATGCCGCAACCGTTTGGGGGGTGGAGGACAATCCCGTGATCGCGGCGAAGCCCGTGAACCATCCCGGCATGCGGCCGTCGAAGTCCGTTTGGCGTGGTACCAACGCCATCCTTTCCTGGAGCTGGGCACGCTGCAAGGGCAACAAAGCGGAGGTGGAGGTATATTCCGATCAACGGGAAGTTGAACTGTTTATCAACGGCAAATCTGCGGGAAGAAAGCCGCTGAAAGACTGCAAGGCGATCTTCAAAGTGAAGTATCAGCCCGGCACGGTGATCGCAGTCGCCTATGATGCAAGCGGCAGAGAGACCGGCAGAACTGAACTTGTCAGCGCGGAAGCGCCGCTGAAGATTGCGGTACGCCCCGAAAAGACCGCGGCACGGGCAGACGAGATCGTCTATGTTCAGGTCCGGCTCGAAGGAGCCAACGGCGTCGTGGAATCCAATGCCGACCGCAAGCTTTTCGTTTCAGTCGAGGGCGGCGAATTGCTGGCTTTCGGCTCGGTAAATCCCTGCACCGAAGAGCAGTACCACACCGGCAGTTTCACGACCTATTATGGGCATGCTCTTGCCGTGGTTCGCGCAGGAAAGAGCGGAACGGTGCGCATATCCGCAACGGACGACGATAAAATCGGAACGGCAGAAATCACAATCATATAAGGGGAGAATCCTATGAGCAATTCATTCGGTTGGGCATTCATCGGCGCCGGCACCCTCGGCGCAAAAGTCGCAAAAGAGATCACTAAGTCAGGACGTCATAAGATCGTTTCCGTATACGTCCGCAATCCCCAAAAGCGGATGGCATTCGCGGAGCAGTACGGCGCGCTTGCGGCGGAGACACCGGAACAGGCAATC
Organism: Clostridia bacterium; assembly: GCA_045576895.1. Classification (GTDB taxonomy): domain Bacteria; phylum Bacillota; class Clostridia; order Christensenellales; family CAG-138; genus UBA3792. The sequence goes on along the minus strand of JAZNHI010000173.1, from coordinate 3,638 downwards.
ACTGCGCCCGGCGTAGACGGCGTGTATATCGTGACGCCGCACACCTCTCATTTTGAATACGCAAAGCAGGCTTTGAAGCTGGGAAAGCCTGTCCTGTGCGAAAAGCCTGTGACGACGGACGCGAAACAAAGTGCGGAACTGATGCGGCTGAGCCGCGAAAACGACGTTTACTTCACCGAGGCCATGTGGAGCTGGTTCTCCCCGGTGGCGCAGCAGATCAAGAAATGGTTTGACGCGGGCGAGTACGGCGAAATAAAGGAATTCAAGATAAATTATCATCTCAAGTCCATTAACTATGCGCCGCGCGTGAGCGACCCGAACATGGCGGGCGGTGCACTGCTGGACATTACGATTCTATCCGATCACCTATGCGTACCGCATCTTCGGCAAGCCGGAGCGGGTGGAGTGCAAGGGTACTGTTTCCCGCGGCATCGACACCGATGAAGAGATCACCTTGTTCTACCCCAGTGGAAAGAAAGTCGACATCAGCGCTTCCCTTCTGGACTTTAAGGGGCTGGAACGCCTGACGCTGACCGGAACGAAGGGCAAGACCGACCTGCGCTTTTTCCACAGCATGAACAAGGTTAAGCTGCAGCGTACCGGCGGCAAAAGCGAGACCCTCAAGGGCAGCGGCAGCATGCTGAACGAGTTCGACCTCGTTGCGGGAGAGATTCGCGAAGGACTGACCGAAAGCCGCTATGTGCCCCATGATGCGACGCAGGGCGTCATGGAGATCATCGACGAATGCCGCAGGCAACTGAACCTTGTATATCCGTTTGAGGCAAAGCCCGACCTTAAAGAAAATGGCGTCCGGAGGTGTTTTTGACACCATTATTATCAGCACCTTTGATCATATCAAAGTATTGAAACCGAAAGCTAATTTGATAAAGGCGTTTGATATCAAAATCAATATTTATTTTTGACATATTTGCAAGAAAATTGCAAATTTCAGGAAAATAAATTAGGTTTTGTATCATTATTGAACACGCCGAGCGAATTCGCGGGATCGGGATCGCGGTAGGAGAAGTGGAAAAGCTCTCCTGTACCTGACGGATATAATCCTGATTTTTACAGAACAAAATATAACCGATATGGTATAAAACATACGTTTGACAGCGCAAATTATATTTGATTCAATATAATAGATTCAAATGTAATGGGGGATACTTTATGGAGTACGATTATCACGAGGCAATGAAGCTCAAAAACCAGCTTTGTTTCCCACTGTACGCCGCCGCGCGAAACGTAACGAATCTGTATACGCCGTATCTGAAGCCTCTGGGGCTGACCTATACGCAGTATATCGTGTTCCTGGCGTTATGGGAAAAGGACGGGATTCCGGTCGAGGATCTCTGCGAAACGCTCATGCTGGATAACGGGACGATCTCCCCGCTGCTCAAGAAGATGCAGCAGGCGGGATATATCGAACGAACCAGAAGCGAGCGGGACGACCGCGTGGTCGTGATCACGCTGACAGAGACGGGTAAGGCATTGCAGGGGCAGGCGAAGGATGTGCCCCAAAAGGTCGCGAGCTGTTTTGCGCTGCTGCCGGAAAAGGCGCAGACGCTTTACACGCTGCTGTATGAACTCTTGGACAATCAAAAAAGAAAAGGAGCAGAACAATGAAAACGGTCTATGATTTCACGGTAAAGGACAGAAAAGGTAACGACGTCCGTCTTTCCGAATACAAGGGCAAGGTACTTTTGATCGTCAACACGGCGACCGGCTGCGGGTTTACGCCGCACTACGATCCGCTCGAAGCGATGTATAAGGAACTCAGGGACACAAGGGCTTTGAGATCCTCGATTTCCCCTGCAATCAGTTTGCCAATCAGGCGCCCGGCAGCGAGGACGAGATCCATTCGTTCTGCACACTGAAATTCGGCACGGAGTTCCCGCAGTTCAAAAAGATCGACGTCAACGGTGAAACCGCCGATCCGCTGTTCGCCTATCTTGCGACGGAAAAGCCGTTCGCGGGTTTCGGCAAGGGCATCAAAAAACACCATGCTCGAAAAGTTTGCGAAGATGAACAACAAGCAGTTCGGCGACAAAGCGTATATCAAGTGGAACTTTACGAAGTTCCTCATTGATCGCGAAGGTCATGTGATTGCACGTTTCGAGCCGACCGTCGATATGGCGGAGGTCAAGAAGGCCGTCGAAGCGGCGCTGTAAGGAGACGGTATGAAGGATATTTCGGAAGAGATTGTCATCAGAGAAAAAACGATCGTCCGTACCAGTATCATCGGGATCGTTACGAACCTGTTGTTGGTTGGATTTAAAGCGTTCGTTGGGCTGCTTTCCAACTCGATCGCGATCATTCTGGACGCGGTCAATAACCTCAGTGACGCGCTTTCTTCGGTGGTTACGATCATCGGCGCAAAGCTCGGCGCCAAACAGCCGGACAAAAAGCATCCGCTGGGCTACGGCAGGATCGAGTACTTAAGCTCCATGATCGTCGCGGCGCTGGTGCTGTACGCAGGCATCACGTCGCTCGTCGAATCGATCAAGAAGATCATCGATCCGGAAGCCGCGGACTACAGCACGGTCACGATTGTTATCATTTCCGTGGCAATCGTCGTCAAGTTGCTCCTTGGTATGTATGTGAAAAAGCAGGGTAAGAAGGTCAACTCCGGCGCGCTCGTTGCCTCCGGCTCGGACGCGCTGTTCGACGCAATCCTGTCCGCTTCGGTGCTTGCCTCGGCGATCGTTTATCTCGTATGGGGGATTTCGCTGGAAGCGTACGTCGGCGTGATCATTGCGGGCTTCATCATCAAGGCGGGCGTCGAGATGATGATCGAAACGCTGAACGACATCATCGGCAAGCGCGAGGACGCGGAGACCACGAAGGAATTGAAGCGGGTTGTCTGCGAGGAGGAATCCGTGCTCGGCGCGTACGACGTCACGCTGTTCAATTACGGACCGAACAAAAACTACGGCTCGGTGCACGTGGAGCTTCCGGACACGCTGACGGTGGACGAGGTCGACCGCATCACGCGGCGCATCCAGACCAACGTCTTTCACAAGACCGGCGTGATCATGACCGGCGTCGGCGTCTATTCTCACAATACGTCAAACGACGAGGCGGCGCAGATGCGCAACAAGATTCAGGAAACCGTTTTGTCCCACGATTGGGCGTTGCAGATGCACGGCTTCTATGCCGATACGGAACAAAAGACCCTTCGCTTCGACGTCGTTATGAGCTTCGACGTCGATCGGAAGGAAGCGTTGGAAACGTTGTACCAAGAAATCCGCGGACTATATCCGGACTACGAGATCCTGATCGTACCGGACGTGGATATCGCGGATTGAATCGGAAGTAAGCGCTCCGTTCCGATCAGCAAACAAGGATCTACAGAGTAGCGCTCTGCCCCTCCCGCTTGACGGCCTCGTTGGCCTGCAAGCGGCGGGGCTTTTTTGTTTGTCACGGCGAAACATAGGCGGGGCAAGCCCCTCCCTGCGATAGCTCCCTTGTCCCACATTCGCAGGGGGCCGCGGCTTGCTCGGCCCGTCTTTCCCGGGTCTTTTTTCCGTTTGCGGCGCATAGGCTGTGACGATAAGAAACCCTATGGGAGGTCATAGCCATGGATGTGGAAAAGGTCAGTTTCAACGTGGATACCCTGTGCATGCGGCTGGAGGAGC
>JAZNHI010000172.1:0-4301 GCA_045576895.1 Clostridia bacterium | reverse complement strand
GCAACGACCCGACTTGGAGAACCGTCGCCTGCGAATTCGCAGGCCAGACGATTTGCCGAAACGTCCCTAAAAGAACGGTTGGAGCCGCTTTGGCGGTTCCAACCAAAATCCGTTCGAATCGGATCCGGTCAAGCCTGTCTTATAGGCTTACGGATCGTTTCGAATCCCATTATTATTCTGCCGGTGCGAAGGTCAGCGTCATGTTGACGAAGTCCAGCGTGACAATGTAGTTGCCGTCTGCTTCAACCGAGATGTTCTTGCCGCCCATCTCCATATCAAGGCCGAAGTTCACTGCCCAATCGCCGTCCGCACGGACTTTGAACTCATCGCCCGCTTTGAGCGCAATAGGTTCGGAAACATACACACCCGGCTCTTTCTCGGTCATCATGACGTCGGTGCCCCAGCTGCTGCCTTCAAAGCTGCCGATAACACCCCATGAGCTCTTGCCGTAGCCGATCTCAACGCCATCACCGAGATAGAAATCGATGACGTATGCACCGTCGCCGAATTCTGCCTTGAAGTTGGTCTGACCGTCCATCGTAGGTGCACCGTCCTCATCGAGACCGTAGTTCAGCTTCCAATCGCCGTTTGCACGGAGTTTGAACTCTGCGCCGTCCTTCAGATTGACGACCGCATACCAGTGGTTGTTCTCCTTGTTGAAGAACATCGGGAAATCGGTATCCCAGTTGGTGTCGCCGATCTGGCCGATCACCGCCCAGGTGTCAGGTGCTTCCGCATTGGGATCGGGTTCGGGTTCGGGCTCCTTCTCAACCGCCGCGCCGCTCTCGTCGAGCAGTTCGAGGGTCATGTTGTTGAGGTCGAGCTTGACGGTGTAGTTGCCGTCTGCCGGAACAGCGATGTTCGCGCCGTTCTGTTCGCAGTTCTCGCCGTAGTTGAGATCCCAGCTTGCGCCCTGACGAACTTTGAATTCCTCGCCGGCATGCAGCTCAAGCGTTTCGGAAACGAACACGCCCGCTTCTTTCTCGGTCATCGGGAAGTCGGTGTCCCAGTTGGTGCCGCAGATCGCGCCGATGACGCCCCACGCGGTCTTCTCTTCTTCCGTCATGGTGAACAGAGCCGCGATCTTGTTCTTGTAGTTGTCAAGTGCTGCCTGCAGACCTGCTTCGTCGGTCGCTGCCTTGACGTCGTCCGCGATAACCTTCGCGATATCCCACCAGGAGCCGTGGATCTGGCCCTGCGGACGGGAGTACTCGTTCTGCTTGAGCAGTGCCGCGAGACCCGGGTTCGCCTGGACGGCGGGGTTCTGCTGTGCATTCAGGTTGGACGGACCCCAGCTGAGCGCTTCAAAGCGTTCCATCTGACGAGCTTCGTCGGTCAGGTACTGTGCCAGTTTGTGGAGAACTGCCGCGCGGACTGCATCGTCCTGCGGCTTGACGCCCATCAGCTTGCAGCCGTTGAAGGAACCGAGGTGGTATTCCTTGCCGTCCACTTCGAAGGAGGGCAGGTCGGTTGCGCCCATGTTGTCGCCGAGCAGCTTCTGGATATCTTCGAATGCCCAGGTGCCGGTCACAACGATCGCCGCGTCGCTTGCGAATTCAGCAGCCGCGGAGGAAGAAAGGTGCATCGGGGAGTCAACGAGCTTCTTCATGCCCTTGACCGCGATCAGACCCTCGGGGCTGTCGAACGTATCGAGAACGGAGATGAATTCACCGTTGTCGCCGGTGGTCCACTCGGACTTGCAGCCGGTCGCAAAGAACCAGGACGCAATGTACCATGCGGAGGTGTTCGCTTCAAACGCGAAGTACTTGTTCGCAGCTTCGCAGTCCGCGATCAGCTTTTCGAGGGAGTCAACATCCGCCTCCGGGATAACGGACTTATCATAGTACATGAAGTAGCCGTTATCGGAGGTCATCGGGTACGCATAGAGCGTATCGCCGGAAGTCGCAGCCGCAACGACGCCGGGGTCGTTCGCAGCCTTGACCGTCTCCGCCGCCTTCTCGCCGAGCTTGTTCAGAGCGCCGCCCTGTACAAGACGAGCGAACTGGTCCTGCGCGAAGCAGTAGATGTCTGCGCCCGCGGAAACGTCAACCAGCATCTGGTCTGCGCTCGTCGCCTCGGAAACCGGGTTGACGGTTGCATTGAACTTGATGCCGTCCGTGTTCGTGTTGTTGAAGTCTTCGATCTGCTTCTTGGTCAGATCGACTGCATTCTCGCCGACCCAAACGGTGATGTCATAGGTGCCGGCAAGCTCCGTGCTTGCGCCCGGTGTATTGCCTTCATTGCTGCCGTTGCAGGCAATCAGGCCGAGAACCATTACGAGTGCAATCACAATTGCCAATGTTCTTTTCATAATTTCCCTCCTATTCAATTTGATATCCGTTTCCGGACACCGGAATGAAAAGACATTCATCCGGGTCTGCGGAGCCCTGTTCGGACAGTCCCCCACGTTCCCATGATGTACCTATAATATACTCAAATTTGTGCTCGTTGTCAACCGGTTTTTATATATTATTCTACAAAATATCAGTGTGCGTACCTAACAAATCTTGTCATTCCATGCGGTTCAGAAGCCCGTCGTCGATCTTCCCCCACGCGCCGCTTCCGGCGCCGGAACACTTCACAAAGATGCCGACTGTGACGGTCTGTCCCTCGCGCACTTCGATGTTTCCGACCGTTTGCGTGTCCCAGTTTCCGTAGGATGTGATCCGCATCGGCGTGCGTGCCGCCTCAACGCCGTCGACGAGCGCGAAGCAGTAGATCTCGGTGTCGCCCGCGTCGCCGCCCATGATCGAGATCGTGAACGAATAGATCCCCGCAGGAAGCTCCTTTACCTCCTGGAACAGCGAGAAATCGACCGAATCCTTCTTCGCGCTCCAGAAATGCATATGATACGTGCCGTTCAGCGAATCCGTGATCTTGTTCTCGACATAGAGCTGATCCGCGCCGCCGCGGTCCTCGGTCTGCCACGGGTCGATCACGCCGTCCTCGAAGCCGAAGTTTTTGAGATAGTTGAAGTTGACCATCGAAACGAGCAGCCGTGCGGGCAGTCCCTCCGCCTCGCCCGTGATCTCGTAGGTCTTCACGCCGCCCTTGTACATGGCGTCGATCTCGGCGTCGGTGACGTTCCAGCGCACCGGCACCTCCCGCGCTTCGTTGCTTGTCAGCACCGCGTCGACCGTCTCCGGCAGTTTAACCGTCCCCTTCAGATCGACCTCGATCGCCGTGTCGCGGATCGCGTCCGCCCGCGGCTCGACCTCGTTGCCGTACCGCACAAGGTTCCACACCCGCAGCGATTCCAAAGGCTGCCCCTCCGGACCGAACATCGCCTGGTTGTCGACCGCGCTGCCGCCGTAATACCTGCCCGCATCGTCCGGATCGTAGCTGCCGCCGTAGCTCGACGCCCAGCCGGAGCCGTATTTCTCCCACTTTTCGTGGTTTTCCTCCCAGGAATTCGTACCGACGGTGATCCACGTGCCCTCCCAGTAGACCACGCCGATGCCGTTCTTCACATGCGCGACCGTGTCGATGACGTTGCGGACGTGGTTTGCCTGTCCCTGCACGGTGAACGGATAATCCCTGACGATATTTGCAGATTCGTCCGAGATCGTGTTGCCGGAAAAGTCCGTATCGACGCCGGTATAGGCGTAGGAGGTCTCCATGACCATGACCTTCTTGCCGTACTTTTCGGCGATCCCGTTCAGCACGTTCGCAAGGTTTTCGAGTGTGCCGTGCCAGTACGGATAATAGGAGGAAGCGAGCACGTCGTAATCGACGCCGAAGGTCTCCAGCTTCTTTGCAAAGCCGTCGTACGCGTCGGTCCGTTCCGGATTGGCAAGGTGCACGGCGACGAGCGCCTTCGGAAAGACCTCGCGCACCGCCTTGCCGCCCGCGGTCATCAGCTTTGCGATGTTCTCGAAATTCTTCTCGCCGCACAGCGCGCCGTTCGTTTCGTTGCCGAGCTGCACCATGCCGACGGCGACGCCCGCCTTCTTCATGGTCTTCAGAGAATCCTGCGTGAACGCATAGAGCGCGTCGGTTTTTTCCTCAATGCTCATCCCTTTCCACGCAAGCGGAACCATCTGCTTGCCGGGATCCGCCCAGAAATCGGAGTAGTGGAAATCGACGATCAGCTGCATGCCGTACTTCGTTGCGCGCTTGCCGATCTCGACCGCCTTTTCGACGTCGTTGTTGCCGCCGCCGTATCCATGCCCTTCCGCATCGTACGGATGATTCCACACGCGCACGCGGATATGCGTGATCCCGTTTTCCGCGAGCGTTCTGAAGACGTCCTGCTCCTCGCCCGCGAAGTTAAAATACTTCACGCCGCTCTGCTCCTCGGC
>JAZNHI010000171.1:0-11219 GCA_045576895.1 Clostridia bacterium | reverse complement strand
TTCGTCGCCGGAGAAGTACGCAAAGTCCTCCTCGTCCGAGATGATCCCGTCGTCAACGAGATAGCGGATATGCGCGTCCCAGAACGCGGGAAGCTCCTTGGGTCCGATTTCTTCGATCTGAATCATAGCGCCTCTTTTGATAATCCGAGCAGCGGAAGCAGCTCCCAAAGGTTTTTGATCACGTGGTCGATCCGGTATCCTTCCGGCACGGGAGTTCCCTTTCGATTGTACCAGCAGGTCACGATCCCCGCGTTCATGCCGCCCTGCATGTCGCTGGTCAGCGAATCGCCGACGATCATCACTTCGCTGCGGTTGACCGGTCCGATCGCGTCGAAAACCTTCTCGAAAAACGCCGGGCTCGGCTTTTCCGCGCCGAGCGCTTCCGACAGAAACACGCCGTCCATGCGTCTGCCGATGCCGGACCGGTCGAGCTTTTTCGTCTGCGCAATGACCGTGCCGTTTGAAACAACGTACTGTCGGACCTTGTCTTTCAGAAAATCGAGAAGCGCAAGACAGTCGTCCCGGCACACGATCGTGTCCCCGAGGCAGAGCTGATACCGGTCGTTGAACGGCACGGAAACGGCGGGATCGATGCCGTACTCCGAAAAGAACTGCCGGAACCTGCCGGTCAGCACCTCGGGCTTTGTGATCTCGCCGCGCTCAAGCCGCCCCCAAAAGATATGGTTGATCGCGTCGTAGCGGTCGACCATCGCGTCCGTGCACGGACCGAGTCCGAACTCCGAAAACAGCGTGATCAGCGCCGCGCGCTGCGCTGCGCCGAAGTCCAGAAGCGTCTCGTCGACGTCCCAAAAAACCGTTTGAATCACCGATCGTGTCCTCGCTTGTTTGTTTTCTCTATCTTATCACAGAACGGATCGATTGTCACGAAAAAGTATATTGTCAAAAGACGAGTAAAACGCTTGACTTTTGGACAGGATGCATTTATGATAAAAGCCGAGTGAAACGGTAGGGTTTAACGATGAAGTTTTCGACAAAAGGCACATACGGATTGCGAGCGGTCGTCGAGCTTGCGGCGCGTTACGGGGACGGTCCCGTATCGCTTGCGGCTGTGGCGACGGAGCAGGGCATTTCGGAGGCGTATCTCGAGCAGCTCATGCGTTCGCTGAAAAAGGCGGGGATCGTGAAGACGGCGCGCGGCAAAAGCGGCGGGTATCTGCTCACACGCGAACCGGTCCGGATCAGCGTTCTGGAGGTGCTGCGTGCGCTCGAGGGCAGCACGGACGTCGTCGACTGCGTGGGCAGCGGCGCGAACATCTGTGAAAACGCCTGTACGTGCTCGGCGCGTCCGCTCTTCTTAAAGCTGCAGAGCCGTATCAATGCCGTGCTGGAGGAAACCACCATCGGAGAACTGACCGAGGATCATATCGAACAGAAAAAGAGGATCGAACATGCACGTTTATCTTGACAATGCGGCAACCACAAAGGTGCTGCCCGAGGTCATCGAAGCGATGATCCCGTACTATACCGAGTTTTACGGAAACCCGTCGAGCTTCCACAGCTTCGCGCGAGACGCGCACAAGGGACTGGACGATGCGCGGCGCACCGTTGCAAAGTGCCTGAACGCGGCGAATCCGAGTGAGATCTATTTCACCGGCGGCGGCAGCGAGGGCGACAACATGATCCTGCGCGGCGTGGCGCAGGCGTACCGCAAGAAGGGCAATCACATCATCACCTCGAAGATCGAGCACCACGCGATCCTGCACACGCTGCAGGAACTGGAGGACAAGGGTCTTGCGACGGTCACCTATCTGGACGTCGACGAAAACGGTCTCGTCGACCCCGAAGCGGTGCGTGCGGCGATCCGTCCCGACACGATCCTCGTGTCCGTCATGACGGCGAACAATGAGGTCGGCACCATCGAGCCGATCAAGGAGATCGGCGCAGTCTGCCGTGAGGCAGGCGTACTGTTCCACACCGACGCGGTGCAGGCGATCGGGCACATCCCGATGGACGTGCAGGACATGAACATCGACCTTCTGACGCTCACGGCGCACAAGTTCCACGGTCCGAAGGGCGTCGGCGCGGTCTACATCCGAAAGGGCGTCCGCGTCCCGGCGATGATCACCGGCGGCGGGCAGGAGAACAAGAAGCGCGCAGGCACGGAGAACGTTCCCGGCATCGTGGGTCTTGCGAAGGCGCTGGAGATCCAGACCGAAAACCTTGATGCGAACATGAAGAAGATGACGGCGCTCCGCGATAAACTGATCGCGGGCGTGGAGGAGTGCATCAAGACCGTGCATCTGAACGGACACCGCACGCAGAGGCTTCCGAACAACGTCAACTTCGGCATCCGCTACATCGAAAGCGAAAGCATTCTGCTGATGCTCGATCTCCAGGGCGTTGCGGCGTCGTCCGGCTCGGCATGCACGTCCGGTTCGCTCGATCCCTCGCATGTGCTGCTCGCGATGGGCATTACGCATGAGGAGGCGAACGGCTCGCTTCGCATGACGCTAAGTGAATTCACGACCGAAGAAGAGATCGACTATGTGCTTGAAATCCTGCCGCCGATCGTACAGCGGCTCAGAGATATGTCACCGATTTATCCCAAAGGAGGAGTAGAATAATGCAGTATTCGGAAAAGGTTTTGGATCATTTTCAGCATCCGAGAAACGTCGGCGAGATCCCGGACGCTTCGGGCGTCGGCACCGTCGGCAACGCGAAGTGCGGCGACATCATGCAGATGTTTTTGAAAATCAATGACGACGAGATCGTCGAGGACGTGAAGTTCAAGACCTTCGGCTGCGGCGCGGCGATCGCGACCAGCTCGATGGCGACCGAGCTCATCAAGGGCAAGCCGCTTGCGGAGGTCGAACAGCTGACCAACGAAGCGGTCGTCGAAGCGCTGGAAGGTCTTCCGCCCGTGAAGATCCACTGCTCGGTGCTTGCGCAGGAAGCGGTGCAGGCGGCGATCGCGGATTATCGCGCAAAAAAAGAAAACAAGCAAAAAGAGGAAGCGCCGAAGGCGGAATAATTGCTGCTTAATTTCGCATACTAACCTCAAAAAAGAGAGGTGATCGCATGCGAATGGCAATGCTCGGAATCGGCATGGCGGTCGGCGCTGCGGCTGCTGCGACCGCGATGTGTACGCTGTACCCGGATATCCCGCGCCGCATGAAACGGGACGGAAAAAAGGTCATCCAGAAGACGCAGCGGATGATGCATCTGTAAAAAGAATTACGGCTGTCGGAACACCCGGCAGCCGTAGTTTTATACTCGATTTGTTTATTTCTTGGATTCCTCTTCGGGCTCGTCGTCAAAGTTGAACGCGTCCGAAGGCATGGCGGGGCGAACCTGCTGCTGTCTTGCCTTCTGCAGCTTTTCCTTGTCGGTGAACTTGCGCGTGACAAGGAACACGGCGATCACGCCGACGACCGCAAGACCGAGCAGAATGTAGTTTAGAATGCTCAGGAGCTTTGTCGACAGAGCGCCGTAGAGCTTGGAGATGAACGATCCACTGTTCGAGTCGGAACGTTCGCTGCCGAGAGAGGAAATGTAGACGACATGACCTTTTTCCTTTTCGGCGTCGGTCTTTGCGTAAACCGGGTTGTCGTTGTCGTCAATGAGGTCGGTCTGCTCATAGTACTTCGAGTAGTCGACGGTGCTGCCGCCGCAGCTCATCAGACCGCCGCTGACGCGCGGGAACTTCTCCGTATCGGTCCCGTAGACGGTATATGCCTTGTTGATGAACGCAGAGATCTCTTCCATGCTCATCTTCTCGTTGTCGACCGAATACGGTCCGTAATTCTTTTCGACCTGTTGTCCGACTCCGCCGAAGCAGTTCATGCCGCCCGTCGATTCCGTCGCCGTATACGTCAGCTGACCGTCTTCGATCAGATCGGAGAAGGTGTCGCGATACGCATCGGTTACGCGGAAATAAGAGACCTTATTGCTGTACAGGACGGTCTGCGCGCCGTTGACAATCGCCATCAGCAGCATGATCCCGGCAAGCGTAAAGTACAGGATGCGCAGGAGCTTCTTTGCCTGATCCTTGGATTCGTCCTTGAAATTCTCCATCGTGAAGAGCCTGCCGCTGCCCTTGATCGCGCCGTACAGCACGTAAACGCCCATTGCGAGCAAAAGAACCGGAAACAGTAAACCTAAACCCATAAGTGTTCTCCTTTTTTGTAATTGGTCGGTGGTGTATAAGCATCAAAGCCGCTTGAGCTTTGCGCCGTCCTTGGTGTCTTCCACGGCAAATCCCATGGCTTTGAGCTCCTCGCGGATCGCGTCGGCTCTTGCCCAGTCCTTTGCCTTTTTCGCTTCCTTACGCGCCTCTAAAAGCGCCGTTGCTTCGGCGGGGAAGTCTTCCTTCTTTTCCTTGACGACCAGTCCTAAAACGCCGTTCAGCTCGGCATAACGCGCCTTGACCGCTTCGATCGCGGCTTTCGTGTGCGCGCCGGTCGCAAAGATGTTGATCCAGCGGGCAAAGTCGAACAGCACGCCCAAAGCGTCCGCCGTATTGAGGTCGTCGTCCATCGCCTCGTTGAACCGGTCGCGGAATCCGTCCAGCTCGGCAGCGACGCCGGAATCGTCAACGCTCTCGTCGATCGCCGTATCAAAGAGCCGGTCCCGCGCAGTGTAGAGCCGGTTCAAGCTCGTCACGGTCTGGTCCATCAGTTCGCGCGAGAAGTTGACCGGATTGCGGTAGTTCGCAGTGAGCAGGAACATGCGGACCGCCTCGAGATCGTATTCTTTCGCAATGTCGCGCACGGTGAAGAAATTGCCGAGGGACTTGCTCATCTTCTGATTGTTGATGTTGATGTAGCCGTTGTGCATCCAGTAGTGGACGAACGGCTTGCCCGTTGCGCCTTCGCTCTGTGCAATCTCGTTCTCATGGTGCGGGAAAACGAGGTCCATGCCGCCGCCGTGGATGTCGAACGTTTCGCCGAGATATTTCATGCTCATCGCGGAGCATTCCACATGCCAGCCGGGACGGCCCTTGCCCCACGGGGAAGGCCAGCTCGGCTCGCCGGGCTTTTCGCCCTTCCACAGCGCAAAGTCCAAGGGATCGCGCTTCTGCTCGGTGGGGGAGATGCGCGCGCCGTTTTCCATGTCGTCGATGTCCTGTCCCTTCAGTTTGCCGTAACCGGGCCAGCTGCGCACGGCAAAGTACACGTCGCCGTTTTCCGTGGCGTAGGCATGCCCTTTCTCGATCAGTTTCTTTACGAGCTTGATGATGTCGCCGATGTGCTCGGTCGCACGCGGATTGACCGTTGCGCGCTCGATGCCCAGCGCGTCCGCATCCTGATAATACTCCTTGATGAAGCGGTCGCCGAGCTCCTTGACGGTCGTGCCCTCTTTGTTTGCGCGGTTGATCATCTTGTCGTCGATGTCGGTGAAGTTCTGGACGTATTTGACCTTGTAGCCGCGGTACTCCAGATACCGGCGCATCGTGTCGAACACCACAAACGGACGCGCGTTGCCGATGTGGAAATAGTCGTAAACGGTCGGACCGCAAACATACATGGAGATCTCGCCCTCTTTGATCGGAACGAGCGGCTCCTTTTTGCGGGTCATGGTATTGTAAACCTGCATAGTGTCCTCCTCGGATCGTCATGCCGCAGGCGGAAAACACATTCCGGAAGCGGTATTTCTAATCTATAATAAGGAAATTCATCTGTTTTGTCAATAAGGATTTGACGAAACGGATTTTTTGTACTATAATTAAGAAGCGGGTTCATGCGACGCCGTTTATTCGGCATTCCCGCAAAACCGCAGCAAACAGACAATCGCAAAACCATCATGCAGGAGGACCATATATGAAACGCTTTTTGGCAGTCATCATCGTGCTCGCGATGATGCTCGCACTTCCGATCGTCCCGAACGCGTCGGCGGAAACAACGGCTCAGCTCGGCGAGCTTCTGATCACTTCGGAGAAGATGACAGGCGCGGTCGGCGATGTGGTAAAAGTCAATTTTTATCTGTACGCAAATCTGCCGGACGGCAGAAAGTTCGATTCGCTTGACGGAACCATGCGATATGACCCGGAAATCGTAACGCTCGGCGCGATCAATCAGATCGATGAGGAAAACAATCTGACGTCCTTCATGAAGGGCAAAGCGTCCATGTTCCAGCCGAACATCGAGGAAAGCGGCGTTCTCAAGCTCGCGTTTATCGACGCGTACGGCGTGGAAGCAAACGGATTCTGGTTCCAGGCGGAGTTCCGCATCGAGAAGGAAGGCACGACGGATTTCGTTTTCAACGGGATCAAGTATTCCGGCATTGACGAGGCGTTCAAAGCCGAATCGTATTATATCGATCCGGTCTCCGTCGGCGGCATCTATACGGAAGGACAGGAGGAGCCGACGAACGGTCCGGTCGAGGAAACGTTTGCGCCGCTCACACCCGCGGTCCACACGCCCGCTCCCGTAACGTCCACGCCGAGACCGAGCCATCATTCGGATCCCGTTCCGGTCACGTCCTCGCTTCCCACCTACTCCGCAAGACCCACGGCGGACGGCATCATGACGCCGCAGCCGCCCGTGACGTCCATGCCGATGACGACGAATGCAGGCGGAGCAGGCACGGATGCGACGGCATCTCCGGACGCTGCGACACAGACCGGGGAAGCGACGCCGGAGGCAAGTCTTGATCCTGTCGCGGAAGCCACTGCGGAGACGACGGGCGAAACGGAAGCGCCCGCTGCGGATACGCCTGCACCCGTACAGACGGTCGAAGAAACGGAACCGACAGCCGCGCCTGACCAGACGGACAAGTCGAACACGGGAGCGGAAGAGGAACAGATGAATCTGCCGCTGGTCATCGGCGTGATCGTCGGGATCGCTGCAGTCATCGGGCTCGGCATTCTTGCGATCGTTCTGATTCTGAAACGCCGCAAAATGGATGACGACGAAATCGACGACGAGGAAGAAGAATTCAAGCAGAAACCGCTTAAGAAGAAATAACGCTTATCCGGCGTAACCCGGACGGCTGCCGTTTCGGTACGGCAGCCGTTTTTCTCTGTGAAGGAAGGGAATGCAGCCGATTACGGCACGATTCGCAGGAGAAGGTCCTTTTTTGTTGACAGACAACAATATTCCGTATATAATAAATATGTTATGGATAATAACACTGTAAAACGGTTGATTTGACTGGGAGGACAGAACGACCGTCAGCGCCCGGCCCGAAAGGGTGACGAGGATGGCAGTTTATCGAAAGATTCGGCGGATGCTGCCACGGCTTCTGCGGCGGGTCGAAAAGGGAACGACAAAAAGCGGAATCAAAACCGCAACAGAGCGATCCCGGACGTCGTACGGAAAGCGGACTGCGCATACAATGAAACGCATCGTCCGTCATGAAAAGAGAAGGAGAAGAACATGAGAGTCGTTATTCAGGACAATTACGAGAAAATGAGCCTTTGGGCTGCGCACTATATCGCCGGCAAGATCAACGCGCACAAGGAAGCGCGTCCGTTCGTGCTCGGTCTTCCGACGGGCTCGAGCCCGATCGGCGTCTACAAAGAGCTTGCCCGTATGAACAAGGCGGGGGAGGTCTCCTTTGCAAACGTCGTCACCTTCAACATGGACGAGTATCTCGGGCTTCCGCATGAGCACGACCAGAGCTACTGGTATTTCATGCATGACAATTTCTTCAACCATCTGGTCGATATGAAGCCGGAGAATATCAATATCTTAAACGGCATGACCGACGATCCCGAAGGCGAATGCGCCCGCTATGAGGAAAAGATCAAGTCCTACGGCGGCATCGACCTGTTTATGGGCGGCATCGGCGTGGACGGTCACATCGCGTTCAACGAGCCGTTCACTTCGCTTTGCTCGCGCACTGGCGTCCGGAACCTCACGACCGACACGCGCATCGTGAATTCCCGCTTCTTCGGGAACGATCCCGAAAAGGTTCCTTCGCAGGCGCTTTCCGTCGGCGTCGGCACCGTTACGGACAGCAAGGAAGTCCTGATTCTGATCAACGGACACAACAAGGCGCGCGCGCTTGCCGCAACCGTCGAAGGCAATGTCAGCCACAAATGGACCTGCTCCGCGCTGCAGATGCACAACGGCGCGATCATTGCGTGCGATGAAGCGGCGTGCGGCGAGCTGACCGTGGACACCTACAAATACTTCCTCGACATCGAGAGAAACGAGAGACTGTAAGATGTATACGATCAAGGATTTATACGATTTGGATCATACGCTTGCGAAGGACTATCTTTTGCAGTTTACCTATCCGTGGGAAGCGCTGAAGGGCATCAAGGAGTTCATTCTGCAGCTCGGCCCGACCCTCGGCGAGGACTATGAAGAGGTCTCCGAGCACGTCTGGGTGCACAAAACCGCAAAGGTTTTCCCGTCCGCGTATCTCGGCGCGCCTTGCATCATCGGACCCGAAACCGAGGTCCGGCATTGCGCGTTCATCCGCGGGTCCGCACTCGTCGGCGCAAACTGCGTCGTCGGCAACTCCGTGGAGCTCAAGAACGTCATTCTGTTCGACAATGTGCAGACGCCGCACTATAACTACGTCGGCGATTCGATCCTGGGCTATAAGAGCCACATGGGCGCGGGGTCCATCACCTCGAACGTCAAGAGCGACAAGAGACTCGTCGTTGTGCACAACGGCAGCGAGCAGATCGAGACCGGCATCAAGAAGTTCGGCGCGATGCTCGGCGATTACGTTGAGGTCGGCTGCAACGCGGTCTGCAATCCCGGTACGGTGATCGGTCCGCACAGCAATGTGTATCCGACGTCCTGCGTGCGCGGCGTGGTACCGGCGTACAGCATCTGGAAGGACAACGGAACGGTAGCAACGAAGGAGGAACGGTAATGGGTAAATATTTCGGAACGGACGGCTTCCGCGGGGAAGCAAACAAGACGCTCACCTTTGAGCATGCAGTCAAGATCGGTCGGTTTCTGGGCTGGTATTACGGCGCACGTCTCGACAAGAAAGCGAAGGTCGTGATCGGCAAGGACACGAGACGGTCCAGCTACATGTTCGAGTACGCGCTCTGCACGGGGCTGATGGCTTCCGGCGCGGACGCCTATATCATGCACGTCACCACCACGCCGTCTGTCGCATACATCACGCGCGTCGACGATTTCGACTGCGGCATTATGATCTCCGCGTCGCACAATCCGTACTATGACAACGGCATTAAGCTGCTGAACGGTTACGGCGAGAAGATGGACGAGGAAACGATCCTGATGGTCGAGGATTACATCGACGGCAAGATCGAGGTTCCGGTCGCCGGACGCCACGACATCGGCAGAACGGTCGACTATGTTGCGGGCAGAAACCGCTATATCGGCTTCCTCATTTCCATGAGCAAGTACAGCTTCAAGGGCGTCAAGGTCGGTCTGGACGTTGCAAACGGCGCGGCATGGCAGATCGCAAAGGGCGTCTACGAAGCGCTCGGCGCAAAGGTCTATGTCATGAACGACAATCCGGACGGCTATAACATCAACACCGACTGCGGCTCGACGCATATCGAGCATCTGCAGAAATTCGTTGTGGAAAACCGTCTGGATATCGGCTTCGCATACGACGGCGACGCGGATCGCTGCCTCTGCGTGGATGAAAAGGGCAACGTCGTCACCGGCGATCATACGCTGTACATCTACGGTCTGTACATGAAGGAACGCGGCAAGCTGCTGAACAATAAAGTCGTAACGACGGTCATGTCGAATTTCGGTCTGTATAAGGCGCTTGACAAGGTCGGCATCGAATACGAAAAAACCAAGGTCGGCGACAAGTACGTCTATGAGAACATGGTCAAGACCGGAAACCGCATCGGCGGCGAGCAGAGCGGTCACACGATCTTCCTGAAATACGAGACCACAGGCGACGGCATCCTGACGAGCCTTAAGCTGATGGAGGTCATGATCGCCAAGGGCAAGCCGATGAGCGAGCTTGCGGCGCCGTTCGTGTTCTATCCGCAGGTGCTGAAGAATGTCCGCGTCAAGTCCAAACCCGACGCGCAGAACGACCCGGATGTGCAGGCGGCGGTGAAGAAGGTCGCCGACGAACTCGGCGATACCGGCCGTATCCTCGTGCGCGAATCCGGCACCGAGCCGGTGATCCGCGTCATGGTCGAGGCGGGCACGAACGAGATCTGCGAAAAGTACGTGGATTCCGTGATCGACGTCATCAAGGCGAAAGGACATCTTGCATAACGGTACATAGACCGCCCGGATCCGCGCGGTCCCGTTCTTTGAACACTGACGACAAAGGAGCCCGATGCTTGCAAGGCATCGGGCTCCTTTCCGCATACAAATATGCAGGCATAGGCACTCAGATGCAGATGGATCGACGTCGGCAAACAGGATGGCACGCACACCGTTTTGCAAAGAACATCGTGCGTTGAGAATGCTGCATCTCGGGCGGCTTTCCCTCGCAAGGGATTCTTGCAGGAAGCATCGGATGAGGATAGAGCATCTTTTGGAAAGACAGACGAGCCGACTGACAGATCCGGACCACGATACAAAAAGCGCCGCTCGAGTGAGCGGCGCTGTAAAGTGCTTTCCGATCAGCCGTTAAATCCAAGGATGTCGCTGATGTACGGATTGCCGTCGTCGTCTTCGCACAGATAGATGAAGACGTAATCGGACTCCGGATTGCCGGTGACCGAACCGCGTTCGCAGAAGATGCAGTAATTCGTTCCGGACACCGCCTGCGTACCGACGACGGCGACGGGGGAGTAATTACCGCCCGTAAAGCCTTCCATTGCTTGCTTCAGCTTTTTGGACAGATCCTTGCTGACCCGCGGATCATCCGCTTTCTTCCAGCCTCCCATGCCTGCGTTGAAGTAGGTGCGGACGCCCGACATGATCACGTCGGAGATCGACACGTTCTTTTCGAGATCCTCATAGAGAACGACGATCGCGAACACATTCTGAGAATCCGGTGCGGTGATCGAAGCTTCGCACAGGAATGCGTGGTTCGTTCCGTTGACCGGCTGACTGCCGATATATGCGATCGGCGTGTAGTTCGCGCCGAGGATGCTGCCGGAGATCTTTTTGAACAGCTTCTTGTGACTGCTGCTGATCTTGGGCGATTTCGCCTTCTGCCATTTACCGGGCGTGACCTCGGTCGGCGTGGGCGTCGGTTCCTTCGTGGGCTTCGGCGTCGGCTCCTTGGTGGGCTTCGGCGTCGGGGTCGGCTTCGGCGTCGGGGTCGGTTTCGGTGTCTTGGTGGGCTTCGGCGTCTTGGTGGGCTTCGGCGTCTTGGTGGGCTTCGGCGTCGGCGTAGGCGTG
>JAZNHI010000170.1:0-3927 GCA_045576895.1 Clostridia bacterium | reverse complement strand
GGGATCGGGTGCGTAACGTCGTCCTCCGGCATCGACAGGATCGGGATCATCGTGATCGAGCCCTTGTTGCCGCGGATACGGCCCGCGCGCTCGTACATCGTCGCAAGGTCGGTGTACATGTAACCGGGATAGCCGCGGCGTCCGGGAACTTCCTTACGCGCGGCGGAAACTTCACGGAGCGCTTCCGCGTAGTTCGTGATATCGGTGATGATAACAAGCACCTGCATGCCGAGATCGTATGCAAGATATTCGGCGGCGGTGATCGCCATACGCGGCGTGGAAATACGTTCGATCGCCGGGTCGTTCGCGAGGTTGATGAACGTGACCGTTCTCTCGATCGCGCCGGTCTCGCGGAAGTCGTTGATAAAGAAGTCCGCTTCCTCGAACGTGATGCCGACTGCAGCAAAGACGACCGCGAACTTTTCGTCGCTGCCGAGGACCTTCGCCTGACGCGCGATCTGCGCCGCAAGATTCGCGTGCGGAAGACCGCTGCCGGAGAACACGGGAAGCTTCTGTCCGCGAACGAGCGTGTTCAGACCGTCGATCGCGGAAATACCCGTCTGAATGAACTCGGACGGATAATCGCGCGCGGCGGGGTTCATTGCCGTGCCGTTGATGTCCAGATGCTTTTCCGCAATCAGCGCGGGACCGCCGTCTTTCGGCTTGCCCATGCCGTCGAAAACGCGGCCGAGCATGTCGGGCGCGACGTCGAGCTCGATGGAATGACCGAGGAAACGTGCTTTGCTGTTCGAAATGCGGAGCCCCTGCGAGCCCTCAAAGAGCTGCACCATGGCTTTGTCGCCGTTGATCTCCAGAACACGGCCGCGGCGGATGTTGCCGTCCGCCTGTTCGATCTCGACCAGCTCGTCGTACTTGACGCCTTCCACGTCTTTGACCAGCATCAGCGGGCCGACGACCTCGGAAATGGTTCGATATTCTTTACGCATCAGAACTGTCCTCCTTCCGTCAGCGCCGTGATCTGTTCGGTCATATCCTTCATGATCGCGTTGTACTCGTTCTCCGCCTCCGCTTCGGGCACGTATTTCAGTCTGCCGATACGTTCACGGACCGGCAGCTGCATCAGTGCGCGGAACGAGGCGTCCTTGTCGAGTGCTTCGAGATTCTTTTCATAGTTGGTCATGATGGCCTTCAGCATCATGAACTGCTTCTTCGGCGACGTATAGGTGTCGACCTCATGGAACGCGTTCTGATGCAGATAGTCCTCGCGGATGCTGCGCGCCGCTTCGAGCGTCAGGCGATCCTTGAAGGACAGTGCGTCGATACCGACAAGCCGGACGATCTCGTCAAGCTCGCTCTCGACCTGCAGAAGGTGCATGGTTCTGGAAACGAGATTCGACCACTCGGTATTGACTTCGTTGTTGAACCACGGGGACAGACGGTCCTGATACAGCGAATACGACTGCAGCCAGTCGATCGCCGGGAAGTGACGCGCGTACGCAAGTTTGGAGGAAAGTCCCCAATAGACCTTTACGATGCGCAGCGTTGCCTGCGAGACCGGCTCGGAAATGTCGCCGCCCGGCGGAGAAACCGCGCCGATCGCCGTGACTGCACCCTGTCTTCCCTCGCTGCCGAGCGTCTTTACGCTGCCCGCGCGCTCATAGAACTCCGCAAGACGCGAAGAGAGGTACGCCGGATAGCCTTCCTCACCCGGCATCTCTTCAAGACGTCCGGACATTTCGCGGAGCGCCTCCGCCCAACGGCTCGTGGAGTCCGCCATGATCGCGACCTTATAACCCATGTCGCGGAAATACTCCGCAATCGTGATGCCCGTATAAATGGATGCTTCACGCGCTGCAACCGGCATGTCGGACGTGTTTGCGATCAGCACCGTACGCTTCATGAGCGACAGTCCCGTTCTCGGATCCTTGAGCTCCGGGAACTCCATCAGAACGTCCGTCATCTCGTTGCCACGCTCGCCGCAGCCGACGTAGACGATGATGTCTGCATCCGCCCACTTCGCAAGCTGATGCTGCACGACCGTCTTGCCGCTTCCGAACGGACCGGGAACCGCCGCAACGCCGCCCTTCGCAACCGGGAACAGCGTGTCGATGACGCGCTGACCGGTGACCATCGGCTCGTTCGGCGCAAGCTTTTCCGCGTACGGTCTGCCCTTTCTGACCGGCCACTTCTGCAGCATCGGGAGCATGATCTCTTTCCCGTCCTTCTCGAGCTTCGCGATCGGGGTGACGATATTCGCTTCGCCCTCGAAGATCCAGGTCAGCTTGCCGGAAACGTTCGGCGGGACCATGATCTTATGCAGAACCGCCTCGGTCTCCTGCACGGTACCGAGCACGTCTCCGCCGACAAGCTCATCGCCGACCTGTGCGGTCGGAACAAAGTTCCAAAGCTTTTCATGATCCAGCGAATCGACGGTGATACCGCGCGTGATGCGGTCGCCCGCCAGCTCGCGGATCTTGTTCAGCGGACGCTGAATGCCGTCGTAGATGGATTCGATGAGGCCCGGCGCCAGCTCGACCGAAAGCGGCGCGCCGGTCGTATAAACCGGTTCGCCGGGGCCGATGCCGCCGGTTTCCTCGTAAACCTGAATGGACGCTTTATCTTCGCGCAATTCGATGACCTCGCCGATCAGATGCTTGTCGGATACGCGGACGACGTCAAACATCTGCACGTCTGCCATACCGCTCGCCACGATCAAGGGCCCCGAAACCTTTACGATAGTTCCTTGCATACTCTTTCTCCTGTTATGAATTGCTCAAAATATCCAAACCGACCGCCTTTTCGACGTTCTCCTTGATCGCGCGCATGCCGATGCCCTGCGTTCCGGACACATCCGGGATCGGAATGATCGCAGGGTAGGCTTCGCTCTGAAACTCTCGGATCGTCTCTTCGCACGCGGGATAATACGTTTCCGTCACATAGACCACCGCATAGCCGAGCCGTGCAAGACGGTGCAGCGTTCTGTTCGCCTGTTCGCCGTCCGTCACGCCGTAATCCTCGATCCCGACCGCCTTAAACAGCAGGATGGAATCGCGGTCTCCGATGACCGCGCACTTACCGTTCGCCATACAGCTTCACCAACCTTTCGCGGATCACGCCGTCGCCGATGCCGTTGCGTTTTCCCGTGATGATCAATCGCACGGCCTTGCCCTCGCGCTCTTTTGCAAGATAATAGCCGACGATCGGATAGATCGTTTCGCTTTCGTATTTATGCGCCGAAAGCAGCGAAACCAGATAATTGTCCCTTGCCTTCTCGACTTCGGAGATATTTCCCGTGCGCTGCATGGCGTTCAGACCGGCAAGCAAAGCGTTTCCGCATACGCTGTGGTCGAGCACGCGGTTCAGCGAATCGAACGAAAGCTCATAGGCGCCGTAGAGATCGCGATAGGTGATCCCACCCTCGGGAAGAATCACTTCGTCGAGCGTTTCGATCGAGGAACCCATGGCGCGAAGACGCAGAAACGTCAGCACATTGTCAAAATCCGCCAACGATCTGAAATACTGCGAAAAGACCGGATGCTTTGCGGAAGCCTTCAGCGCATGCGCAAGATAAGCGCGATCGAGCGCGATCGAAATCACCTGCGGTTCGACGCGGATCTCCAATCGTTTTTCCAAGGCATACATTGCGTCGCGGATCTCCTCCGGGAGCGCGTCGTACTGCCGCTCCTTGACCATTGCGGAAAGCGTTTCGCGATCGAACAGTCCGCCCGGCGTAAACACCGTTTCGCTCTGATTCAGAAGCCGCGCTTTTAATAGCACCTTCAGATTCTGCACATCCGCACGCAGCAGGAAAAGATCGGTGATCGCCGGATTCGGGGAAAGCTCCTTCACCTCCAGCATCGCATCGCTCATCTCCCGCTCGATCATGCGCTCGACGTCCGCTTCCGTCGCGTCGGAAAGATTGCCGTATCGAACGTCGGAAAGCGCGCGCATCGCATCCGAAGCGGA
>JAZNHI010000169.1:0-8965 GCA_045576895.1 Clostridia bacterium | reverse complement strand
AGCGATCATGCGGTCGACTACGGCATCGACTTCTATGCGCCGACGACGATTCTGATGCCCGACGGACGGCGCGTCATGATCGGCTGCATGCAGAACTGGGACACGACCAAGCTGACCGGCAGAAAGGATCGCAGATGGTTCGGACAGATGTCGCTTCCGCGGGAGATCAGTATCAAAAACGGACGACTTTATCAGCAGCCGATCCGAGAATTGGAAAAACTCCGTCGTGGCGGCGTACGTTATGAAAACGTCCGCATCGAGGATGAAATGTGCCTGGACGGGATAACGGGGAGGACGGTCGATATGACGATTACCGTGCGTCCCGCGCCGGGAGAACCGATGTATCACAACTTTGCCGTGCGGTTTATGCAGAATGAGAAATTCTTCACGGAACTCACCTATCGCACGCGCGAATCCATCCTGCGCATCGACCGCAAGTTCTCCGGCTCTCGCCGTGCGTACATCCATCAGCGGCGCTGTCTGGTGCCGAATCGCAACGGCGAGATCAAACTGCGGCTGATTCTGGACCGCTTCAGTGCGGAGATCTTCATCAACGACGGTGAGCAAACCATGACGGCGACGATCCTGACCGAGCTTTCCGCAAGCGATATCTCCTTTGTCGCAGACGGCGCGGTCAATATCGATGTTACGAAATACGACCTTCTTTGGGAGGATAACCGTGAAACAGTATGATGTTGTTGCGCTTGGCGAACTTTTGATCGACTTTACCGAAACGGGCGTAAGCCCGCAGGGCAATCCGCTCCTTGAGGTCAATCCGGGCGGCGCGCCCTGCAATGTTCTTGCAATGCTGAATCATCTCGGCAGACGCTGTGCGTTTCTCGGCAAGGTAGGGAAGGACAGCTTCGGCGATCTTCTCATCGAAACTGTCAGGGAACGCGGCATTGAGACAAAAGGTCTTTTGCAGGATCCGGACGTGCATACCACGCTGGCGTTTGTGCATACGCTGCCGGACGGTGATCGGGAATTCAGCTTTTACAGAAAGCCCGGCGCGGACGTCTCCCTTTCGGCGAACGAACTCAAAAAGGAGATGATCGGCGATTGCCGGATCTTTCATTTCGGTTCGCTGTCGCTGACCGACGAGCCGTGCCGCACGGCGACACGGACGGCGCTCAATCTCGCACAGGACGCAGGCGCGTTGATCTCGTTCGATCCCAATCTGCGTGAGCCGCTGTGGAACAACCTGAACGAAGCGAAAATGCAGATCGCATGGGGACTCAAACACAGCGACGTCGTGAAGATCGCCGACAACGAAATGACCTTTTTGACCGGCGAGACCGATTTTGAAAAGGGCGCCGCGATCCTTCGCACGTGGTTTCCAAATATCCGGCTTCTGAACATCACGGCAGGTCCGGACGGCAGTCACAGCTTTTACGGCGATCTGCACGTCTTTGTTCCCGGCTTCCGCGTACAAACGATCGAAACGACCGGCGCGGGGGATACCTTCTGCGCGTGTGTTCTGCACGATATTCTGAACAACGGTCTTTCCGATCGAACCGAAGAAAGTCTTGCCGCCATGCTTCGCTTTGCAAACGCAGCGGCAGCGATCATCACGACACGCAAAGGAGCACTGAAATCCATGCCGACGCTCTCCGAGGTGCAGGCACTTTTATCCTGACTCTGTTTTATTCCGAGGTGCGGCCAGTCATTTCATGAGCACCCCCTCCTGGCAAAAGCCCCGCCGGTGACGCGGCGGGACTTTTGTCGTATTTGCCTGGTTTGTTGTGTATCTTAATGTCTATTTGGTTCCGGAGGAGATTTTCGTCCGTTACACAGAAGAGCACTTCCCGCTTCTCTTAGGCAGGGAAGTGCGGTTATTCCTATGATTTCCTCGAAAAATAAAATTAGCACGACAGCATCGTGCTGATTTTCTGCTCATAGTTGATCAAATATCGAGCCAAACCAGTATAATTCGATCATGTTTTATCTGCAGTTGTATATTGATGTATTAGTTGACTCCCTTTCGATCCAAGCTATATCCTCTTGATACTGTTTTGAGAGTTCTTCTATTGAACAAATTGTAGTATTATCGATATTCAATTTTCCATACACTTGTAGCACTTGCTCTTGAAACTCACTAGTTATTAATTGCTCCATACTTTGATAATGTCAATTGCCAATACTGAATGTTTTTATTTGTTTGCAGGTCAATCATCGCGTTCTTCAACAAGTCAACAAACTCATTAGCTGGCATTCCACCAATTTGGAGGTCGATTGGACCGAGATTAGAATGTTTGCCCATAGTGTTGCGATCCGTGTCACGTTTTTCTTGATCCTTTTTGTTTTTTTTCTTGATGAAGCAGAGCTTTTTCGCTATAATTCAAGATATCAAAGACAGGAGGCATAACGATGGCTGGTATTTTGTTGCTCAACGGGAGTCCGCGAAAGGACGGCTGTACGGCGGCTGCTTTGACGGAGATGATCCGCACGTTTGAGAAGGAGGGCATGGAAACAGAACTGATCCATGTCGGGAATCGGAACATACGCGGCTGCATTGCCTGCAATCGATGCGCAGAACGCGGAAAGTGCGTATTCGACGATCTTGTCAACGAGGTCGCGCCGAAATTTGAGGCGACGGACGGGCTGGTCGTTGGCAGCCCGGTCTATTACGGTTCGCCGAACGGTACGCTGCTGTCCTTTCTGGATCGATTGTTTTACAGCACACCGTTTCCGAAGCATATGAAAGTCGGCGCGTCGGTTGTTTCCTGCCGCAGGGGCGGCAACACCGCGTCGTTCGACGTACTGAACAAGTATTACACAATCAGCAGCATGCCGGTCGCTTCGTCCACATACTGGAATCAGGTGCATGGTTTCACGGCGGAGGACGTCAAAAAGGACCTTGAGGGCCTGCAAACAATGCGCAATCTGGCGCGCAGCATGGCGTTTTTGATCAAAGCAATTGTGGACGCAAAGCAGACTCACGGCTTGCCGGCTTTGGAACGCGGCTCGTTTACCAGCTTTCCGGACGGCAAGTAACAGGATCATCCGGCGGCGCAGGCACCCGCCGCCATGCACTGCAAGGCAAATGAGGCCGTCACGCTGCCGACAGCGAACGCGCCCGCCGGATACACATTCCTCGGCTGGGTCACAGAGGAATACAATAACGTCGCCGAGCAGCCCGCAGTACTGACCGGCAGCTATGCGGCGACCGCGGACATCACGCTGAAGGCGCAGTCACTGAGTCCACGGTCTGTACCACCGTCATCGACTGATCGGGTTCGGCAAAAGCAACAGAACTGATTCACAGAGAAGCGCTCCGTTCGGAGCGCTTCCTGTTTTCGTATTTTGCCGTACCGGCAGGGTGTGCGTATATGATGCTCCGGCGATGCAGCCGGGATCGGTTTTATACCGTCTGCACACGTTCCGCTCGGGGCGTTATGAAGATGTGCTGTTCCGTTTTGAGAAAACCACTTTGAGGGAATCTCTGAGACGCTGATGCCGGATCGCCGTGGCGTCAAAGCGAACGGTACGGAAGGCAAGCTGCATGATCGGTCCCGCCCCGAACGCACAGATGAGCGTTCCGATGCCGACGGGGCCGCCCAACAGCCAGCCGATCAAGGTGACGGCAGTCAGGATCGCGATGCTGACGACGCCGATCGGAATACGCTTGACACGCTTTGCAAGTCCGACCATCAGCGTGTCACGCGGACCGCAGCCAAGCGACGCGATCATATAGGTATACTGCGTATATGCAAGAACGAACAGACCGGCGACCATCAAAGGGATTCCGGTGAAAACAGACTTGCACGGAGCAATGGGATCGATCCAGTTAAAAAAGTCGACTGCTTTCCCGACAACAACTGCGTCGATGAACATGGCGATTCCGATCGGCTCTTTCATGAGGATATCAATGATCAGGATCGTGACCGAAACGACGATGGATGCGGTGCCGTACAGAATGCCGAACGTCTTCGAAATCCCGAGATTCAGCACATCCCACGGCGCCGCGCCGATGTTGGCACGGATCGTCAGATACAGTCCGAAACCGTTAACAAACAGACTGACTGCGGCAATCAGCATATTCAACAGGATTGCGCCGACCGTTTGGTTTTCCCTTAGTTCCGTTTTTGTCATACCGTTTGTCTCCGAAATATTCCGATACGCCTATGATAGGACGGCTTGCCGAAAAAAGCAAGCGAAAACACGCGAAAAACATAGACAATTGACCGATGCCTGCGATGCTTGCCTGCACCGTACACCGGTCATATCCTGCGGGAAACGGCAGGGGCTTCGCTGTCGGGAAATTCGTGACCGATCAAAAAAGCGGGCATCGTTCAATGCCCGCTATTTCACGATAAGCAGTCTCTTTCGAATCGATTTAATTCAGCTTCAAGCCGTCCTTGAACGCGTCGCCGACTCTGCCGCCCACTTTGTAATAGCCGTGCGTATAGGGATCGAACGCGATCGCTTCGAGCGAATCGATATCGACCTTGCCGTCCTTCATGTGCGCTTCCTCGACAGACGTGCGCAGCACCTTGCCGATGACGCCGAGACCTGTGGAATCGTTCTGATACTCGATGAATTCACATTCGAGCGCGATGGGCAGTTCGTTGATGACCGGCGCGTCCACGAGATCGGATTTCACATAGGTCATACCGGATTTTGCAAACTTTTCCGGTTCTTTGTTTCCGCTGACGACGCCGAACCAGTCCGCCTCGACAACGTGCTTTGCGTCGGCAATGTGCACGACAAATCCCTTGCGCGCCTTGATGTTCTGTACGGTCCGGTGCGTTTCGGTCAGATTCAGCGCGACCATGTCGCGGTCGAGCATGGTGCCCCACGCCGCGTTCATGACGTCGACGGTGCCGTCCGGATTGAAAGTCGAGACGAGCAGAACCGGCATCGGGAAGACGGCTTCGGTGGTTTTGATTGGCTGTTTCATAATGATTCCTCCTGATTTTTGATTACTCGTATTATATCAGCCGAACGGTCCGTTTTCAAGAAAAAAACGGTTTGCTTCCGATTTACGGATGACAGCGCACAGTATTCCGTGGTATAATCCATACGATCATCCGAGGCTGCATGAAATCGGGATCCGCAAGCAGCCAAAGACGGCACGGCACAGGATCCCGGCGCTTATCGGCATCGGCGCAAAGCGATCCGGACGATGACGAACAGCTGCTTTTGGACAGAAGGAGGAAAAACGATGGAACCGGTCATTCATCAGATCGAGACAAAGAGCGTGATCACAAAGATGGACGTTCCCGTCTGCGATTATGCCGTGAATCCTTATGTCGGCTGTACACACGGCTGCAAATACTGTTATGCCTGTTTTATGAAGCGGTTTACCAACCATCCGGAGGAGTGGGGCGCGTTTCTGGATGTGAAATATTGGCCGGAAATCAAGCATCCGGAGAAATACGCCGGAAAAGAACTGTTCTTCGGAACGGTCACCGATCCTTATAACCCGCAGGAAGGTACTTTTCGGCGCACGCGCGCGCTTTTGGAACAGCTCAAAGGGAGCGGCGTCAAGATCAGCATCCAGACCAAGTCCGATCTGGTGCTGCGTGATCTTGATCTTTTGAAGACCTTTCCCGGTCTGCGCGTCGGCTTTTCGATCAACACGTTGGATGAGGGGTTCCGTGCAGACATGGACAGTGCGGTTTCTGTCGAGCGCCGTCTTGCCGCCATGAAAACGCTGCATGAAGCGGGTATCCGCACCACCTGCTTTATCTCGCCGATTTTTCCCGGCATCACGGACGTCGCTGCGATCATTGAGCGGGTAAAGACACAGTGCCAGCTCATCTGGCTTGAAAACCTCAATCTGCGCGGAAGCTACAAGGGCGTGATCCTCGACTATATCCGCGAGAAGCATCCGGAACTGGTTCCCCTGTACCGGGAAATCTACACAACCGGCAGCCGCCGGTATTGGGAGACGCTCGATGCCGGACTGCGGGGATATGCGGAAAGCGCGGGGCTTCTCTATGTGCGTGACGACGACAGCATGCAGCAACCGTTTGACGCGCCGCCGGTGATCGTCAATTACTTTTACCACGAGGAAGTCAAGAAATCTGCGAAAAAAGACAGGTAAAACTTTATCCTGCGCGTGGGCGTTTCGATGAGATAACAATATGAACATGCAAGAATACGGAAATCAAGCGTCAAAAACAGTCCTCATACAACCGGTTGACGATCACGACCTTGCGCTGATCGAAAGCGAGGTCGCCGCGATCCGCGAAACAACGGACGACTTCCGTTTGATTGCGGTGAAAGTCAACGACTGGAACAAAGATCTGTCCCCGTGGGACGCGCCGCCGGTGTTCGGTTCGGAACGCTTCGGTAACGGGGCAGACGGCTTTCTCAAAGAGATTCTTCCGCTTTGCACGGACAGAAGCAAAATATATTTCATCGGCGGATACTCGCTTGCGGGACTGTTCGCACTGTGGGCGGCATATCAGACGGATACGTTCGCGGGCGTCGCGGCGGCGTCTCCTTCGATTTGGTTTCCGCGCTTTACGGACTACATGCGGAAACATCCGATCCGCTTGAGACGCGTGTATCTGAGCCTGGGCGATCGGGAAGAACGAACGCGCAATCCCGTCCTGGCAACGGTCGGCACGAGGATCACCGAAGCGCACGGTCTGCTGCGCGCGCAGGGCGTTGACTGCGTGTTCGAATGGAATCCGGGCAATCATTTTCAAGATCCGGATAAGCGAACCGCCAAGGCCTTCGCCCGGCTTCTTTCTGACGGAACAATGTGATCGGGAAAACACAATACCGTCCCTTTGCAGAATCAGCGGATAAAACTGCTTGACAATTTATATTTGATGAAATATAATTGATTCAAACAAGATGAGGAGCATGGCACAATGGATCATGATTATCATGAGGCAATGAAGCTCAAAAATCAGCTGTGCTTTCCGCTGTATGCGGCGTCAAGGAACGTAATCGGTCTCTATACGCCGTATCTCAGTCCGCTCGGTCTGACATATACGCAGTATATCGTCTTTCTGACGCTGTGGGAGAAGGACGGGGTCACGGTCGGTGAACTTTGCGAAACGCTGATGCTGGATAACGGGACGATTTCTCCCCTGCTGAAAAAGATGCAGCAGGCGGGGTATATTAAGCGAACAAGAAGCGAAAAGGATGACCGTGTGGTCGTGATCTCGCTGACGGAAGCGGGAAGAGCGCTGCAGGAGCAGGCAAAGGATATTCCCGCGAAGGCGGCAAGCTGCATAGCGTTGCCGCCGGAGAAAGCGCAGGCGCTTTATGCGCTGCTGTATGAACTGTTGGACAACCGGAAGAACCATAGAAAGGAGCAAAAACAATGAAAACAGTGTATGATTTCACAGCAAAAGACAGAAAAGGAAACGACGTGAGCCTCTCGGTATATGCAGGCAAAGTGCTGCTGATCGTCAACACGGCGACCGGCTGCGGCTTTACGCCGCATTACGATCCGCTCGAAGCAATGTACAAAGAACTGAAGGACAAGGGCTTTGAGATTCTGGACTTCCCCTGCAATCAGTTTGCCAATCAGGCGCCCGGCAGCGAGGATGAGATCCACGAATTCTGCACGCTGAAATTCGGCACGGACTTCCCGCAGTTTAAGAAGATCAACGTCAACGGCGAGACTGCCGATCCGCTGTTTGCATACCTTGCGGCGGAAAAGCCGTTCGAGGGCTTCGGAAAGGGCATCAAAAACGCCATGCTCGAAAAGTTCGCCAAGATGAACAACAAGCAGTTCGGTGACAAGGCGTACATCAAGTGGAACTTCACAAAATTCTTGATCGACCGCGAAGGCAGAGTCGTTGCGCGCTTCGAGCCGACCGCCGATATGGCGGATGTCAAAAAGGCCGTCGAAGAAATTCTGTAGGAAAAAACCGAACCGGATCTGCACTTGATAGCATTTATTTCGGATGGTACGAAAAGGCAAATGACAGTATTCAGAGAAATGCAGAGAAAGAAACAGAAGCTTTCGGAGGAGGAATGCATCCGCCTGCTCAAAACCGAACTGCGCGGCGTGCTGTGCGTTCTGGGCGACGACGACTATCCGTACGGCGTACCGATCAACCACTGCTATTGCGAAACGGACGGAAAGATCTATTTCCACGGCGGCAGGACGGGGCATAAGATCGACGCCTTAAAGCGGCATCAAAAAGCATCCTTCTGCGTCTATGATAAGGGCTTCCGTAAAGATGGGGAATGGGCGCTGAACATTCGGTCGGTCATCGTTTTCGGCAGAATCGAGTTTATTGAGGATCAAGATGTCATGATTCGGATGGCCGAAGCGCTCAGCCGGAAATTTACGGATGACGAAGCGTACATCAGAAGCGAGATCGAGCGTTCCGGACCGGGCACATTGATGTTTGCATTGATCCCGGAACATATCACAGGGAAGATCGTCAACGAAGCATAGATTGCTGAAACTGAATACAGGACAACACAATTCGGCAACAGGAGAAATCGGAGTACAGTATGAAAGAACAAAACAATGATATTGACGTCCTTGCGGCAAACAGAGAGAAAACGATCGTTAAAACCAGCATCATCGGTATCCTGACGAACGTGCTGCTCGTCGGATTCAAAGCGTTCGTCGGGCTGATGTCCAACTCCATCGCGATCATTCTGGATGCGGTCAACAATCTGTCCGATGCACTTTCGTCTGTCGTGACGATCATCGGCGCGAAGCTCGGTGCAAAGCAGCCTGACAAAAAGCATCCGCTGGGCTACGGCAGGATCGAATACTTAAGCTCCATGATCGTCGCGGCGCTGGTGCTGTACGCCGGCATCACGTCGCTTGTGGAGTCGATCAAGAAGATCATCCATCCGGAAGCCGCGGATTACAGCACGGTCACGCTCGTCATCATCTCCGTGGCGATCGTCGTCAAGCTGATCCTCGGCATGTATGTGAAAAAACAGGGCAAGAAGGTCAACTCCGGCGCGCTCGTTGCCTCCGGCTCGGACGCGCTGTTCGACGCAATCCTGTCCGCTTCGGTGCTTGCCTCGG
>JAZNHI010000168.1:0-11985 GCA_045576895.1 Clostridia bacterium | reverse complement strand
GAACTCGAGGAAACTGAGCCCCTTCTCCATGCGCTGCTTATAGCACTCCGCGCGGAGCATGTTGTTGACCGAGAAGCAGGTGCCGACCTCGCGCAGCAAAGTCGGATCGTAGCCATGTCGTTCTGTGAGCCAAGGAGTTGAACCAAATCCTTGTCTTCCTAAGACCGCTTGGCCTTCCGACTTGAACTCGAGGAAACTGAGCCCCTTCTCCATGCGCTGCTTATAGCACTCCGCGCGGAGCATGTTGTTGACCGAGAAGCAGGTGCCGACCTCGCGCAGCATGTCCACGTAGTTGTGCTTCAGAAGCCAATCGGCGTTGTTGACCATCTCCGCCTTGCCCTCGCCGAACTCGATGAAGCGCTCCATCTGCCGCTTGAAGCATTCCGCGTTGTGGTCGATGTCCTCCTTGGTCAGCATCTTGCGCATGTCGGTTCTGCCCGAGGGGTCGCCGATCATGGTCGTGCCGCCGCCGATCAGCGCAACCGGCTTGTTGCCCGCCATCTGCAGACGCTTCATCAGCGTCAGTGCCATGAAGTGCCCCGCAGTCAGACTGTCCGCGGTGCAGTCAAAGCCGATGTAAAACTTCGCGCCGCCGTTGTTGATGAGGTCCCGGATCTCCGCTTCGTCCGTAACCTGCGCGATCAGTCCGCGCGCTTTGAGTTCCTCATAAATCTGCATGGTGTTCCTCCTGAAATAAAAGCCCGATCCTGCACGCCCCAGGGCTTTATAGTCCGTCCGGCGACGCCTGCGCCGCCCGATGATTGAAAGGCATTATATACGAAATCCTGCGCACTGTCAAGCGGTTTGCCGCTCCGTTCCGCGCGCTGTGAAGATAAAAGTTTACATATACATACTTTTTATCAAAAAAAGGTACTTGATTCAGGCGACAAAAGGCTTTATAATATCATAAAGTGAATGCTGATAATGCGGTAATTTGCAGACAGGATTCACGGATGTGTGACGCAGCCGGATGCGTTCCGGAACGTACGGAAAGGAACTTCCCGATGGAAAACGCTCCGATTCGCTTTACGGCGGAAATGGCGGATGTGCCGTTTGAGGTGCGCTGCTTCTGCCCGGAGACCGAGGCGCCTTTACGGGACTATCGATCGGACAAGGCGCCGGAATTCGTGATCGACCTTGCGGACAGTGAATGCGACGGCGTGCGGAAGCTGCTCACAGAGCTTTGGGAGAAGCAAACGGACCCGTTTGCAGCCTATGGAAGAACCGATAAAGAGGCTTACATCGAGGAAGAGACGTTCCATTGGATGCTCGATCAAAAGCTCAGTCCGTACGGCGTGTTTCAGTTTCACGGCTCTGCGATCTCGTTCGACGGCGAGGCGTACATTTTCACCGCGCCGAGCGGCACCGGCAAGAGCACGCACACGCGACTTTGGCGGGAACGGTTCGGCGACCGCGTCTGGATGATTAACGACGACATGCCGTATCTTCGGATCTTCGACGACTGCGTGCGCGCCTACGGAACGCCTTGGGACGGCAAGCATCACTTGAGCTGCAACGGCTCAGCCCCGATCAAAGCGATCGCGTACCTTAGGCGGGATGCCGAAAACCACATCGAACCGCTGCCGAAGGAAACGGCGTTCGCAGTTGTGATGAAAGAAACGTTTCGCCTTCCCGACAAGGCATGGTGGTTGCGCATGATGGGGCAGATCAAATCGGTTCTCGACAGGATTCCGTTTTATAAGCTCCGCTGCAACATGGAACCGGAAGCGGTTGAAGTTGCCCTGCGCGGCATGAAATACGGTGAACTCCGGTAAAACCGGATAAGCATATAAGGATAGAAACTACAGAAAGGAAACTCGACTATGGAAAAGTACGAAGTCCCCTCGATGGAAATCGTTGAGCTGGAAGGCAGCATCGTGACGTTAAAAATTCCCGGCTTGCCTGATAGCGGTCATGGCGCTTCCGGAAACCAGAACGCTTGCTAAAACTTGAAATAGATCGGCGAAGCCATCTTGCGGCTTTCGCCGATCCGCGAAGACTGTTCTAGAAAAAGGATCATTATGAAAGAATTACACAGACCGGATGAGATGTTCGGAAAGATATTTCCGGCACAGACACCGCGGTCTGGGATTTTTTACGTTCCGTCACAATTTTCCTTGCCGTTTATGCATCGCGGAAAGTCATACGTATTCAACACGATGACCAAGCAATGTGTGGAAGCGGAGCTTCCGGCTTCCGCAACGGCGGACGGAGATTTTGACGAACTGATCAAGGGACGTTTCCTGGTTCCGGAAGGAACGGATGAGCTCGTATACTATCGATCAATTATTTCTTTTTTGAAGGTATATGAGCAAAAGAATCGGAAACCGGGATATACGATCCTGCCGACGCTCGGCTGCAATGCGCGCTGCGTATATTGCTTTCAGGAGGGTATGCAGCAAATCGGCATGACGCATGAAACGGTCGAGGATACGCTGCACTTCATTCTGAACGACTGCGGCGGGAAGAAGATCACGTTGAGCTGGTTTGGCGGAGAGCCGCTTTTGCGCGAGGACGTGATCGATCGGATCACAGGCGGCGTAAAGGAAGCGGGCGTCGAATACAAGAGTCTGATGATCAGCAATGGCAGTCTGATCACACCGGCAACGATAGAGAAAATGGTCGATCCTTGGCACGTTCAGTCGATTCAGATCTCGATGGACGGCGCGGAACGGGATTATATCGCCCGCAAACGGTATCTCAGATACAATGACGACTATCATGCCGTGATCGAGGCGATCAACCGTATGTCGAATGCGGAAATCTCTGTGTCGGTGCGTTGCAATGTGGACGAAAACAATCTTCCGGGCGTACCGCGTTTTTTGGAGGACCTTTCCGCGGGAATCGGGAATAAAAAGAATGTCAGCGTATATCTCTCGCCGGTGTATCAGGAACTGCAGAAAAAAAACAGCATGAAGCTTTGGTCCGATATTCTTAC
The DNA here is from genome assembly GCA_045576895.1 of Clostridia bacterium. GTDB lineage: Bacteria > Bacillota > Clostridia > Christensenellales > CAG-138 > UBA3792. The sequence continues at coordinate 9,047 of JAZNHI010000168.1, read as the reverse complement.
AATGGAGAACAGGATCGAAGCGGCGGGATTTGCCGTTACGCTTGAACGGATCGGTTTTACGCTTTCCTGTTATCATTGCTTATCAGACGCGGGCGGGATCGTGATCGCCCCAGACGGAAAGCTGCATTGCTGCGAAGAACTTGCGGAGGGTTCCGTGATCGGAACGGTCCGTGAAGGCATTACGGACCCCGACGCCCGCAAAGCGTTTGCGCGTATTCAGCCGGTTCCGGGAAAATGTGAGGATTGCAAGTTCCTCCCGACCTGTATGCCGTTTCCGACCTGTCCCAAATTCGGACTTTTGTGTGGGGAAGGCTACACACTTCTGACGTTGGATGCATTGAGAAAAATGATCGATAACGAAATGAAAGGAAAAGAGAGTTTAGCATGAAGCTCAAGGACAGTTTTATTACGCAGGACATCGACGGCACACAGTTTATGGTCGCTGTCGGCGAGACCTCCTTCACCGGCATCGTTCGCAGCAATAAGACGGCCGCGTTCATCGTGGACTGCCTGAAAACCGAAACGACCAAGGAACAGATCGTGGACAAGATGTGCGCAAAATACGATGCCCCGCGGGAACGGATCGAGGCCGATGTTGAAAAGATCCTTGAAAAACTGCGCGGGATCGGTGCTTTGGATGAGTAAGCTGAAAAAAACCGTCAAACGAAAGCTGAAAAAGGTCTGCGTCGCGGTCAGCAAGCGGATTCTGAATTTCCATGACTGGATTATAGACCGCCGGATTTGCAGGCGGAGTCTCGGCAAGATCGTTCTGGACATGTGCGGAGATGAAAAGAGCCAGATCGGCGGGACAGGTACCGAGTCTTCGAACTACGTCTATCTGAAGCGTATCTTTTCCTTTATCCGTTTGGATGAAACGGACAAGGTCCTGGACGTCGGCTGCGGAAAAGGTCGGGTCTTTGCCTTCTTTATCAAAGAAAAGTATCCTTGCAGGATCGACGGGATCGAGCATAACGCGGACGTTGCAAAGATCGCGCAGGAATGGACAGCGAAGTGTCCGCAGATTCGCGTCATCGTCGGCGACGCATTTTTGGCAGATTTCAATCAGTATACGGTCCTGACGCTTTCCCGTCCGTTCTTTTGGCACACATACTGCGAGTTTGTGGAGAAGCTGGAGGAAAAGCTGACGCATCCGATTGCGATGCTTTCCTGGCATGAAGATCCGCGCGTATGGAAATTTATCAAGGTCCGTCCGGGTTGGCATATCGTGCACCATGAGTTTACGAACCGCATCCACGGGCTGTTTTTGGGCCCCTGCCCGCAGCCCTTCACCGTCTGGACCTACGATCCGGACGAGCGGAAGGCGCAGGAAGCGAAGGCGGAAGCCGATGCCTGACGCTGCGAAGCAAACAATCATCCTTTTTTCAACCGGACCCGCAGGATCTTCTGCGGGTCTTTGACTTTGCGGGAAAAAGCTGATAAAATGGGCGTATGGAACACTATCGTATGTATCATCAGGAAATCCCGGCGGTGATCCGCGCGTGCGCAGAAACGCCGTGTATGCAAAGGCTGAAACACGTCGGCATGAACTGCGGCTGCGAGTATACGGCTTTTTTGCGCTTTGCGGGCTTACAGCCGTATTCGCGGTTCGATCACAGCCTCGGCGTCGCGCTGATCGTCTGGCAGTTCACGCACGATGAACGGCAGGCGATCGCGGGGCTTCTGCATGACGTCGCAACGCCCGTGTTCGCGCACGTCGTGGACTTTCTCAAAGGGGACTATCTCGTGCAGGAATCGACCGAGGACGGCACGCGCGCGATCATCGAGGGCGACGAAACGCTGCAGCGCATTCTGTCCGCGCACGGTTTGAAAACCGACGGCGTCTGCGATTACCACATGTATCCGATCGCGGACAACGATTCGCCGCGCCTTTCCGCCGACCGGCTCGAGTACACGTTCGGCAATCTTAAAAACTACCGCATTCGCACGATCGACGAGGTCAAAGCGTATTATGCCGACCTTTCCGTCGGCACGAATGAGGACGGTGTGCCGGAGCTCGTGTTTTCGGACGCGGGGAGGGCGGAGGACTTTGCGCTTGCTTCGCTTACATGCTCGAAGATCTATGTCTCCGACGAGGACCGCTACGCGATGCAGATGCTGTCCGAACTGCTGCGCGACGCGATCGGTCTCGGCGTATTGTCGGAGGCGGACCTTCTTACGACCGAGCCGGAGGTCATCGGCAAGCTCTTGCAAAACGAGCGGACCGCCGCGGCGTGGAACCGCTATCGCGCATATCATGTGATGCGCCGCGCCGACATGCCCGAGGGCGAGGGGCAGTGGCGCAGGATCCCCGCAAAGAAGCGGTACATCGATCCGCTGATCGGGGGCGTCGGGCGCGTCTCGGCGCATTCCGAAGCCTTCCGCGCTGCGAGGGACGCCTTCCTTTCCGACCCGCAGACGGACTGGATCGCGGGGGAATAAGCGCTTATCGACGCAAGAAGTGTCATTCCGGGGAACGACGGCAACGGAGGATCTTATCGGGATCTTCGGCGCTGCGTACCTCGGAATGACACTCTTTTCGTTTTTTGCGTTATGTTTTTCGTGTCGTTTGCGTCTTTACAGGTGAAACCGGTTTTGATAAGGAACACGCTTATGAAACAAGACGAACAATTCGATCGCATCTATGCAGAAACGCGCGACGGGCTGCTGCGGTATCTGCTGATCCGCACAGGCGCCGACCCGGAGGCGGAGGACCTCTTTCAGGAGGTCTATCGCAAGCTCTATATCCGGTTGACCAAAAGCCCGCTGCCGATCCTTGATCCGAAACGCTATATTTTTACGATCGCAAAGAAGGAGCTTTCGCGCTTCTATCAGAGAACGGCGAAGCGAAAGCTTCAGGAACAGCCGATCGAATCGTGCGCGGAAACGGAATCGGACGACGAGCCGATCGACGAACGACTGCTCAGAGAGGAACGCATGGACGAGGTCTGGCGGCTTCTTCGGGATGAGCCGGAACTGAACCGCAGGGCGTTTATCCTGTTCTACGGCTGCAATCGATCGCAGAAGGAAATCGGCGAGGCGCTTGGGATCGGAGAGAAAGCGGTGCGTCAGCGGCTGTACCGCACGCGGGAGCGGATCCGTGCCATGCTGGAACGCGGCGAACGGGAAAGGAGACAGGTATGAACGAGAAAGAGTTCTTCAAACAGATGATTTACGATCGCGCGGTGAACGATGCGGTTGTCAGGGCAAAGGTAAAACAAAAGACGCAGAGTACGTTTGCATGGAAAAAAGCGGCGGCGATCGCGGCCGCGTCTCTTGCCGTGCTTATCGGCACGGTGTTTCTGATCCCCTCGGCGCGGGCAGAGGTGCTCTCATGGTTCGGCGCATCGCGTCCGGAGGAATACCTGATGACTGATCCGGAAAAACGCACGCCGGTGGACGCGCTTGACGTCCTGATCGTATCACCCGCTACAGCGGTACCGGAGTCGTCCGCATCGGGGGAACCTGCTGCGGCGGGATCGTCGGAAGAAGCGTCGCCTGTCGGAGCCGTGACGGACAACCGGATCGTTGCGGTCTGTGACGAACCGATCTGGCAAAGCATAGCCCAAGACTTCCGGATCGAGCTCGGCGAAACGATGTTCGACGGTCACGACCTCTATTGTTCGATCATGATGCACGGACTGACGGCATTGAACGAGCTCGAACCGTACAACGGCGGGAACGCAACGCAGGTGCGTATCGGGAAGAAGAACCTGAAGGAGTATTTCGAGGGGGGCAGAGTCCCCGAAGAATACAAAAACGGGACGGTATCCCTGTACGAGCCGATGAAAGGACGCTTTTTCCTGCGCCTGGACGACGGAACGGACATTCCCTTCGGACCGCTGCACACGATCGATTTCCCATCCGATCTGCCGCGCAAGAGCAAAAAGGACCTCCTGACCGACGCTGACCGCGCCGAGATCGGCAGCGAGACGATCGGATGGCTGCAGGGGAAAGCGATCCGCGGCGTCATCCGGAAGCAGAACATCGACTGTGACGGCGATTGGTTCTTCAAAAACGGCAATGTCCGGGACATGATCGAGGCGGAAAATGTGCTGAACTTCCTGCTCGAACGAACGGATGAAAACGGGATCCTCACCGGAACGGTGCGCTACGTTGTCGGCTCGGACGCAGTCGGAGAATACAGCGTCCGTCTGGAAGCGGAGCTCGGCACGGCAAGCTTTGATTTCAAAGCGTACCAAAGCATTGCGAAGCAATCGACAGAAGCGCTCGACGAAACCGTTGCGTGGGGCGCGGAACCGGTTTTGATCAGCAAGGTCGGCGTCGATCATAACGGCTCGGACGATGATGCGGACGATCGCATTTCGCTGTACAAGCAGCTTGTTTCGATGGAAGGCGTCACCATGACCGTGGAAACAGAGCAGGCGGAGATCTCCGCGCTCGGCGTCCGCAACATCCATATCCGCATCCGCGTGCCGGAATCGTGGACGCGGGAGGACCGCGAAGCGCTTGCGGCGTCTCTGACCTTCGACGTTCTCATCAACGGCGAACGCGGCGACTGGATCGTCAGCCCTTATTATTGCGAGCCGGAGGACGACGGTACCGTTCTGTTCAAGTGTATCAAGCTTCTGAAGGTTCCGTACGACAAGCTGACGTCGATCCGGACGATCTCCTTTGTGCCGGTCATCCGCTCGGTCAAGGCGGTCGATATGCAGACGCAGGATGACAGCGGCAGGCATCACGAATCGATCGGCATCCTGGATACGGAATACGGCAAAACAACGTGGAGCCCGTATGGCGTAACCGGCTGGAACGAGACCTTCGATCGCATCGAATATCCGCAATACGCGATCACGCTGACCGTCCGATAACATCGGAATCATAAGGGAGCTGTCGGGTTCCGGCAGCTCTCTTATTCGTTCGGTCCGCAGACGATAACCAGAACGCCCCTTTAGTCATCCGGTATATTCTGCCTGATTCGACTTTTCAACTTGACAAATGAGTGAAATTGCGGTACTTTTGTACTATAATAAATAAGAGAGTCCCGGCATTTGAGAAAGTCGGGAGAGGGGAGAAAATTCATGCAGAAAAAGATGCTCAGAGTTCTGTCCGTTGCGCTGTGCCTTCTGATGGTTCTTGCACTGCTGCCGCTTGCTTCGGCGGAAACGCGCAGAAACGACGCCCGTCGACCGAACAATGCGGGCGACACCGCGTTCCCGACACATGCGGAACAGAACGGTTCGGACGATGCGGAAGAGAAGTTCACGCCGCAGTTCGTCGGTGAGAAGACGGGCAAAAAGGACGACACCCGCAAGATCACAGATCGCGGGACCGATTCCGCGCTGAACGGCAATCCGGCAGATGCGGATAAGCCGAACGGCAACTGCGCGGTCACCGAACCGGACGTAAAAAAGAGCGAGGAGAAAGCTGCGGAGCCGACCGAAGCGGAAGCAAGGAGTAACATATACAGCGGCACGCTGAATATGGGCACAAACGTGGTTTCCGTAGATGCGGGCGATCGGATGTACCTGTCTTTTACGCCTGCCGAAAGCGGCACGTACCGGTTTTATACCGTTTGCGATCAGGACACGATCGGATATCTGCAGAATTCAAGCAAAGAGGATATTACATCCAATGACGACGGCGGGTATTCGAACAACTTCATGATCACGTATGATCTGAACAGCGGGACGAGTTACTATCTCGGCGTCGGCTATTGGTCCTCCTCCAATTCCGGAACGCTGATCGTTTTTGCGGAACGCATCGTATACGGCGGCTCCGTCTCGCAGGGCCGTGTTTATGCCGACATCGATACGGCAGGCGATACGGTTTATTTTTCGTTCACTCCCTCCGCTTCCGGCACGTATCGGATCACTTCCGTCACCGGCGACGATACCTTTTGCTGGCTGGCAAACGACTCCGTCCGCGTTTATACGACGGATGACGATGCCGGATACAATCTGAATTTCGAACTGTACTGCGAGCTCACTGCGGATCAGACGTACTATATCGGCATGCGTTATCTGAATCCGTCTGTGTCGGGCAGCATTTCCGCGCTGATCGAAAGACCGCAGACGGCGAGCAATTCGTACAGACTGAGTCTGAACTGGATCGAGATCACCGAACCGGGAACGACGATGTATCAGACTTTCACCGCGCCGAAGACCGGGTATTACTGGTTCTATTCCGCGATGGAGTATCAGTCGATGACTTCTTCTGACACGTTTTGCACGATCGCGGACAACAACAACAAGATCATGATGATGGACGACGACTCCGGATACGGCTTATGCTTCTTTATGAGCTTGTATCTGGAAGCCGATACCGTCATCAACATCGGCGTGCGCTATTTCTCCCCCGGCAGGACGGGCTATATTCCGCTGATGATCGAATATCCCTATGTATACGAGGACAGCATGCTTACGCTCGGAAACAATACGTTCAGCATCACGGACGGCGGAAACAGCGTATACGCGGTCTTTACCCCGAGCGAAAGCGGCACGTACCGGGTCTATTCCGACACCTCGTACGATACGCTGGGCATGCTGATGACCTATAGCGATTGGGAAGTCATTCTGTTCGACGACGATTCGGGCACCTCCAACAATTTCTACTATGAGTATGAAATGGAAGCCGGTACTTCGTATTTTATCGGCACACGGTTTTACGGCGTCAATTCGACGGGAGATATTACCGTCGTGATCGAGAACACGACGGTCCCGTTTGACGGTACGGTCGTATGGAACCGAAACGACGTGCAGTTCAAGGGCTCGACGCCGTACGTGATTGCAGACGGCAACGCGAAGACGCCGCGGTTTACCGTGAAGGATGCGGGCGGTCATGTCGTCAACGCGAGCAATTACACCTATGTGTACCGTGAAAACGTCAATGCGGGAACGGGCTATGTGATCGTCACGATGACCGGCGGCGGTTATCAGGGCACGCTGCGCGGCTGGTTCAAGATCTATCTGCCGCCGACGACAACGACCTATGTTGAGAACGTGAGCGACGGTATCTATGTCAGTTGGGCGCCGGTCGAGGGTGCGGCGGGCTATGTCATCTATCGCCGCGCATGGAGCACCACGACGAACGGCTGGACAGCGTTCTCCCGCTGGGACAACACGACCGCAACGAGCTATCTCGACGGTCATGACGATTCGCACAAGGTCTATGCCGGCACGCGTTATCAGTACGGCGTCAAGGCGTATTTCGAGCAGCGTTACGATGCGGTTACCGGCGCGCTGATCGGCGGCAACGTCGGCGACAACTATAACCTCGGCGAGGTCGGTCCGTTAAAGACCACCGTGCGCATCACCACGCGTGACCTCACGAAGATCGTGGCGGGCAGCAGAAAGATCACGGCATACTGGTCGCCGTCCAAGAACTTCACCGGATACCAGCTGCAGAGCGCGACCAACGAAGCATTCACGCAGAACGCCAAGACGATCAAGATCACCGATCCGAAGACCTCCTCGAAGGCGATCACCTCGCTTACGAACGGCACACTGTACTATATCCGCATCCGTTCCTATCAGGAATTCGAGGGAATGACCTACTACGGCGGCTGGTCGAACGTGCTTTCCGTCAGACCCGGCAGCGGTCAGACGGTCACGCCGCCCAAGGCAAAGTATCGCGCGGTCTGCGTCGGCGAGAATGCCTATACGGACGCGAACCCGCTTAACGGCTGCGTCAACGACGCGAACTCCATGGCGGGCATGCTCACCGGTCTCAAGAACAAATTCACCGTGAACAAGTTTGAGAACGCGCAGAGCGGTCAGATCATCAGTGCGATCCGCAACAAGTTCAAAGATGCGGTCGACAGCGACGTGTCCCTGTTCAGCTTCTCCGGTCACGGCAACTCGAGCGGCATCTATGCGGTCGACGGCGTCACGATCACGTTCAGCCAGTTGGCGAGCGAGCTCAACAAGATCAAGGGCCGCGTGATCGTCATCCTCGACTGCTGCCAGAGCGGCGCATCGATCGGCAGAGGCGAAGCCTTCGATCTCGACGCGTTCAACAAAGCGGCGATCGAAGCGTTCTCCGGCTACATGCTGGAATCGGAAGCGGGAACGCGTTCCGGCGAGCTTGCGCAGAGCAAGTTCATCGTCATCACCGCGGCGCGCTCCTCGGAGTATTCGTATGACGGCGGCTTTGACGGATCCGGCTATCCGCAGGGTGCGTTCACGGCGGCTCTCATCCAGGGCATGGGCTGCAGCTTCCCGAACGGGGCATACGGCGGATCCATGCCGGCGGATGCCAACAACAACCGCAGCGTTACGCTGCAGGAGCTCTACGAGTACATCTGCACGACCGTGAACAACTGGGGCGTTCCGCAGAGCGCACAGATGTACGGTCCCGGTTATGAGGTGCTGTTCGCAAGATAATCTCCAAACGGAATCAAAAACAGGCTGAGAGAGGATTCTCAGCCTGTTTTTTGTGATGCGGCAAATGGATCGACCGAAGGCGGGAGCCGCCTTTTAGGGGCGCTTAACGCACCGTAAGTCCGTTTGCGCCCGCGTCGAGGGTCAGCGTCGTGCCCTCGGCGGGGGATTCGCGGATGATGTACCGCGCAAGGAGCGATTCCGCATGCGACTGGATGAACCGCTTCAAAGGCCGTGCGCCGAACTGCGGATCGGAGCCGTTTTCGACGATGTACGCCTTTGCCGCTTCGGTGACATTGAGGTGATAGCTGCGCCCCTCGAGCCGCTTCTCGAGGTCTTTGAACAGCAGCTCGACGATGTTCTTGAGGTTCTCGCCGGTGAGCGGCTTAAAGAACGCGATCTCGTCGAGACGGTTGATGAACTCGGGACGGAAGTGCGTCTTCAGCTCGTTGCGCACCCAGTCCTCCACGCCGGAACGCAGACGTCCCTGCTCGTCCATGCCTTCTAAGAGCGTATCGGAACCGATGTTCGAGGTCAGGATGATAAGTCGGATCGTAGCCATGTCGTTCTGTGAGCCAAGGAGTTGAACCAAATCCTTGTCTTCCTAAGACCGCTTGGCCTCCGACTTTCCACGCCGGAACGCAGACGTCCCTGCTCGTCCATGCCTTCTAAGAGCGTATCGGAACCGATGTTCGAGGTCAGGATGAT
>JAZNHI010000167.1:0-2733 GCA_045576895.1 Clostridia bacterium | reverse complement strand
AGTTCGATCTTGACCGTATTCGGGTGATCCGCAGGCTCGTCGGAATAGGTAAAATCGACCTGTACGCCCTGTTCCTTGGCAAATTCATATGCGCGGGGGATTCGTTCATCGTCCGGCATAAAGCCCAAAATACCGCCTATCAGGGCTTTATCCGTGCCGTGTCCGCGTCCGGTCTCGGCAAAGGAGCCGTAGAGCGTAAAATGCACGCGGCTGATCTCCGCCCCCAAGAGTCGCCTTGCGATGTAGGCGATGCGCACCGCACCCGCGGTATGGCTGGACGACGGTCCCGTCATGCGCGGCCCGATGATATCAAATACCGACAAATCTTCCATACATGCCCCTTTCCCTGATACAGAAAAAACCGAGCGATGTGCCCGGTTTTTCAATTATAAAACTTGCACACCCGTCCTTCGACCGTTCGCTCCGAGTGGAACCTCAACCGATGACTCCGCGCAGGTAACCCCGCGGCACATCGTACATTCCGCTTAGTGCTGCTTCCGTCAGGATCTGACACGGTTCACGGCGTGCGATTGCACGGGACCCGCGCATCAACGTTCCGTATTGAGACCGACCTCACAACAACTGGCCTCGGGACGGGGATTCGGCCTCGCTGTAGCGGATTGCGAGTACAGGGCACCGCTAACTCCCCGCTTAGTGCAATGCTTATTATAACCGCATCTCAACGATTTTGCAAGAGGGAAATTGCATAGTCAAGCTCTGCGCCGAACCGCGCGCTGTCCGTTTCCCGCAATCGGAGGAGATACGGAAGCGCATCGGTTCTTCCCCGGTTCGCCGCGAGCACAATCGCCTGCCGCAGAAGCCGCTTCGGCGCAGCAAGATTCTTTCCGATCAGCGGCTCCGCATCCCTGCGGTTGCCTTTGAGAACCGCAACGGGATCGAGCGTGTTTTTGATCTCCTCCGGAATCGGTACCGTTTTTTGCGGATTCTTCGGACAGATCGCCTGACAGCGCATACATCCCAAAAGCGACGGAAGCCATTGCATCGCGTTTTCCGGGATCGGATCGCCCTCCATATAGGTGTGTACGCAGCACGTCCAGTCGAATGCGTAATCCCCCTCGATCGCACCGAAGCAGACCGTTCTGCACAGTCCGCAATGGTCGCAGACCTCCTTCGGCTCACGCGGCGCATCATAGCGCACCGGTTCCGGAAGCGCAAGCATTGCGCCCTGCAGATTGATATAGGTCCCGTACGGTTCCAGAAACAGCAGTTGATTGTCCATACGGGAACCGATCCCGTACGATGCAAGCTGTTCCCTGTAAGGCGTTTCCGCGCGCTCGGCGCGGATCCCCTGCTCCCGCAGCATGCCGAGCAACCGCTTCATGGCATGGTACGCACGGTTGCTTGCGGGATAATAGGATGCGACGAGCGTTTCATCCTCGTACGGCGTATACGGATATACGCAGATCAGGACCGCATTCGCCCACGGATATGCCTCGCGCGGGTCGGACGCAAGCGGCGCCGTGTTCGGATGAAACACGCCATCGTTTCGATGGCGTGTCCAATTCATATAGGGAGCAACGGGAAGGAGAAAACCCTCCGCAAAGCCCGCGTTTCTGAGAAGCGCAGAAATGTCCGTCATGCTTCCTTTGCAAGCATCTCCTTGGTTTTCATCAGTCGCGAGGTGTTCCCGCGCTCGTTCTCCTCAAGCTTCATCTGGATATCGTGGATCGCAGCGTCGAACTGCGGGATCATGACGTATTCGAGCGCGTTAACGCGGCGGCGGGTCTTTTCGATCTCATCCGCCAGCCTGCTTGTCGCCTTCTCGACCTCGGCAAGCTCCAGCATCAGCGGGAGGATCTCCGCAAGCGCCTGTACCGCGCCGTCCAGATCGGCGCCGGTCGTTGCAAAGCCGTACGGATAGACGAAGCCGTCCTGCGTATCGAGCGAAAGCTTCGGCACGGGAATGGACAGAATGTTCTGCTTGCCCATGTCGATCCTGATCGCGCGCGCCGGGTACATCAGCGCTTCTTCGATCTCGTTGCCGCTCATCATGGCGCGCGCAAGCACGAAGTTCTGCATTGCTTCGCCGAGCTTCTTCTCCGTTTCCAGACGCAGCGCCTTGTTTTTGCGCGCAAGGATGATGAAGCGACGCACAAGCTCATCGCGTTTATCCTTCATCATTTTGTGTCCGCGAATGGCGACCGTCCTGCGTTTTTTCAGGTTCGAAAGCTCCATTCGCGTGGGCTTATACTGCAGCGCCACGGCTTACGCCTCCTCGTAGTATTTTTCGATATAGACGTCCTTGATACGCTTGAGCTCGGACTTCGGCAGGATTCTCAGAAGCTCCCAGCCGAGGTTCAGCGTTTCTTCGATCGAGCGGTTCGTGTAGTAGCCCTGCGAAACGTAACGTGTCTCGAATTCGTCGGCGAACTTCGCATAGAGCTTATCCGTGTCGGACAGCGCCGCGTCGCCGAGGATGACCGCCAGTTCCTTTGCGTCCTTGCCACGCGAATACGCGGAGAACAGCTGGTTCATCGTGTCTGCATGGTCCTCGCGCGTTTTGCCCTTGCCGATGCCCTTGTCCTTCAGACGGGAAAGCGACGGCAGAACGTTGATCGGCGGCGTCAGACCTTTACGATACAGCTCGCGGGAAAGGATGATCTGTCCCTCGGTGATGTATCCGGTCAGGTCCGGGATCGGGTGCGTAACGTCGTCCTCCGGCATCGACAGGATCGGGATCATCGTGATCGAGCCCTTGTTGCCGCGGATACG
>JAZNHI010000166.1:0-5975 GCA_045576895.1 Clostridia bacterium | reverse complement strand
GACCGCTTGGCCTCCGACTTTTCGCAGGCGACGGTTCTCCTCTCGGTCATGATAAGGAGGGTAGTAAATGTATAAGAAAAAGATAGTCCCCGGGGTTGTAAAGACCGTACTCGGCGTGATTCTCGCGGGGATCTCGTGGATGGTTGCCTCGGTTCTTGTTCCGAAGATCAAGAAATCGATCCTGACGCCCTATCATTACGGCGAGGACGGTTTCTGGATCTGGGCGATCCTCACGGCTATTCTCGTCATCGGCGGCATTATTCTGCTGTACATGGGAATCCGCGAGATGATCAGGACCGCGCAATACAATAAAAAAGTTGTACAGAGCGGCTCGTATGTAAAGAAAACACATGAGAAAAACGCGTTCGCCGTCTTCTTTGCCAATATCGGCAAAAAGATCGTACAGTTCTTCGTCAATATCGGCAAGGGACTTGCGGACATCGTAAAAACGTTCATTCACGGCGATTGGAAGACCAAGGTCTCGTACTTCGTGATGGGCTTCGGCAACATCACAAGAGGACAGATCCTGCGCGGCATTCTGTTCCTGGTGTTTGAGATCGTCTTCATCGTATACATGGTTCTGCCGCGCGGCGGCGGATACTGGCTGTCCATGCTTCCTTCGCTCGGCAAGGTTGCTCCGAATCCGCACGGCGCCTACAATGAGGTCCTGGATACGTGGGTAACGACGCCCGGCGATCAGTCGTTCAGAATTCTTCTGTACGGCGTTCTGACGATCTTCTTTGTCATTGCGTTCATCTATACCTGGTATGCCAACATCAAGCAGAACAAGATCGCGGAAGAGATCCTGAAGACCGGCAAGCCGCTCAAGAGCGGCAAGGACGACCTGAAGTCGCTGGTGGACGATCAGTTCCATAAAACGCTTCTGGCGCTTCCGACCCTCGGCATCCTGATCTTCACGGTCATGCCGATCATCTTCATGATCCTCGTCGCGTTCACCAACTATTCTTCGGTCAACGACGGTATGAACAACGGCCTGTTCCACTGGGTCGGGCTCGAAAACTTCAAGACCATGTTCTCCTGGGACGTCGGCGGCGTCAACTATTCGGCGACGTTCGGCGAGATCCTGCTGTGGACGCTGATCTGGGCGGTGTTCGCAACCTTTACGAACTACTTCCTCGGCATCCTCGTTGCAATGGCGATCAATAAGAAGGGCATCCACCTCAAGAAGGTCTGGAGAACCATTCTGATCATGACGATCGCGATCCCGCAGTTCATCTCCCTGCTGTACATCTCCAAGATGTTCAGTCTGAACGGTCTTATCAACGGCTTCCTGATCGACCTCGGGATCATCACGCCGGACAAGGCGATCGACTTCCTCGGCGGCAACAACCCGGTGCTTGCACGTATCATGGTCATCATCATCAATATCTGGATCGGCATTCCGTACCTGATGCTGATCGCAACGGGTATTTTGATGAACATCCCCGCGGACCTCTATGAATCCGCAAAGATCGACGGCGCAAGCGGCTGGAAGCAGTTCAGTAAGATCACGCTTCCGTACATGCTGTTCATCACCGGTCCGTACCTTTTGACGAGCTTCACGGGCAACATGAACAACTTCAACGTCATCTATCTGTTGACGGGCGGCGGTCCCACGAACCCGGCAGCGTCCGGCGCAGCGGGCAGTGTCGGTTACACAGACCTGCTGATCACCTGGCTGTTCAAGATCACACAGAACAGTGCGGCGGAGGGCGGTGCGAAGTACTATCTCGCTTCTGTCATCGGTATTCTCGTCTTTATTGTGGTCGGCGTCATCTCGCTGGTCGTGTACAGCGTCTTGCCCTCGGTCAAGAATGAGGAGGATTTCCAATAATGAGTACGAAAGAATACAAGGTCTCCGAAAAGAGACACATGGGCATGAAAGCTGCATCACGTATCAGCAACACTGTCATCCATATCATTCTGGTCGCTATCAGTGTGATCTGGCTGATCCCGTTCATCTGCATCGTGATTCAGTCCTTCCGTACAGACCCCACCAGCATGTCGCGTTACCTCTTAAACCATCCGTCCATTCAGTACAGCTGGGGATTCGGCAACTACATCGAACTGTGGAAATCCGACTTCCCGAAATGGTATCTGAATACCTTCATCATCGCGCTTGTCGTCGCGGTTCTGCAGACGATCATCGTGCTGTGCATGTCCTACACGCTCTCGCGCTTCCGCTTTAAGATGCGGAAACCGATGATGCAGTTCATGCTGATCCTCGGCATGTTCCCGGGCATGCTCGCCATGATCATTCTGTATCAGGTATTGAAGGATCTCCATCTTGCCGGCGCCGAAGCTTCCAGCATCATCCCCGGCCTGATCCTCGTCTACGTGGCATCGTCCGGTATGGGCTACTACGTATCCAAGGGCTTCTTCGATACGATCCCGAAATCATTGGACGAAGCGGCGCGCGTTGACGGCGCGACCAGAGCGCAGGTCCTCTTCAAGATCATCCTTCCGCTTGCAAAGCCGATCGTTATCTATACGGTATTGACGGCGTTCATGGGCCCTTGGGGCGACTTCGTATTTGCGAAGTACGTAAGCGGAGCCAACCCGGGGTTGTACAACGTAGCAGTCGGTTTGCAGTCCTGGCTGGCAACCGATACGATGACGAACAAGTATTACACCATGTTCTGCGCAGGCGGCGTCGTCGTTGCGATCCCGGTCGTAATCCTGTTCATGTGCTTGCAGAGATACTATGTGGAAGGCGTCACGGGCGGCGCGGTCAAGGGTTAAGCCCGAACTCTAACGTGAAGAAAAGGAGTACACCGATATGGCAAGTGTAAAACTTACAAACGTAAAAAAGGTTTACGATAACAATGTCGTTGCCGTACACGACTTCAATCTGGACATCAAGGACAAGGAGTTCGTCGTGTTCGTCGGTCCGTCCGGCTGCGGCAAATCCACTACGCTCCGTATGGTCGCCGGTCTTGAAGAGATCAGCGGCGGTACGGTTGAGATCGACGGCGAGGTCGTCAACGACCTGCAGCCCAAAGACCGCAACATCGCGATGGTCTTCCAGAACTACGCGCTGTATCCGCACATGACGGTCTATGACAACATCGCGTTCTCTCTCCGCCTCAAGAAGGTCCCGGAGGATGTGATCTACGCAAAGGTCACGAACGCCGCGGAGATTCTCGGCATCACCCAGTACCTGATGCGTAAGCCGCGCGCTCTGTCCGGCGGTCAGCGTCAGCGTGTTGCAATCGGCCGTGCAATGGTTCGTGATTCCAAGGTCTTCCTGATGGACGAACCGCTCAGTAACCTCGACGCAAAGCTCCGTAACCAGATGCGTGCGGAGATCATCCTGCTCCGTCAGAAGCTGGACACCACGTTCATCTATGTTACGCATGACCAGACCGAGGCTATGACGCTCGGCGATCGTATCGTCATCATGAAGGACGGCTACATCATGCAGGTCGGCAGCCCGATGGAAGTCTTCGAAAAGCCGAGCAATCTGTTCGTTGCAGAGTTCATCGGCGCACCGAAGATGAACGTCCTGAAGACCAATCTCGTCAAGGAAGGCAACAGGTACTTCGTGACGCCGTGCGGCGCAAAGATCGAAGTCACCGGCGAAAAGGCAAAGCTGCTTGCGGATAAGGGCGTCAAGGGCGGAGAGATCCTGCTCGGCGCACGTCCGGAGCACATCACGCTTGCGCCCAACGCAATGAACGGTCAGGCGATCCCCTGCAAGCTGGAAGTCAAGGAAATGATGGGCAGCGAGCTGCATCTGCACGTGGTCACCGAAGACGAGACGCGCTGGATCGTTCGTGTTCCGACCATCGACCTTTCGCAGGAGCAGCGCGATCACCTCGAGAAGAACGATGCAGAGCTCTACATCACGTTCGAGGGCAAGGCGATGCACTTCTTCGATCCGGAGACCGAGAAGAACCTGATCTACGGCGAATAATCACAATCGACACACGAAAGCGGGCGGATTTCCGTCCGCTTTTTTTCGCCGTTTCGCCTTGTTTCGCACGGCGATCCATGGTACAATAAAGTATCAGACAAACGGAGGTTCCGTACAGATGAGAAAGCTCAGCAACGGTTGGGAATTCACGCCGATGTGGACGAACGGCTTTCGTCTCGGCGAGGGCGAAGGAGAGCCCGTGCGCCTTCCGCACAATCCGAAGGATATTCCGCAGCATTATGCCGGTCCGGAGGATTATGAGGGCGTGTACGGGTATCGCAGGACGCTTCCGCTCGACGAGTCGATGCGCGGGAAACGTCTGTTCCTGCAGTTCGACGGCGCAGCGCACATCGCAACGGTGTTTGTAAACGGCAGGGAGCTTTGCACGCACTGCACCGGCTATACCGCGTTTCGCGTTGAGATCACCGACGCTGTGCACCTGGACGGCACAGACCTCGTTGCCGTGCGGCTGGATTCGACCGAGAATCAAAAGATCCCGCCGTTCGGCTATGTCATCGACTACCTGACCTACGGCGGGCTGTACCGCGACGTATGGCTTGACGTGCGGAACGAGACCTGCATTGCGAACGTGTTCGTGCACACGCCCGATCTGCATACCGCAAAGGTGCAGACCGTGTTTTCCGGCAGGAGCAGCGTGCTGATTCGCAATCGCGTGCTGGACGCGGCGGGCAACTGCGTCGGACAGAACGCCGACGGGGGAGACCTGAACGTGAAAGCGCCGGAGGATCTGCGCTGTGAAACGATGCAGATCAACGTGCCGGATGCGGCGCCGTGGACCTGTGAAACACCGAACCTCTATACGCTGGAGACCACGCTTTACAGTGCGGACATGCAGCCGATGGACGTCATGCGGACGCGTTTCGGCTTCCGTACCGCCGAATTCCGGAAGGACGGATTCTATCTCAACGGCAAGCGTACGTTTTTGAGAGGGCTTGATCGCCATCAGGCGTACCCGTATATCGGCTATGCAGCGCCGAAAAGCCTGCAGCGCGAGGACGCGCGGATCCTCAAGGAGGAGCTTTGCGTGAACAGCGTGCGCACCTCGCACTATCCGCAGAGCCAATACTTTATCGACGCCTGCGACGAGCTGGGGCTTCTGGTGTTCACGGAGATTCCCGGCTGGCAGCATATCGGCGACGAGGCGTGGCAGCAGCAGGCGATCGACAACGTGCGCGAGATGGTGATCCAGTATCGCAACCACCCCTCGATCGTGCTGTGGGGCGTGCGCATCAACGAGAGCCGCGACAACGATGCGCTCTATGAAAAGACCAACGCGCTCGCGCATTTTCTCGATCCTTCGCGGCAGACCTCCGGCGTGCGCTATCTCGTGAAGAGCCATCTTTTAGAGGACGTCTATGCCTATAACGATTTTAAGCCGTTCGAGTTCGACGATCCGATCCGCAAAAAGGGCAAGATCACGACCGATCCCGAAAAGGGCTACCTGATCTCCGAGCATTCGGGACACATGTTCCCGACCAAGCCGTACGATCCGTGGAGCAAGCGGCAGATGCACGCGCTGCGCCATGCGAGAACGCTCGACGCGGCGATCGCCTCCGGCGAGCATGCGGGCTGCTTCGGCTGGTGCATGTTCGATTATCCGACGCACAAGGACTTCGGCTCGGGCGATCGCGTGTGCTATCACGGCGTGATGGACGCGTTCCGCAACCCGAAGCTTGCGGCGGCGGCGTACGCGAGCCAGGGCGACGAGAAACCCGTTCTGGAGATCGGCACGCCGATGTGCATCGGCGACTATCCTGCGGGCGAGATCGGCGAGATCTGGGCGTTTTCAAACGCCGAACGCGTCGCGCTGTACAAAAACGACAAGCTTGTCAGGATCTTCAAGCCGGAGCCGTGGAAGGGACTTCGTCATCCGCCGTTCAGGATCGACGATCTCATCGGTCAGCTTCTGATCAGCGAGGAAGGGATCACCGGCAAGAAGGAGGAACTGCTGCACCGCGAGCTTCTGGCGGCAGGGAAGTACGGCATCGAGAAGATGCCGCTTGCCGACAAACTGCGAATGTTCTGGTGCATGAAGCGC
>JAZNHI010000165.1:0-8392 GCA_045576895.1 Clostridia bacterium | reverse complement strand
GACGGGCTTGCCGCTTTCGAGATGGTCGTAGATGCGCTTTAAGAGGTCGATCTCGACGAGAAGCTTCCTGTCACCGCTCTTTGCCATCTTCTGCTGCCGGTCGATCCGCTTTTCGACGGTCTCCATGTCGGCGAAGATCAGCTCGAGGTTGATCGTCTCCGCGTCGCGCGCGGGGTTCACGCTGCCGTCCACGTGGACCACGTTGTCGTCGTCAAAGCAGCGAACGACATGCACGACCGCGTCGACCTCGCGGATGTGCGACAGGAACTTGTTGCCCAGACCCTCGCCGCGGGACGCGCCGCGCACGAGCCCTGCGATGTCGACGAACTCGATGACCGCGGGCGTGTACTTCTCGGGATGGTGCATTTCGGCGAGCACGTCCAGCCGGTGATCCGGCACGGACACGACGCCGACGTTCGGCTCGATCGTGCAGAACGGATAGTTCGCCGCCTGCGCGCCTGCGCGGGTGATGGCGTTGAACAGTGTGGATTTGCCGACGTTCGGCAGTCCGATGACGCCCAGTTTCATTTCCGTTCCTCCTTACGAAAGCTTTTCAAAACCGATTTTAAGACGCCGCATGGATTCCTCGCGACCCAAAAGGATCGCGATCTCGATCGCGCCGCCCGGCGTGACCTGCTTGCCCGCAAGCGCGATGCGCACCGGCCAGAGCATCGTTCCGTTCTTCATGCCCTCTTTTTCGGCAAGACCGAGGAGCGTATCGTGGATCGGCTGCTCCTCCCACGCGGGAAGTGCATCGAGAGCCTCGATTGCGATCTCCAGAACATGCTTTGCGATCTCCGGATTCGTCTTGCTCTTCTTGTTCGTGAACAGCTCGGCGTCGTAGTCCGGAAGCTGCGGGATAAAGTCGAGCATCTCCGGGATCTGTGTAAAGACCTCGGTGCGCTGCTGCAGGATCCTTGCAAGAAGATCCGCGTGCTCGGCGGAAACGCCTGCCTTTTCGTAATACGGCAGCGCGTACTCGGTGAACTGCTCCGGCGTGAGACGGCGGACGTATTCCGCATTCATCCACGTGAGCTTGTTAACGTCGAAGATGGCGGGGGACTTGCTCATTCCGTCCACGGAGAATGCCTTGATCAGCTCGTCCATCGTGAAGAACTCGCGCTCGTCGCCCGGGTTCCAGCCTAAAAGCGCAACGTAGTTGACGATCGCTTCCTTGAGATAGCCCTTGTTGATATAGTCCTCGAAGTACGCGTCGCCGTCGCGCTTCGAAAGCTTATGCGTCGCGTCACGCATGATCGGCGTCATGTGGATGTAGACCGGCTTTTCCCAGCCGAACGCTTCGTACAGCAGATTGTACTTCGGCGTGCTCGAAAGGTACTCGTTGCCGCGCATGACGTGCGTGATGCCCATCGTATGGTCGTCGATGACGTTTGCAAAGTTATAGGTCGGCATGCCGTCCGCCTTAATGAGGATCATGTCGTCGAGATCGGCGCAGTCGACTGCGATGTGTCCGTAAAGCACGTCGTCGAACGACGCTTCGCCGTGCTCGGGCACGTTCTGACGGATGACGTACGGCTCGCCCGCGGCAATGCGGCGCTGCACTTCCTCGGGGGAGAGGTGCAGACAATGCTTGTCGTACTTGAAGGTCTCGCCGCGTTTTGCAGCTTCCTCACGCCGCGCAGCAAGCTCCTCCTCGGTGCAGAAGCAGTAGTACGCCTTGCCCGCCTTCACAAGCTGCTCGGCGTAGGGCAGGTACATGTTCTTGCGCTCGCTCTGCACATAGGGGCCGTAATCGCCGCCGATGTCGGGACCTTCGTCCCACTGCATGCCGATGCTCTTCAGCGTGCGGTAGATCACGTCGACCGCACCGGGCACGAAGCGCGCCTGATCGGTGTCCTCGATGCGCAAAATGAATTTCCCACCGTTCGCCTTTGCGAACAGGTAGGTATACAGCGCGCTGCGGAGGTTTCCGAGGTGCATATAACCCGTCGGGGACGGGGCAAATCTGGTACGAACTTCCATTACAATCTCCTTACTGAATCTTGAACGAATCCTTGAGTCCCACAACGCGGTTGAACACCGGATGATCTGCGGTCGAATCGGGATCCTTCGCAAAATAGCCCATGCGGATGAACTGGAACGACTCGCCGACGGCGGCGTCCCTGAGCGCCGGTTCGATAAAGCCCTGCTTGATCTCGAGCGAATTCGGATCCAAAAGCTTCGTGAAGTCGTCGACCTCCTCGCCTTCATTCGCCTCGCGCATCAGCGGACCGTAGAGACGGAACTCCGCGGGGATCGCGTCGTCAACCGGGACCCAGTGCAGCGTGCCCTTGACCTTGCGTTCGCACGCGCCGCTTCTGGTTTCGGGATCGTATGTAACGTGGACTTCGGATGCGGTTCCGTCCGGCTCGGTCTTCCACGAAACGCACTTGACGATGTACGCGCCTTTCAGACGCACCTCGCCGTCCGGCTTCAGCCGGAAGAACTTCTTGACCGGTTCCGCCATGAAATCGCTCTGTTCGATCCAAAGCTCTCTGCCGAAGCGGACCGTGTGCGTGCCCGCGTCCGGATCGTTCGGATTGTTCTCGATCTCGACGGTCTCGAAGCGGTCGGGCTCCCAGTTGTCGATGATGAGCTTCAGCGGTTCGATGACCGCCATGCGGCGCAGCGCGTTCGCGTTCAGGTTCTCGCGTACGCAGTGCTCGAGCATCGCGGTGTCCACGACGGAATCCGCCTTCGCCACACCGATGCGGGCAAGGAAGTCGCGCACGGCGGCGGCGGGGTAGCCGCGGCGGCGCATGGCGCACAGCGTCGGCATTCTGGGATCGTCCCAGCCGCTGACGAAATGCTCCTCGACGAGACGGCGGAGGTAGCGCTTCGACATGATCGTGTTGGTGAGGTTCAGCCGCGCAAACTCGATTTGCCGCGGCTTCGGATCGAATCCGCAGGCATTCACGACCCAGTCATAGAGCGGGCGGTGCGCTTCGTATTCGAGAGAGCACAGCGAATGCGTCACGCCCTCGATCGCATCCTGAATCGGGTGTGCGAAGTCGTACATCGGATAGATGCACCATTTGTCGCCGGTCTGATGGTGCGAGGTGTGCAGAATGCGGTACATCGCGGGATCGCGCATGTTGATGTTCGGGCTTGCCATGTCGATCTTCGCGCGGAGCGTCTTTGCGCCGTCCGGGAACTCGCCGTTCTTCATGCGCTCGAAGAGATCGAGGTTTTCCTCGACGGAGCGGTCGCGCCACGGGCTGTTTTTGCCCGGCTCGGTGAGCGTGCCGCGATATTCGCGCATCTCGTCCTTACTAAGATCGTCGACGTACGCCTTGCCGTCCTTGATGAGTTTCACGGCAAGCTCGTAGCACTGATCGAAATAGGACGAACCGAAGCGGAGCTGATCCCAATCAAAGCCCAGCCAGTGGATATCGTCCTGGATCGCCTCGACATATTCGACGTCCTCCTTGGTGGGGGTCGTGTCATCAAAGCGCAGATTGCAGGTGCCGCCGTATTCCTCGGCAATGCCGAAATCGACGGACAGCGCCTTTGCGTGACCGATGTGCAGATAGCCGTTCGGTTCGGGCGGGAACCGCGTCTTGACCGGGCGGTTCATGGTTTTGAGGTCTTCTTCGACAAACTCCTCGATGAAGTTTTTGCTCCGTTCTTCCATATTGCATCCTTTCCTCGGAGGGATCTCCGATCGGGTTTTCAAAATAATATCTAATTATAACGCGTACGCGCGCGGAGGGCAAGACGCGATTTGCGTTTTTTTTCGCGTTCTTTACATAAACGTCCGCAAACCGTGCAAATTAAAAACGTCGAATGATCGGCAATACAAAAACGGAGGTAATCTCATGGCATTCAGGAACGAAACAAAACGCGAAAACGGCGACAGAAACCGCAGAAGCAATCCGAACGAACGCAAACGTGCGGACACGAACCGCGACGGCGACAGCCAGCGCAACCGCAGCGATGACGATCTCTATGGCGCGGACGAGTATTGACAGACGATCGGACAGACGCGGGAAGTTCTGCTATGTTCCGCGAAAAACCGCGCAGATCCCATCCGACGTAAACGGAAGCTGGACCGGCATTCCCGAGGACGGCATGCAGCCCGTGCAGGACGCGGACGATCTTTAAAAACCAAATACTCCGAAAGAGGGCTTTCCGCAAAGGAAAGTCCTTTTGTGCGATTCAGAAGTTTGGATTGCTTCCTTGCGTTTTTCGAATGCGTGTTGTATAATACATGAGTTTGGAAAAGGAGGTGGGCAAATGCGTCGGATCACAACGCGTCAGCTTACGTTCGCCGCAATGTTTGCGGCATTGGCGGCGATCCTGTCGATCAATCCGTTTACGTTCTATTTGCCGGACAGCAGCAGGATCACGTTCCGCGAGATCCCGATTTTTCTGTGCTCCTTCTCGCTCGGTCCGGTTTTCGGCGGACTGTGTGCGTTCATCGCAGACCTGTGCGGAACGTTCATTTCGAATTCCGGAAACGCGTGGAATCCGCTGTTTGCACTGAATGCGGTTCTCACCGGCGTACTCCCGGGCGTTCTGTTCCGGTATGTGTTCCGGAATCAGGGACGCACGCTTTCCACGGCGCTTTCGATCATTCCGGTCAACATTGTCGTTTCGCTGTTTCTGGTAACGATCTGGCTGCATGTGCTGCACTTTGACGGCGGCGTGCCGCTGTGGGCGCACCTGCTGCTGCGGATGCCGCTCGTCGCGTTGATGACGGCGGTACAGATCCTTGCCGTCCGGCTTTTGTACCCGGTTGTTATGAAGGGCATTCAGGGAGGAAAGAGCTTATGACATACGAAGAAGCGATCGCCTATATCCACGGCATGTACTGGCGCGGCTCAAAGCTCGGGCTGGTGCGCGTGACCGAGCTCTGCGAGCTTCTCGGCAATCCGCAGAACAAACTGAAATTCATCCACGTTGCGGGTACGAACGGCAAGGGCTCCACCTGTGCCATGCTTTCCCGCATTCTCTGCGCGCAGGGGTATCGCACGGGGCTGTTCGTTTCGCCCTATGTCGACCGGTTCAACGAGCGCATCCAGTTCAACAACGAGCCGATTGCGGACGACGAGCTTGCCGAAATCATCACGGACCTGAAGCCGGTCGTCGAATCCATGGAGAACGCGCCGACCGAATTCGAGGTCATCACCGCCGCCGCGTTCCTGTATTACGTCAGAAAACAGTGCGATTACGTCGTGCTTGAGGTAGGCTTGGGCGGCGAGCTGGATTCCACCAACATCATCAAAACCCCGCTTCTTTCGATCATCACGGCGATCGATTACGACCACATGCACATCCTCGGCAACACGATTCAGGAGATCGCGCACGCCAAAGCCGGCATCGTCAAGGACAACGGCACCGTGCTGTTCTACGGGCGGCATCCGGACGCGCTTCCGGTGATCGAAGCGGCATGCGAAAAGCATCATGCGGCGCTGCACGTCGTCGATCGCTCCACGCTCAGGGAAGGGACGTACGACCTGCACGGACAGACGTTCGACTATCGGAACTATCGCGATCTCAGACTCGGGCTTTTGGGCAAGTACCAGATGCGCAACGCCGCGACGGTCATCGACGCGGTCGGGCTTTTACGCGAACAGGGCGTTGAGATCTCGGACGAAGCGCTGCGCACCGGGCTTGAAAAAACCGTATGGCCCGCGCGCTTTGAACTGCTCCGGGAGAATCCGCCGTTCTTCGTGGACGGCGGGCACAACCCGCACGGCGTACGCGGCACGGTCGAAACGTATCAGCGGCTGTTCCCGGACCGCAAAGCAAAGATCATCATGGGCATGATGCGCGACAAGGACGTTTCACAGTCGATCGGGCTGCTGCTGCCGATCGCGCAGGAGTTCTATACGGTCACGCCGAACAACGACCGCGCCATGCCCGCGGAGGAGCTTGCGGAACTGATCCGCTCGTTCGGCGCAACGGCAACGTCGTTCTCCTCGGTCGCCGACGCGATCGAGACCGCGGCAAGGGGAGAGGATCCGTCGCTGGCGGTCGGTTCCCTGTACATGGCGGGCGAGGTGCACGAGGCATTCCGCGACCTGATCGAGAAGAGGAGAGATTCATGAAGCTCCTTGCGCTCGACATCGACGACACGCTGGTTTCGACCGGAAAGCTTCCGAGCGAGCGGCTCAAAAAAGCGGTCCGGCTTGCGGAATCGCACGGCGTCACCGTCGTTCTTGCCACGGGACGCGGCTTTCTCGGATCGAAACAGATCCGAGAATCGCTTTCGGTTTACGGTCCGCTGATCCATTACGGCGGCGCGGTCGTCTCCGACGGCAGGACCGGAAAGCATCTCTACGAGAATTATCTCCGACCGGAGGACGTCGTCACGGCGTTCGCGATCGCCGACGCGTTCGGAATTCATGCGCAGATCTATGAGGAGGACACGGTCATCTTCCGCAAGGCGAACGACTTCACGAAACGGTATACCGGCATCTTGAACCTGCCGTTCATCGAGGATCCGAACCTTCTCTATCGCCCGCTCGACAACATCCCGAAGGTGCTGTATGCGGTCGATCCGGCAAAGGAAGCCGAGCTCTATCGGGAGATCCGCGCGCTGCTGCCGAAGCATATCTCCGTGCTCTGCTCAAAGCCGGGATTCATCGAGATCGGCTCGGTCTCGTCGACCAAGGGAAAGGCGCTCGAGAAAGTTGCGGCGATGCTCAATATCCCGCGCGGGGAGGTCACCGCGATCGGCGACAACACGCTTGACCTCGACATGATCGAATGGGCGGGCACCGGCGTGTGCGTTGCGAACGCCAACGCGCTGGTAAAAGAAAAAGCCGATCTTGTGATCGGCGCCTGCGACGACGACGGCGTCGCGGAGTATCTGGAAAAAATGTATCTTTGAAAGGCGCGCAGCGCCTTTTTTGTTTACATGGATAACACAAAAATCTTGCATCTTTGCGGTAAAATATGACAAAGATAAAGAATGGGGGATATTGCAATGAAACGGATTCTGCAAAGGGCGGCATTTTGCTTGACGGTCCTGTTCCTGCTTTGTTTGTTCGGATGCGGCGATGGGGGACGTGTATTTGTGATCAATGGCAAATCTATGTCGGATGGGACGGTCACATATGTCAGATTACCTGAAAAGTGGTATTATTTCGGCAGATATTCCTATCGAATCGGAACTGTACAGGAAGGGAATGCATTGCTTGCATCCGATGAGGAGGGAACATTTGTACGTGAACGAAAGCCGCTGCTCGCAGACATGGAGTATGCGCCCTGGGTGCGGTCGGATTTCCGGTTCCCGGTGCTGTATGAGGAATATGATGAAATGGATATTGAGATCTCAATTTACAGACAGTGGGACTCGCTGATCCTGTCGGAACAGGCAAAATCCGAGTTTATCGAATGGACAAGAAAAGTTGAATCCGGCGAAATACGAAACAAAGGCAAAAACTACGGACAGTCGTTTGCTTCCGTTTATTATTCATTTCCGAATATTCCGAACTTAAGATATGATCCTAAATATCACCTGATACACGGTTACTCAGGCATCGTCGTTGTAGATTCATCCGGAAATGTGATCGGAACTTTCGGTTCCGATACCGCTTTCTGCAAGGAAATCGCATAAAGGCAGAATAGGCGATTGTCTGCAGAACCGTTTTTATAATTCCACATGATCCGAAAACGGAGGGGTGAAGGAACGTCCGACGCTTGTCAGATCCTGCGTGTAAACGTTCGTGAAGCCGAGCGAGATGCAGTATTCGAGCGCGTTCTCGTATTCGCGCTGCGTCAGCGGACGGTCCAAAGGCTTCACCGTGCATTCCGGGATCGGCGTGAACTGCGACATCAGCGAGATCGGACAGTCGGCGCCGAACCGCGCCTTGATCGCGTCAAGCACGTTGCGCGTATCGAACACGCATCCGGGCAGCACGAGATGCCGGATGCGGACGCCCCGAAAAGCAATCCCGTTTTCGTCCGTCTGCATAAACCCGACCTGGTCGATCATCTCCGCGATCGCTTCGATTGCCGTATCGAAGTAGTCCGATGCGCGGGAGAATTTCAGCGACAGCCGCGGATCGACATACTTGAGATCGGGCAGATAGATATCGACAAGACCCTGATACGCTTTGATCGTATCGACGGTTTCATACGCGTTTGTATTGTACACGACGGGAATGCGGAGCCCGTCGCTTTTTGCAAGCCGCAGCGCCTCGACGATCGCGTCCCGGTGCGGCGTCGGCGTGACAAGGTTGATGTTGTGTGCGCCGAGCGCCTGAAGCTTCAGCATGGTTTCCGCAAGGCGGGGGACGGAGAAGACTTCGCCGAGCTTCCCGTCGGTCAAAACCATGTTCTGACAAAAGATGCACTTCAGATTGCAGCCGGAGAAAAAGATCGTGCCGCTGCCGTGCGTGCCGCTGATCGAAGGCTCCTCGTCAAAATGCAGCGCCGCGCG
>JAZNHI010000164.1:0-10415 GCA_045576895.1 Clostridia bacterium | reverse complement strand
AACAGTAAGCTCGACAAGAAAGCACTCGAAGACGTCGAAGGCGTCAAGGGTATGTTCGAGTCGAACGGTCAGCTCCAGCTGATCATCGGAACAGGTACGGTCAACAAGGTGTACGACGAATTCCTCGCCGTCACCGGCGTGTCCGCCGCAACGAAGGCGGACGTCAAGGCGGCTGCGGCATCCAAGATGCCGTGGTGGAAGAAGATCCTGAAGACCCCGGGCGACATCTTCGTCCCGCTCCTCCCCGCAATCGTCGCCTCCGGTCTGTTGATGGGTATCGTCGAAGCGATCCCGAAGTTTGCGCCGGCGTTCGGTGATTCCGACTGGTATTCCTTCCTCGACCTTGTTGCGAACACCGCGTTCGCGCTGCTGCCCGTGCTCGTCGCGATCTCCGCGGCGCGCGTATTCGGCGGCAACATCTTCCTCGGCGCCGTCATCGGTCTGATGATGGTCCATCCCGCGCTGATCAACGCATGGACGGTCGGCACCGCGGAAACGGTACCGGAGTGGCACATATTCTTCTATCCGATCCAACAGGTCGGCTATCAGGGACACGTCATACCGGTCATATTGGCAGTCTTACTGATGTCAAAACTCGAGAAGCTGCTGCATAAGATCGTGCCGGAAATGATTGACCTGTTCGTGACGCCGCTCGTCACGGTTCTGGTCACCGCATTCGCCACGTTCACGATCATCGGGCCGGTCTTCTCCGTTCTTGAAAACTACGTCCTGATGGGCGCAAAATGGCTTGCGGGAACCACGGTCGGCGCTGCCGTCATGGGCGCGATCTATCCGTGGACCGTCTTCTTGGGCCTGCACCATATGTACAACGTCATCGAGGCCGGCATGATCGCGCAGACAGGTCTCAACACCTGGATGCCGATCGCATCCGCCGCAAACTTCGCGCAGTTCGGCGCGTGCTTGGCAGTCGCGATCAAGGTCAAGAATGCCAAGACCAGATCCGTTGCGCTGCCCGCTTCGCTCTCCGCGTCCCTGGGCATCACGGAGCCTGCAATCTTCGGTGTCAACTACCGCTTTATGAAGCCGTTCCTCTGCGGCATGGCGGGCGGCGCGGTCGGCGCACTGTTCGGCGCGCTGTTTAAGCTCGGCGCACCGGTTTACGGCGTCACCGGCATCCCGGCGATCCCGGCGGTCAACAACATCCCGCTGTACCTCGTCGAGCTGC
Organism: Clostridia bacterium; assembly: GCA_045576895.1. Classification (GTDB taxonomy): domain Bacteria; phylum Bacillota; class Clostridia; order Christensenellales; family CAG-138; genus UBA3792. Next base: position 9,229 of record JAZNHI010000164.1, on the reverse strand, counting down.
TGATCTCCGCAGGCGTGGCATTCGCGCTGACCCTCTTCATCTGGAAGGAAGATAAGCCCGAAGAAAAAGCCGCAGAGCCCGAAGCGGCGCCGGAGCTTCCGACGGTTTCCGTCATCCGCTGCGCGGCTGGCAAGGTCATGCAGCCGATCGCGGGCAACGTCATTGCGCGTGAAGCGATCCCGGATGAGACCTTTGCGTCCGGCGTGCTCGGCGACGGCGTCGGCGTCGAACCCACGGCAGAGCTTGTCGTTGCACCGTTTGACGGCACGATAAGCTCGGTTGCGCAGAGCAAGCACGCCATCGGCATTGAGTCGAACGGCATGGAAATGCTGATCCACGTCGGCGTCGATACCGTCAATATGAACGGCGACGGCTTCGAGTGCCTCGTAAAAGAGGGCGACGAAGTCAAGCTCGGTCAGCCGTTGATCCGCTTCAGCCGCGAAAAGATCAAGGCGGCGGGTTACAGCGACACCGTTGCGGTGCTTCTTACCAACTCCGACGACCTCGAAGGCGTCGAGTGCGGTGCAGAATAAAAATCGAAAAACTATCAGGAGGACAATTCAATGAAATCGTTTGAGTACACCATCACCGATCCGGTCGGCATTCATGCGCGTCCCGCAGGCGTCCTTGTCAAGGAAATCAAAAAGTACGGCTCGACCGTCACCGTCAGAAAGGGCGAAAAAGCCGTCAACGCGCTGAAGCTGATGGCGCTGATGGGCATGGGCATCAAGCAGGGCGACACGATCCGTGTGGACGTCGAAGGCGCAGACGAAGAAACCGCCGCGGCGGAGATCGAAGCGTTCTTCAAAGCAAACCTGTAATATCGATCAAAGACGGCTGTCAATGCGACAGCCGTCTTTGTCCATTTTTGAACACGGAGGTATTTTATGATCACAATTCAAGGTAAGGGCGTATCCACCGGCGTTGCGCTCGGTCCCCTGTATTTCTATCAGCGCGCAAAGAGCACGATCACCCGGTACGAGGTCGCGGATACCGAGGCAGAGTGGGCGCGGTTCAAGGCGGCACAGGAGAAGGCAATCGAGCAGTTGGGCGAGCTTGCGGAGAAGGCGAGAGCCGAGGCAGGCGACGAAGCGGCGATGCTGTTTGAAACGCATGCGATGATGGCGGAGGATCTCGAATTCGAAGAGAGCATCCAGAACATGATCAACGACGAGAAGCTGAACGCGGAGTCTGCGGTTTCCGATACCGCCGCGCAGTTTGCGGAGATGTTCGCTTCGATGGACGACGCGTATTTCCAGGCGCGCGCCGCGGACGTCAAGGACGTTGCGGGCCGCATCCTTGGCATTCTGACCGGCGCGGTCGCGGGCGGCGTTGATTCGCCGGTCCCGGTCATCCTTGCGGCGGACGACCTCGCGCCGAGCGAGACCGTTCAGCTTGACAAGAGCAAGATCCTCGGCTTCATCACCGAGGGCGGCAGCGGATCGAGCCACACGGCGATCCTCGCCCGCACGATGGGCATCCCCGCGATCATCGGCGTCGGTGACGCCATGAAGCCGGAAATGGCGGGTCACGAGGTCATCATCGACGGCTCCAACGGCAGCATTCTGGTTGATGCGGACGAAGCTGCCCGCGCGAAGATGCTCAAAAAGATGGAAGAGCAGAAAAAGATGCAGGCGCTTCTGGACGAGCTCAAGGGCAAGCCGAACGTGACGAAGGACGGACAGAACGTGCGTATCTACTGCAACATCGGCAGTCCGGACGACGTTGCCGCGGTCCTGAAGAACGATGCGGGCGGCGTCGGCCTGTTCCGCAGTGAATTCCTGTATCTGAACTGCGACGACTATCCCGATGAGGAGTATCAGTTCGAAGCATACAAAAAGGCGCTTTCCGATATGGAGGGCAGGGAAGTCGTCATCCGCACGCTCGACATCGGCGCCGACAAGCAGATCGGCTACTTCAATCTCCCGAACGAGGAGAACCCGGCGCTCGGCAACCGCGCGCTGCGCATCTGCCTGAACCGTCCCGAGATCTTCCATACGCAGATCCGCGCGCTCTATCGCGCCTCTGCGTTCGGAAAGCTTTCCATCATGTTCCCGATGGTCACGTCCGTCTGGGAGGTGCGCGAAGCGAAGAAAATGTGCGAGCGCGTCAAGAAGGAACTCACTGCGGAAGGCATTCCGTTTGACAACGACGTCGAAGTCGGCATCATGATCGAAACGCCCGCGGCGGCGATCATCTCCGACCGTCTTGCGAAGGAGGTCGACTTCTTCTCCTGCGGCACGAACGATCTGACGCAGTACACGCTTGCGTGCGACCGCCAGAACAACGACCTCGGGCGCTTCTTCAACCCGCATCATCCCGCGGTGCTGCGCCTCCTCAAGATGGTGTGCGACAATGCGCACAAGAACGGCATCTGGGTCGGCATCTGCGGCGAGCTCGGCGCGGATCTTGCGCTGACCGAGACGTTCCTTTCGATCGGCATCGACGAGCTTTCCGTCTCTCCGCGCTCGGTGCTTCCGCTCCGTCAGAAGGTGCGCGAGACCGACGTGCGCGTCGTGCGCGAAAAGGTGCTTGCCGATCTTATGGGCGACGCAAACAACGAGATCTGATCACACGACGAAAGAACTGTACGGGCTGTCCCAAAGCGGGGCAGCCCGTGTTTTATACAAAAAAACGTCCAGCGCAGGGACGGATGAATAGGAACCGGATCTCTCTCGGATCGCTTACCGGGTTTTGTCGCGGAACGCTTCCGCCTCGCGCACCGTCTTTACAAGATAGCGGATCGTTTCGACGGGGTATTCGCCTGAGGCGGTCTCGCCGGTCACCATCACGGACGATGCACCGTCAAGCACCGCGTTGAAGATATCGGACACCTCCGCGCGCGTCGGCACGGGGCGGTGTGTCATGGAATCGAGCATCTGCGTGACCACCATGAAATCGCGCCCTGCCTTTCGGCATGCGGCGGCGATGCGCTTCTGCGCTGCGGGCAACGTCCAGAGCGGCACGGCGTTGCCGAGATCCCCGCGGGCGATCACGATCTCGTCGCAGTGCGGGATGAGCTCGGAAAGATGCGCGATCCCGTCTGTGTTTTCGACCTTGGCGAGCAGCCTGAGATCGCCGCAGCCCGCTTCGTTCAGCGCGGCGCGCACCGCGATCAGGTCCTCTTTTCCGCGCACAAACGGCTGCATGATTGCCGTCACGCCGCAGTCCTTTGCAATGCGGATGTGCCGCCGGTCGGCGTCCGTCATTGCGGGCGCATGGATCGCGATCCCCGGCAGCGCGACGCTTTTCCGGCTTTCGAGCAAACCGCCTCGCACGACAAGCAGGCGGTCCGGTCCGTCCGTTTTCAGCAGAAGCTTTCCGTCGTCCAGCAGGATCTCCTGTCCGGGCGCGGCTGCTTTGAGCGTCGTTTGCACCGTGTCCGGAAACGGGATCGTCTCCGCACTGATTCGGTCGCCTTCGCGCAGAGACAGAGGCTTTGCGAGCGTGCCGATCCGCAGCTCCGGTCCCTGCATGTCGATCAGCAGCTGCGGACGCTTTCCGCAGGCATCCGCCGCTTTGCGCCAGGCCTCAAGCAGGTCCGCGGCGTCCTCGAGCGCGGTATGGGACAGATTCAGCCGCATGCCGTCCAACCCCTCCGAAAGCATCCTCCTGAGGGTTTCGCAATCCCCGCACGCGGGACCGAGCGTCCCGTATATCTGAACCTGTTTCGTCTGCATCGCTGTCTGCTCCCCGTAGATTGATATCATATTATACCACGGCGCCGCCGGTTCGTACAGTCCGTTTCACAAATCCCGTATTGAATCGCGGACCGGTTTTCGGTATAATACTGTCAAACGAACGGTTCCGGAGGAAAGTATGAAAACGGTCAGAGTGGCTGCGGCGATCATCCGTCGGGAGGGAAGGATCCTTGCAACACAGCGCGGATACGGCGCGTACAAGGATTACTGGGAGTTCCCGGGTGGAAAGATCGAGCCGGGGGAGACGCCCGAAGAAGCGCTGATCCGCGAGATCCGCGAGGAGCTTGCCGTTCCCGTGCTGCCCGAACGCTTTCTGATGACGGCGGAATACGATTATCCGGAATTCCACCTGTCCATGGATTGTTTTCTGTGCTCGATCGCTGCGGGGGAACCGGCGCTTCTTGAGCACGAATCGGCACGCTGGCTTATGAAAGAGCAGCTTGCGGACGTGAACTGGCTGCCCGCGGATCTGCTGATCGTCGAACGGCTGCAGCGGGAAACGGAGGACCTATGATCGTACTGTATTGTGCGCTTGCGCTTGCGGCGATCCTGCTCGGCGCCGCGTATGTGACGTACCGGATGGTGTTTTACTCGCCGAACAAGACGCAGAACGACGACTTCAGCCTTCCGGTTTCGGATCAGACGGAACCGCTGCTCGAAACGATCAAAACGATGATCCGCGAAGTGAATGCGATCCCGTACGAACGCGTCTCCGTGACGTCGTCCGACGGGCTGCGCCTTGCCGGGCGGTACTATCACCAAAGGGACGGCGCGCCGCTCGCGATCCTGTTCCATGGATATCGCGGAACGCCCGCGCGCGATTTCTCCGGCGGCACGCAGCTGTACCGCGACGAGGGGTTCAACCTCCTGATGATCGAGGAACGCGCGCACTGCACGAGCGAGGGACATACCGTCACCTTCGGCGTGAAGGAACGGCAGGATTGTCTCAAGTGGGTCGAATACGCGCGGAAACGGTTCGGCGAAGACACGCCCGTTCTGCTGTGCGGGATCTCGATGGGCGCGGCGACCGTGCTTATGGCGTCGGGACTGCAGTTGCCGGACTGCGTCAAAGGGATCGTTGCCGATGCGCCGTTTACGAATCCGAAGGAGATCATCGTCAAGGTCTGCCGCGATCGGAAGCTGCCGCCGCGCATCGTGTGGCCGCTGCTGCGGCTCGGCGCACGGATCTACGGAGGCTTCGATCCGACCGGCGCGGACGCGGCGGAGGCGGTGAAGCGTTCGCCGGTGCCGATCCTGCTGATCCACGGCGAGGACGACCGCTTCGTTCCCTGTGAGATGGGACGCCGGATCGCCGCGGCGAATCCGGACCGGGTCGAGCTGCACACATTCCCGCACGCGGGGCACGGTCTGAGCTTTCTGGTTGACCGTCCGCGGTACGAGCGCATTGCGCGGGCATTTCTTGCGCGCACGCTTCGTTCATGATCCGTGCGGAAACGGACGTATTTCCATCATTCGCGCAAAGGTCGCCGCATCGGCGATCTTTTTTGCATACAAAAAACAACGCCGGAAGCCGCTCGCCGTATGTTGTGAGAGCGCCGGAGGAGGACCGAACGTCCTGCGCTTCGTCCGGGCAGCGGATTGTATCGGATCGCGGCGATCACAGCTTTGTGCGGAACTCGTTCGGCGTGACGCCGGCATATTTTTTGAAGACGCGTATGAAGTGTCCGTGGGAGGAAAAACCCAGATACGCGCCGATCGCGGACGCGCTTTTGTCGGACCAGCGGAGAAGGCGCTTGGCTTCCTCCGTTTTTTCGCGGAGGATGAAATCGGTCAGCGTTTCGCCGGTCTCCTTCCGGAACTTTGCGGAAAGATACGGACGGCTCAGATAGAATTCCCGCGCCATCTTTTCCGTGCTGATCGGTTCGGAAAGGTGGTGACGGACGTAGTTCGCAACGTCCCCCGCAAGCTTGGCGGGCCGGTGTCCGAGATGCAGCTTTTCTACCTGTTCGGTGAATTCGAGGATCATGTGATACTGCAGATTCATGAGCTTGCTGTGATCGGACAGAAGCTCGGCGCGCTGAATATAACCGTCGGACAGGGAGAACGCGTCGTCCTCGCACATGCCGCCGCGGATCGCCGCGCGTGACGCCAGCGTTACCGAGACGATAAACGTGTTTTTGAGCTGACGAAGCTGATTGGGCGCGATCGTACCGCCGCGGATGGCGGGCGCTTCGCTGAGCCAGCGCTTCAGCGCGGCGGTGTCGCCCTTGCGCACGATCTCCATCAGCGCTTCTTCGATCGCGAGCGCATTGTGCACTTCCCGCGGTCGCGGCGGTTCCTCGTAGACGCGCGCCGTGCGCCGCTGCTCCACGCGCGTTTTGATCGTCTGCTGCTCGTCGCTGTAGATCGCAACGTCCGAAATGGCAAGCGTTTCGCCGCCGTTCAGGAAATGATTCATTGTGCAGAGCATGGAAAGCAGCGTTTCCACCGGAAGCCGCATGACGGCGTTCATCCCCGCAATAAACGCGGGAACATCCTCCTTTTGCACATCGAGCCGGAAGGCAAGCTCCCGGAGGTCCTGTTCGCTCGCCATGATCTGCGACGTCGGACCGATCACGAGAGACGCGTTTCCGGCGTTGACGATCCCGTAATAATGAAACAGCGGCGTGACGAAGTAACCCACATGCGCCGTGATCGAAACGATCTCCTTGCGGTACAGCTCCATCGGATCCTTCGGCAGCTTTGCGGGAAACCACGCAAACGTCTGCGTTCCGTTTTCGATGAGCCGCACCGGCACGCCGGACAGCGCGCCCATAGATTTTGCAATATAGTTCAGATCATACATTCCGCAAGCCCTCCGAATCATTACAATTATACGTAATATATTACAAAAATGCAATACAAAGGCAAAGAAACGTATTATAATATGGCTATCAAGGATGGAGGAGCGTTCTATGGACACGGAAAAGCTGATCGCACAAATGACGGTTGAGGAGAAGGCGGCGCTGGTTTCCGGCACGAATTTCATGTACACGAATCCGATCCCGCGGCTTTCGATTCCGTCGCTGCGCATGTCGGACGGTCCGCACGGACTCAGGCTGCAGAAGGAAGGCGGCGACAACGGCGTCTCCGAGAGCGAACCGGCTACGTCCTTCCCGACGGCGGCGACGACCGCTTCGGGCTGGAACCCGGAAAACGTGCGCAGAATGGGCGAGGCGATCGGCAGGGAGTGCCGGTATTACGGCGTGCATACGCTTCTCGGTCCGGGCGTCAACATCAAGCGCAATCCGCTCTGCGGCAGAAACTTCGAATACTTTTCCGAGGATCCGTATCTTGCGGGCGTGATGGGCGCGGCGGAGGTCAACGGCGTGCAGTCGACGGGCGTCGGCGTTTCGGTCAAGCACTTTGCGCTGAACAATTCCGAAAACTACCGCTTCATGGGCAATTCGATCGCGAGTGAAAAGACGATGCGCGAGATCTACCTGAAGCAGTTTGAGTATATCGTAAAGCATGCGCATCCCGCGACGATCATGTGCGCGTACAATCAGGTCAACGGCACATTCTGCTCCGAACACAAGTGGCTTTTAACCGACGTGCTCCGCAAAGAATGGGGATATGACGGCGTCGTCATGACCGACTGGGGCGCAATGCACGACCGCGTCGCAAGCCTGAAAGCCGGACTTGACCTTGAAATGCCGGGCGATACGGCGATCTGCCGCAGGTGGATACTCGACGGCGTCAAAGACGGCACGCTCCCCATGGAGGATCTCGACAAAGCCTGCCGGAATATCCTCCGATGGGTAGACAAATATGCGATCCCCGCCGATCCGAAGCCGGTGGATTGGGATGCGCATCATGCGCTTGCCGCCGAGATCGCCGCGGACTGCGCGGTGCTGCTGAAGAACAACGGCGTGCTGCCGCTTTCCGGCACGGAGAAGCTGCACGTTGCAGGCGAGCTTTTTGAAAACATGCGCTACCAGGGCGCGGGCAGCTCCATGATCCGGCCGACGAAGGTCACGACGCCGAAAGACGCATTCAAGGCGCACAGCGTACAGACGTACGCGCTCGAGGAGAGCGACACGGTCCTGGTCTTTGCGGGGCTGACGGACGAATACGAATCCGAGGGCTGCGACCGCGACGATATGCGCCTGCCGGAAAGTCATCTCCGGCTGATCGACTCGCTTTCGGAAAGCGGGAAAAAGGTCGTCGTCATTCTGTTCGGCGGTTCGCCGGTCGAATTGCCGTTCTGCGATAAAGTCGACGCAATTCTCAATATGTATCTGCCGGGACAGAACGGCGGCGCGGCGGTCTATGATCTGCTGTTCGGCGTGAAAAACCCGTCCGGCAAGCTCGCCGAGACGTGGCCGATGCGCTATGAGGACGTTCCCTCGCATGAAACCTTCGGCAAGGGGATCAACGAGATCTATGCCGAGGGGACGGAGGTCGGCTATCGGTATTTCAGCAAACACAACGTTCCCGTGCGGTTCCCGTTCGGCTTCGGACTTTCCTACACGACCTTTGCGCATTCCAAATGGACAAAGGACAGCAACGTGTACACGCAGACGATCGAAAACACGGGCGACCGCTTCGGCGGCGAGGTTGCGCAGCTGTTCGTCGTCGGCGTGCTGAAAGGCTTTGAGAAGATCTATCTGAACCCCGGCGAATCGAAGACCGTTTCGATCACGGTCGAGGACGAACCGGAAACGGAATACGCCGATACCTACACCGTGCCGGAACCGCAGCCGAGCTTCCCGGTGACGGTCGAATCGCGCTTCATCGATCTCAACCAGAGCTTCATGGGCCGCATCCTCTATAACGCCGTGCTGTCGGTGGTGAAGAAGCAGATGAAGCAGGCGCATAAGCTGCCGGAGGGACCGGAACGCGACAACGCGATCAAGGGAGCGTACTTTATGAAGCGCATTATGGACAGCAATTCGCCGCGCTCGCTCTCGATGTGCGCGGGAAACCGGATGCCTTATAACTTCGCGCAGGGCTTTGCCGAGCTGACCAACGGACACCTCATCAAAGGGATCCGCTGTTTTATGAAAAAGATTGACGTACCGAAACTGCCGAAGGAGGAGCAAAACGCATGAAACTGCCCAAGAGTCTGATCACATCGGAACAGGTCACCGCAAAGGAAAAATGGCTGGGCTATCTTCTGGGACCTGCCGGCGCGCTGCTTCTGAACGCGGTGCTTGCGACCTATCTGAACGTCTATTACACCGACGTTCTGAAGCTCAAGGGACTTTGGGGAGGCATGTTCCTCTTTGTCTTTCCGATCATTTCAAAGATCGTCGACGCGTTTACCAATGTTGCGATGGGACGCGTCATCGACCGCACCCGCACCAAAGAGGGCAAGGCGCGTCCGTGGCTGTTGCTGTCCGCGATCCTTGTGCCAATCACCGGCATCCTGCTCTTTACCGTGCCCGAATCGAATGATACGGTCAAGGTGATCTGGGTCATGGTCTCCTATAATCTGTTCTATTCGTTCGCATACACGATCTTCAACATGAGCCACGGGCTGATGGTTCCGCTTTCCACGCGCGACGGCAAGGCGCGCGGCGGAC
>JAZNHI010000163.1:0-3912 GCA_045576895.1 Clostridia bacterium | reverse complement strand
CGATGGACTACGAGGCATATCTCGCAGCCGAGCTGAATGCCGATACGTACACCTTCAAGACTGTCACGAAGGTCGACGGCGATGAAGCGATCTGGTATCGTGTGCTCAGAGAACAGCCCGTGCTGGTGGTCGGTATCGGCTATCAGAAGCTTGCGGAGACCGACGAGGCGAAGGGGCGTCAGGATGAATGGCTGAAGTTCCTCAACAGAGCGATCAATGCAAAGAAAGACGACTTCGTCATCCTGCTGGTCAACGACTACATCGATGAGAAGGGTGAGCTGACGGAGTTCGGCAAGCTGATCGAGGAAGAGCTCGTGAAGCACAACGAGAATGTACGCCTCATCCTCTGCGGCAACGCGAACGGCGCGGCAACGTGGGAGAAGTACTACGGCGGACGCAAGGTCACCGCACTGATGTACAACTACATCGCAGATGCGGAGAACGGCCTCGGCTTCCTGCGGATCCTGACCTTCAACAGCAAGGATCAGAGCATCAGCGTCAACACGGTCAACCCGTTCACCAACGCGCACGAGTATGACAAGCTGCATCCCGAAAAGGATCACTTCGTCATCAGCAGAGCGTTCTGAGAACGAACAGAATCGAAAGCGCCTTCCCGAAACGGGAAGGCGCTTTTTCGTGAAAGCAAAAGCCCCGATCAATGTTGATCGGGGCGTTCGTTATCTCTTTTCCTGCGCGGCTTTCCACGCTTTGATCTGTTCGAGTCGTTCCTTGAAGCGGCTTTCCAGCCCTTGCTCGGTCGGCTCGTAATACACCTTGCCGAGCAGCGAATCGGGAAGGCACCGCATGTCGGTCAGCTTATCGACGGCGTCGTGCGCATACTGATAGCCCTTGCCGTAGCCGAGCTCCTTCATGAGCTTTGTCGGCGCGTTGCGGATGTGCAGCGGCACGGGCTCCGCAAGCTGCGTGACCGCGTCGCGTTTCGCGTTCTCATATGCCATATACAGAGCGTTCGACTTCGGCGCAAGGGAAAGGTATACGACCGCCTGCGTAAGGTGTACGGAGCATTCCGGCATACCGATCAGGTGACACGCCTGAAACGCCGCAACGGCAAGCTCCAGCGCCCGCGGGTCCGCAAGCCCGACGTCCTCGCTTGCAAAGCGCGTCACGCGCCGCGCGATATAGATCGGGTCCTCGCCCGCTTCAAGCATCCGCGCGAGCCAGTAGACCGCTGCGTCCGGATCGGAATTGCGCATCGATTTGTGCAGCGCGGAGATCAGGTTATAGTGTTCCTCGCCGGTCTTGTCATAGAGCAGCGACTTTTTGGACGTGCACTGCTCGACGGTTTCAACCGTGACCGTCGTGACGCCGTTCTCATAATCCCCGTTCAGAACCGCCATCTCGAGTGTGGACAGCGCCGTACGTGCGTCGCCGTTTGCAAAGACCGCGATCATTTTCAGCACGTCGTCGGCGATGATGACCTGCTGATTGCCGAATCCCTTCGGGCTCTCGATCGCGCGGCGCAGCAGCGAGAGGAGGTCGTCCTCCGAAAGCGCTTTCAGAACAAAGACCTTGCAGCGGGAGAGAAGTGCGCCGTTGACCTCAAAGGACGGGTTTTCGGTGGTTGCGCCGATCAGAATGATGCTGCCCTTCTCCACAAACGGCAGAAACGCGTCCTGCTGCGCCTTGTTGAAGCGGTGGATCTCGTCAACGAAGACGATCGTCTTTTCGCCGAACATCCGGTTTTCGTCCGCCTGCTGCATCACGGTGCGGATCTCTTTGATGCCGCTCGTGACCGCGGAGAAGTTGATGAATTTCGCCTTCGTCTGATTGGCGATCACGTGTGCGAGCGTCGTCTTACCGACGCCGGGCGGGCCCCAGAAGATCATGGAGGACACCGCATCCTGTTCGATGATGCGGCGCAGGATCCTGCCCGGTCCCAGAAGGTGCGTCTGTCCCACGACCTCGTCGATCGTTTCGGGACGCAGACGCGCCGCAAGCGGCTCTCTGAGCGCTGCGTTCAAAAGCGTTTGCTGCTTATTCATGGCTATCTCCTTTTCAAAAGGTCGTAAAAAAGGCGGGGCATGCCGGCTTGCGGGCAAATCTGCCGTCATCCGGCTCCGTGATATCTTCCAGCATACGGCGCAGCAGCGCGTTTGCGCCGTCGATATCGTTGCGCTGCAGCCGTTTTTCAAGAGAATCCTCGTTGTAAACGATGCGTGTAAACCAAAGCGCATGGTACAGCGTATAGATTTCCCAGCCGATACGCTGCTCCGCCTCCGTCAGCTCCCGGACGGACAGATAGCCGTCAAGAAAAGCGGGGAACAGCCGTTCGCGATTTGACGCGGGCACGTTTTCCGGGAGATCCATTTCGTATGCGGTCAAAAGTCCCTCCAAAACAAGGTCGGAGACGAGGACCACGTCGCCCGCGTTGTTATAGTCGAATACGAGCAGACCGTCCGGTGTGTCGATCAGATTGTTGACGGATATATCGCCCTGCACGGCGGACTTCGGCAGCGTGTCCCATTCGGCGGTCAGCGCGGCGCGCTTTCGTTCGATGTGCGCTTCGATCTGCGCCAAAAGGGACGGGTCGATCCCGTCGGACTTTGCAAGCGTCAGAAACCGATCCATGCAGTCGACGTCATTCTGCTCCGCGGCGGAAAACAGCGTGCCGCAGCCGATTCGATACCCGTGCGTCAGAGACAGCGTGTGGATTCGCGCAACCAGCGCGCCGATCCGGAAGGCGAGCGGCTCCGTGATTTCACGGATCTCCTCGCCGCAATCATCCTCGACAGTCGCGACGCAGGGAACACCCGAACATGTGGTTTCCATACAGAAGCGTCCGTCCGAACGGTAGAAGCGCGGCGTCAGAATGCCGTTTTCGCGTAAAAAGGAAGCGAACGCGCATTGCTTTTCCGTGATATCCCGCTGCACAGAAAGCTCGGACAGCGCGCCGTTCAGGAATTCGTGGACAAATTTCAGCACAAGCCGCCGACCGTCCGTCGTTGTGACGCCGATGATGTGCTTGAAATATCCGTCCTCGTCTTCCTCGTGCAGAAAAACGGTCGGCTCTCCTTTAGATGCGGCAAAGCCAAACTGCGAAAGCACAGCGTCCGGTGTCCATTGTGTTTCCATACGCAGCCCTCCTTTTTTCCTATTATAGCATATTTCGGACTGTTTTCAATCGGATCGGTCAAATAAAAGCGCTGCCCCGTTTGGGACAGCGCTTTGCGTTTGTCGGATGCCGATCAGCCGATGACCGTGGTGTAGGTCGTGGTCTCGGCGGATCCCGCAAGCTTCCAGAAGCAGAGTTCCGGATTTGCCGTGCGGGCGATCGCGAAGTAGTTCTTCGAGGTGTTGAAGCCGAGATGCTGGATCTTCGTGCTTGCCGCGTTCGTCGCGTCCACGGTACCTTCGGCGATCGCGAACGACCAGCGGTTGTAGCTTGCCGTATTGGTCTTGTAGCTGTACAGATACCCGCCGCGGCTTGCAAGATACGAGCCGGTCGCGACGTTCTGCACGGTGAACTTGCCGCCCGCCGCAGCGATCGTGAAGACGTAGTCGTTCGTCACGTTCGCCAGCGTCTCGCCGTTCAGCGCCATGCCGGTCGCAGAGAACGCGGCAGCGCCGCCCGCCGTTGCGGTCTCAAGCTTCTTGGTGCCCGCAACACCCTTGAGGACGGTCATCGCGTCGGTCTTGCCGAACGTGATGACGTAGCTGCCTTCCCAGCTTTCCGGCGCTTCGGTCACAAGCTCGAATGCGGCTGCGGAGGTCTCAGTGTGCGAGAACAGCGCCTTCAATGTGATGTCCGCAGTCGCGCTGTAGCTGCCGGTCAGAACCGTGGGCAGCGTTGCGACGTTGTTGTAATCCTCCGTGACCCAGCCGAGGAAGGTATATCCCGCGGGCGCGGTGACGGTCGGGAGCGTGATGGAGGCGCCTGCCTGGCAGTTCATG